>JBJMTO010000112.1:0-89792 GCA_045811665.1 Bradyrhizobium sp.
CCGATCACGAGCAGAACGCCTCGACCTCGACGGTCCGCCTCGCCGGTTCCTCGGGCGCCAACCCGTTCGCGTGCGTCGCCGCCGGCATCGCCTGCCTCTGGGGCCCGGCACATGGCGGTGCCAACGAGGCGGCGCTGCAGATGCTGCAGGAGATCGGCTCGGTCGACCGCATCCCGCACTACATTGCCCGCGCCAAGGACAAGAACGACCCGTTCCGCCTGATGGGCTTCGGCCACCGCGTGTACAAGAACTACGATCCGCGCGCCAAGATCATGCAGAAGATGTGCCACGCGGTGCTGGCTGAGACCGGTCATCGCGACGATCCGATGCTGAAGGTGGCGATGGAGCTCGAGAAGATCGCGCTCAACGATCAATATTTCATCGACCGCAAGCTCTACCCGAACGTCGATTTCTATTCGGGCATCACGCTGAAGGCGATGGGCTTCCCCACCTCGATGTTTACGGTGCTGTTTGCGGTGGCGCGTACGGTGGGCTGGATCAGCCAGTGGAGCGAAATGATCGAAGACCCGCACCAGAAGATCGGCCGTCCGCGCCAGCTCTATACTGGCGTAGCCCGGCGGGACTACCTCGAGATCGACAAACGGAAGTAAAGCGCAGCGGCCATATCAGCGTTGGGTTGGCCGCCCCGATTTCCGCATTGTGGCCAGCACGATTTCAGCGGCGCGTACGCTGGGGGGCTGATTGCCGGTCGACATGATGGCGTCGATCTTCGCGAATGCATCGACCTGTTGACGGCGCAGTGCGGTGTCGGCCAGCACCTCGCCTAGCGCCTTTGACAGGTTCTGCGGCGTGCAGTCCTGTTGCAGATATTCAGGCACGACATTCGTGCCGACTACCAGATTGGCCAGAATGACCGAGTTGACGTTGATCACGCGTCTAAGCATCCAAGCTTCGGTGGCGCCGGTTCGATAGGCTGCGACCATGGGCACCCCGGCAATCGCGAGTTCCAGCGTCACCGTGCCTGACTTGGCGAGTGCCGCGCGGGCGATCCGGAACGCCGCCCGCTTATCCTGCTCCCCGATGACGACGCGCGGCTGTACCGGCCAGTTCGTGAGACCTTTGGCGACCTCTGCCTGCAAGTGAGGCGTCGTGGGGAGTATCAATTCGAATTCAACGCCCGCCGAGTGCAGCCGGCCCACCGCTGCGCCGAATACGGCCATGTGGTGCGCGATTTCGCTGCGGCGGCTTCCTGGCAGCACCAGGACAACCGGCGGGGCTTGATCCCGGCGCTGCTGTTCCTCCGCGCCCGGACGGAGCACGCCAATCTGTTCAGTGAGAGGATGACCCACGTAGGTGCATGGCGGGCCCCGGAGCTTACGATACTCGGCGGGTTCGAACGGCAGCAACGCCAGCACCTGATCGACATAGGTCCGCATCGCTCGGGCTCGGCCGGGCCTCCATGCCCAGACCGAGGGTGATACGTAGTTGATGATCGGGATCGAAGGATCGCGGGCTCGAACGCCCCTGGCGACCCGATGGGTGAAATCTGGACTGTCGATGATGACGAGCGCGTCGGGCGATGTCTCCGTCACCGCATTGGCCGTAGTCCGGATCAGCCGCAGGATCTTCGGCAATCGCTTCACGACCGCCGCCAGCCCGATGATCGAAAGCTCTTCGATTGGGAAGAGGGATGCGAGCCCTTCGCGCGCCATCAACTGTCCACCCACCCCTTCGAAGCGCACGGAGTCGCCCAGGCGCTGCCGCAACACCTTCATCATGCTTGCCCCAAGCCGATCTCCGGACTCCTCCGTAGCGATCAGGAAAACTTTCCGTGCTACGATAGGATCGGCGCGCCCGGGCATCACGCGGGTAAACCGGTGACAAACAGGCCCGCCGCGTTGGCGGTCTCGATCATGAGTTGCGGCTCAACGACACTGGTGTAACCGGCGATGATGGCAACGCCGGAAAGTCCGGCCGCACCGGCGCCTTTAATCGTCTGCGGTCCTATCGTTGGGAGATCGAACCGCAAATCCTGTCCGCTCTTCGGCGCCTTGATCAGGACGCCTCGGCGAGCCGCGCGAAGCCGACCTTCTTTGCGAAGCCAGGCGATACGCGCTAGCAGTCCGTCGGTGCCTTCGATGTCTTCGACTCCGACCACGTGGCCGTCGATCACTACCACCGCCTGACCGATATCGAAGGGACTGAGGGCACGCAGCACGTCACGTCCCTTCGCGATATCGGCGCTCGCCTTCTCATCGGGGGCCCTCAGGGTAAGGCATCCCTCAGGCATCAGCAGGTCCGGGGCAATATCCTTGATCCCAACCATGCGGAAGCCGTCCTGCTCAAGGATGCGACCGACACCCGACAGCAGATGATCGTCGCCGCCCCGGAACGAAGCCCACAACGGCCGAAGGATGCGGAGCGTCCCCCAATCGAGCCTGATCTCTGAGAGCGAGGGCCGCACCAATGTACCGATGAAAACCAGATCACGGCAGTTCTCGGCTCGAAACAGTCTTACGGCCCTGCCGACTTGGCCAAGCGAAATCCAGTGGTGACGAAAGCGCTCCACGGCCGCAGGATCGCAGACGCCTTTCAACGCAAACAAGACGGGGGTGATGCCGCGTGCGACCAGGGAATCGGCCACCGCGAATGGCATGACGCCGCCGGCGGCGATCAAGCCAACGGGCGATGACGCATCCACAATCCGTTCCGTCATCGCTGTACCGGCAATCGGATCATCGAGTGCTTCCGTCTCTCGCAGGCTGGCACAGATCGCGATTTTTTCCAGCGTCGATGAATGCGAGTATCCCCGCGATCGCGGGCTCCGCATCCCCTAAATGCCTTACCTCGCTGAGACGCTCCGAAAATACCCCCGGGCCGTGAAAAAGCTTTTGATAGAACGAGCGCACCGCCGCGACGCGCTCGCGCGAGAATTTGCGTCGCTTCATTCCTACGACATTAAGGCCAGTCAGCGCAGCGAAGCTACCGCTCGCAAGCGCAAACGGGATGACGTCGCTGCGAACCCCGGTCAGCCCGCCGATCATCACTTGCGCACCAACCCGGCCGAACTGATGCACTGCGGAAAGACCACCGATGAAAACAAAATCGCCGATCTCGCTGTGCCCGCCTAATGTCGCCGAGGTCGCAAACACGACGTCATTACCGACGGTGGAATCGTGTCCGACGTGACTGCAATTCATGAAGTATCCGCGATCGCCGACACGAGTAATGCCGCCGCCGCCGGCGGTCCCGGCGTTCATCGTGACCTGCTCCCGAATCGTGCAGCCGTTGCCGATCTGAAGGCTCGTGAGCTCGCCGCGGTAGCTAAGGGATTGTGGAGGCGTGCCAAGCGAAGCGAACGGGTAGATCGTGCAATCGTCACCTATCGTGGTCTGCGCGGTGACATGCACGTGCGCCACTAACTTGCAGTTGGCTCCAATGACGACGTGTGGTCCGACGACACAGTACGGGCCGACGTAGGTGCCCTCGCCAATCACGGCGCCATCTTCAACCCGCGCGGTTGGATCGATCCTGCTCATGCTCCCTTGTACGCTGATATCGCCGTTGATCTGAAACGTTCGGCGGTGGTTAGCGCGCAATCCGCGCCCTTGTCCAGTGAAGTATGGTTACGCCGTAGTTCCGCGCACCGGAGTTCGAACGTCGTTCGTACTTCGTGCGAGGCGCTCGCGTTAATGCGGCGAGCAATGGTCAGTCCGTCAGCATCGCACCCACGTCGGCTTCGGCGACCGTCGTGCCGTTCACCCTGGCGTCACCGTGAAACCACCACATCGCCTTGCGTCGGCCGATGCTGCTCATGTGATATTCAACGGTGTCGCCCGGCATCACCGGTTTGCGGAATTTACACTTGTCGATAGTCAGAAAATACACCGCCCGCGGCTTTTTGGTGCCCTCCACCGACTTGATCCCGATCACGCCGGCGGTCTGCGCCATCGCCTCGATCATCATCACACCGGGATAAACCGGGCGGTCGGGAAAATGGCCGAGGAACGGCGGCTCATTGAAGGTTACGTTCTTGATGCCGATGCCGCTGTAATCGGTCCGAATGTTGATCACCCGGTCGATCAGCAACATCGGATAGCGGTGCGGAAGCGTCCTAAGGATCTCGTTGATATCAACGAGCTCAAATCTGACCGATTGCTCCCCCATCTAGTCGCGCCCCTCGCCCTTCGGATCGGCGGAGCTATCGCGCACCAGACGCTCCAATGCAACGATTTCCCGGAACCACTGCCGGGTAGGTTTGGCAAGCTGACCGCCCCAACGCTCTCCTGGCGGAATGTCATCTTTGACGCCACTCATTCCCGTGACTTGCGCCCCGTCGCCTATGCGAAGGTGATTGTTGATTCCCACCTTCGCACCCAGCGCCACGTTATCGCCGATGGTCACACTACCCGCCAAACCTATTTGAGCCGCCAGCAGGCAATGCCTGCCGATCGTCACATTGTGGCCGATCTGGACCTGATTGTCGATTTTCGTTCCCTCTCCGATCACCGTGTCACGCAAACTGCCTCGGTCGATGGTCGAACCCGCGCCGATCTCCACATCGTTCTGAATCAAGACCCGCCCGGTCTGCGGCACTTTGACATGGCCGTCCGGCCCAAAGAAGACGAAGCCATAGCCGTCCTGACCGATGCTGCAACCGGGGTGGATCAGGACGTTATTGCCGATCAGCGCGCATTGAATGGCGGTCCGCGCACCGACATTGCAATCCCGGCCAATCCTGACATTCGCGCCAATCACAGCGCCCGGCCCGATCACGGTCCCTGCCCCGATCTGAGCGCCTGGTCCTATCACCGCCAACGGATCGACAATGACACCATCCTCAAGATGCGCGCTCGGATCGATGACGGCCGATGGCGCGATTCCGGCGTTGCCGAACCAGGATTGCGGCCGAAGCGCGCTCGGGTATAGTTCGCGGGCGATTTTCACGAACGCCCGGAACGGCTGGGCGGCGCGCAAAACGGCGACGTGGGAGGGGACACTTTTCTCGAATCGGGCGCTTACTACGCACGCGCCTGCCTTCGTCGAAGTCAGTTGATCGAGATATTTCAGGTTATCGAAAAAGGTCAGGTGCATCGGACCGGCTTCGTCGAGCGAAGCCAATCCCCGAATCATCGCACCTGCGCGAGACTCATCGACCAAATGCGACTGCGTCAACGCGGCGAGTTCAGCCAGCGTTGACGTTGATGGTTGCTCGAAGAAGGTCGGCTGCGCCATTCCACCCGTCGCGGTCCGGCCGGTGATCGAACTCAGAACGATGTCCCGCCGCCAAACTTGAACTGCTGCACGCGGTCAAACGGACCTTTCGTTATCGGCACCGCATAGTCAAAGCGGAGCGGACCGAACGGCGATGCCCATATCAGGCCTACGCCGACCGAACTGCGGACAACGTCGTTGTTGTCCAACTGCAATCCGGTGCAAGTTCCAGATGTGACCGTGGGAGTACGCGTGGGGCCAATACACCCGGGCACGTTGACTTCATTCGTAAACTGCCATGACGTCGGTCCCTGGTAATCATACAGCCCACCGGCATCGGCATAAACCGCGCCCTTCAGACCTACTTCCCTCGGCAGGAACCAGAACGGCATCTGCAACTCCGCGGACGCGCCCCAATACTTCGTGCCGCCGAGCGCGTCGCCCGTTCCGAACGGATTGATATCGCGAGGTCCTATGCCGTTGGGGGCGAAACCGCGAACGAGATTCGGACCCATCTGGAAATGATCGAGCATGCGCAGCTCGTTGCTGCCGATCTTGTTGAGAATTCCGCTTTGAACGTGGATCAGCCCTACGATATCGGCGACCAGCGGCGTGTAGTATTTCAGATCGACCGCGCTCTTGAGATAGCTCACGTCGCCACCGACGCCCGCAAAATCCTGCTTGAAGTCGATCAACAGGCCGTCGGTCGGGTTCTTGTTGTTGTCGAGGGTGTTGTAATTGAGCGAATAGCCGACGGACGAGGTCAGCGTCCTCCCGTTTGCCAGTTCCTTGCGGACCGGCAGCGAGGCTTCTCCGTCGAAATAGCAGCCCAGACCGTTAGTTGAGGCGAGACTGAGCCCCAGCCCAGGATTGGCCGCGACAAAGGCCGGAGACGGGTTGAACAGGGGATTGGGCGTGACTCCGTCAGCCAAGAACTGGACGTTATTACAGTTGGTCAGGGTGCCGGGCAGCGATATCTTCTGTTGGTAAATCGAGTACCTGACCTGCAACGAAAGGTCCTCGCGCAGCGCGAAGCCCAGGCGCGGACTGAAGCCGATCGTCGAGGTGCCGTACGAAATAAAGCTGTTCGCAAGCTGCTGTCGCTGGAACAGGTCGAGGCCGAGCGCGACACGATAATCGAGCAGATAGGGCTCGACGAACGAGAGCGAATAGCCACGGGCGTACTGGCCGTAAGTTACGGACGCTTTCGCAAACAGACCGCGGCCCAGGAAGTTGCGTTCTGAAATGCTGACCTCGGCCAGAGCGCCGTCGGTCGTCGAGTACCCGCCGGAGACGGAGAAATCGCCTGTGGACTTCTCCTCGAGGTCGACAACAAGCACGACGCGATCGCTCGACGATCCTGGTTCGGTCAGGATCTTGACGGTCTTGAAGAAGTCCAGGTTTTTCAGGCGACGTTCGGCGCGATCGACCAGCGCGCGATTGTATGCGTCCCCTTCGGCAAGATCGAACTCACGGCGAATGACGTAGTCCCGGGTGCGGGTATTGCCGCGTACGTTGATACGCTCGATGTAGGTACGCGGACCCTCGTCGATGCCATAGGTGATCGTGACGGTATGGTTTTCAAAGTTGCGATCACCGCGCGGACGCACGATCGCAAACGCATAACCCCGGCGCGACGCCTCGATCTGCATTTCTTCGACCGACTTCTCCAACGCCTCGGCGTTGTATAGCGATCCGACAATGACGCGGGAGAATGGCCGGAAGGTATTTGCGTCGAGCGTCGAGATGGTGGAGGCGAAATTCACCGATGCCACCCGATACTGCTGGCCTTCCTCAATCTTGAAGGTGACCAGAAAACCCTTTCGCTCGGGATCGTATTCCGTGAGCGCGGCGACCACCTGCACGTCGGCAAAGCCATGCTTCAGGTAGAAGCGACGAATCAAATCGCGATCGGCTTCCACCCGGTCCGGATCATAGACATCCCCACCGCCCAGAAAGCTCAACAGATTGGCCTCGTGGGTCTTGATGATGTCCTTTAACCGATACGACGAATAGGCGCTGTTGCCGATGAACTCGACTGACTTCACTCCGGTCTTCTGGCCTTCGGTAATCGTGAAAACCAGGTCGACTCGGTTGTTGGGCTGCTCGATGATTTCGGGGTTGACGCGCACATCGTAGCGGCCGGAGCGGCGGTAGATTTCGGCAATCCGCTGCGCGTCCGACTGCACCATGGGACGCGAAAGCGTGCCACGAGGCTTCGACTGAATTTCCGCCGAAAGCTGCTCGTCCTTGACCTTCTTGTTGCCTTCGAATGCGACGCGCCCGATCACCGGGTTTTCGACCACCGTAACGAGTACGCGGCCCCCGACCTGGCTAATTCTCACGTCCTGGAACAAGCCGGTCTCAATCAGAGCCTTCAACCCGTCGTCGATGCGCGACTGGTCTAGACGGCCCCCCGGACCGGGTTTGAAATAGGATCGGATGGTTTCGACTTCGACGCGGCGGTTGCCTTCGACCTGAATCGCGGCCGCGCTCTGGGCAGCGACAGGCGAGGTCGCAGCCAGGGTGGCCAGCGTGGCCGCAACCGGCGTAGCAAAGATCATTAGGGCGACGAACAAGCCCCCCCGGACTCGCATTCCAACATTCATGCGCGAGGCGCCCTTGTCATTCCAAGCCGGACCGAATCCCCACGAGCCGGCATTCCGTTGAGTGCCCCGCTTGTAACCAAATTTGCGCGGGCCGCAAACGTTCGATTGCACTGTGATTTCAATTTCATTCCAAGACGTTGCCTATTGGCCACGTCACAGAAAAGCCGTTTCAGGATGCCGCCAGATGCAGGATGTCATTGTAGGTGGCAAACACCATCAGCATTAGCACCAGGCCGAGCCCTATCCGGAATCCGATCTCTTGGGCGGTATCCGACAAGGGACGTCCGCGCACCGCCTCGACTGCATAGAACAAAAGGTGTCCACCATCCAGCAACGGCACCGGAAACAGGTTCAGCAGCCCGATTGAGATCGACAGCACGGCCGCCAGATGCACCAGGGCCGCAAGACCGATGGTGGCAACCTGACCGGAAATCTGAGCGATTCGTAACGGGCCGCCGACCTGGTCCGCCGCCTCCCGCCCCGTAAAAACCCCGCCGACATAGGCCAAGGTGCGGTCAACCACAAACCAGGTCTCTTTTACGCCCAGCCATAGCGCCGTGGCTGGATCCACACGCTCGGTCGTGACATCTCCAGCGGCCGTTTTCCGGGTGATTCCCAGGACACCGAGCCGATGCACGTTTCCGAACGCGTCCTTTACTTCCTTCAGTTGCGGCGTCCCCCGCAGTTGCAGGATTGAGTCGCCGCGCTTGATCGTGAACGTTAATTGCTCGCCGGCGCGCACCCCAACGATTCGCTGCATGTCGGCAAAACCGCCGATGGCTGTGCCGTCGATGGCGGTCACCACATCGCCGGTCTGGAAGCCCGCGGCGGCCGCAGCACTGCCCGCCTCCACCTGATCGACGCGCGCGGTGGTGCTTGGCTTGCCCAAGAACGTGAAAAGGCAGGTGAAGATCACGATCGCCAGGATGAAATTCGCGATCGGACCGGCGGCCACGATTGCGGCGCGGGGCCCAACCTTTTTGTGATGGAAGCTGCCCTTGCGTTCTTCCTCGCTCATTCGGGAAAGCGCCTCGGAGGACGGTGTCGAAGCCTCGCTGTCGTCCCCGAAGAACTTGACGTATCCGCCGAGCGGAACGGCGGAAATCTTCCAGCGCGTGCCGTGGCGGTCATTGAAACCGGCGAGTTCGGGCCCGAAGCCGAGCGAGAAGGTCAACACCCTGACCCCCGCCCACCGGGCCACCAGAAAATGACCCAGTTCGTGGAAGAATACGACAATCGTGAGCACAAACAGGAAGGGGATAATGTAGCCAATGAGCCCGTGGCTCAACGTATTGAAACCATGCAGAATAAACTCGGACATCCAATTCCCCTTAAGCAGGGCCAAAGCCCCCGTATCGAACGTTCTAGGATGCCTTTAAGGCAATTTGAGGCAAGAGGGTGGCAGCTTTATTACGTGCGGTATGGTCAACGGCGATCGCATCGTCGGCGGAGGTTAACGCGCGCAGCTCGCCGGAACTGATCCAGTCGTCAAGGGTCGCTTCCACAAGGCGGGCGATAGCGCCGAATCGGATCTTCCCGGCAATAAACGCGGCCACCGCCACTTCGTTTGCGGCATTGTAGACCGTGGTCGATCCGCGCCCGCTGCGGAGCGCGTGATACGCCAGGCGAAGCCCGGGAAACCGTCCGAAATCCGGCGCCTCGAAGGTGAGCTGTCCAATCTTGGCCAGGTCCAGCTTGGCTGCCGGCCCAACGATTCGATCTGGCCATCCGAGACAATGCGCGATCGGAGTACGCATATCCGGCGCTCCCAACTGCGCGACGACCGAACGATCCGAGAATTCAACCATCCCGTGGATGATCGATTGCGGATGCACGAGAACATCTATCTCGTCCGGTGTCAGCGCAAACAGATAGGAGGCCTCGATGACCTCCAGCCCCTTGTTCATCATCGACGCCGAATCAACAGTGATCTTCTGCCCCATGCTCCAGTTGGGATGCTTCAGAGCCTGGGCCAGCGTTGCCTGCTCGATCTCCTCAGAGCCCCAGGTCCGGAAGGGTCCGCCGGAGGCGGTGATGATGACTCGGACCAGTTCTTCCCGATTTCCCGAACTTAAGGCTTGGAATAGCGCGTTGTGCTCGGAGTCCGCCGGCAGGATGCAGGCTCCCGCCTTTGCAGCGCGTTGCATGAAGAAGTCGCCGGCGCAGACCAGACATTCCTTGTTGGCAAGCGCAACGGTGGCTCCGCGATCCACCGCGGCGAGAGCAGGTTTTAGGCCAGCCGCGCCGCTGACGGCCGCCATCACCCAGTCCGCCGGGCGAGCGGCGGCCTCGATGACCGCGCTTTCGCCGGCGCCGCATTCGGTACGCGTTCCCGCAAGTGCATCCTTCAGCTCGGCAAGGCGAGCGGGGTCGGCGATGGCGGCGAAACGCGCGCCAAATTCCCTTGCCAGCTTGGCCAAACCCCGGACGTTGGTATGCCCCGTCAATGCCTCGACCTGATAGCGGTCGGGCGAAGCTCTCAGCAGGTCCATGGTGCTGTCGCCGATGGACCCGGTGGCACCAAGCACGGTTACGGTCCGGACGGCCGACACGGCAGCCTTGTTGTTGCGAAGCGGAACAGCGCTCATGCTTTCACCAAACCATAAGACCGCGTCCGACGCCATCCAAGCTGCCTCGCAAGAAGCCGATGGTGGCACCCAGAACGACGGCGAGGACGAACCCGTCAAGACGGTCCAGAAGCCCACCGTGCCCAGGAATGATTTGGCTCGAGTCCTTGACGCCGAATCGCCGCTTCACCGCAGACTCCAGGAGATCGCCGAGCTGGGAAGTCACCGAGAGCATAGCAGCCAGCACCAGAATCTGGATGGCCTTGCCGAGGCCGAGCGCCACAAACCCCGCCGCAATGACCAGGCTCGCCCCCAGGCCGCCGATCGCGCCCGCCCAGGTCTTCTTCGGGCTGACACGTGGCCAGAGTTTCGGTCCGCCGATGCCACGGCCGGCGAAGTAACCGCCGATGTCGGTGACCCACACCACCAGCAGAATTAACATCAGCCCGACGAAGCCTTCCGCCCGATCTTGACGCACAAGCACCGAGGCGATCTCGGCTGCACCAGCATATAGCAACCCCGCAGCTACCCAAGCTCGCCTGCCCGGCGAGAGCAAAACAACTGCAGCGAGGCCGACAGAGAGAACGATCAGCGCCGCATCGATCCGTCCGACAGCCAACCAAAATCCCGCAAGCGCGAGTGCTGCCGCTCCCGATGCGACCACGCCCGTTTGGCGCGCCTGGCCGATGATCATCAGCCACTCGACGTAGAGCCCGATTGCCGCGAAGGTGACCAAGGCGGTCCAGAGCCAACCGCCCGCGTATGCAATTGCAATGGCAGCGGGTGCGAGCACCGCAGCCGCGATAACGCGCATGACGAGATTGCGTGAACCCTGCTCGGCCGCCGGCGCGGCTTCGCCTTCGCTCACGATCCGGTTTTCACAGCCAGACCGCCGAAGCGGCGCTCCCGCCTGGCATATTCTGCGATGGCGTCCTCAAGAGCGGCCTTGTCGAAGTCTGGCCAGTGAATGGGCACAAAAACCAATTCGCTGTAAGCGGCCTGCCACATCAGGAAATTTGACAGCCGCTGCTCTCCGCTCGTCCGAATGATGAGATCCGGGTCAGGAATATCGGGCGCATCGAGGTATCGGCCCAGCGTGTCGACATCGATTGTCGCCGGGTCGCGCTTGCCATCGGCGACTTCGCGGGCCAGCCGCTGTGCCGCATCGGCGATTTCCTGGCGCGAGCCGTAGTTGAAAGCAACCACAAGATTAAGCCGGCTATTATCCCTGGTTAGCTCTTCCGCTTCGTTCAGAAGCGCGCAGATGTCCGGCTCCAGCCCTTGGCGCTGACCGATCACGCGCACCCGGACGCCGTCGCCGTGCAGGGTGGCCAGGTCGTTGCGGATAAATCGCCGTAGCAACCCGAACAGGTCACCGATTTCGGTGGCAGGGCGCGACCAGTTTTCGGAACTGAACGAGAATATCGTCAGATAGAGAATGCCCAGTTCGCCGGCCGCCCGAACGACGTCGCGCAGTGCCTCCACGCCCCGCCGGTGGCCTTCCGCGCGCGGCAACCCCCGCGCGGCCGCCCAGCGCCCGTTCCCATCCATGATGATGGCCACATGCAACGGAGCTTCGGTTCGATCGGCCGGATCTGTTGCAGGGGCGGCGGCATTAGGCATGAAACTATTCCAGGCGCGCTAAACGGTGAGGATTTCTTTTTCCTTTGCCGCAAGTAGCTGATCGATTTCCGATATCGTCGCATCCGTGGCTTTCTGGACGTCTGCGGCAAAACGCTCCTGATCGTCCTCGGAAATCTCGTGATTCTTTTCGAGTTTTTTGACGGTGTCGAGCCCGTCGCGCCGAACGTGCCGAACGGCTACCCGTGCTGCTTCCGTATATTTGTGCGCAACCTTCACCAGCTCCTTGCGGCGCTCTTCATTAAGCTCGGGAATTCTCAACCGCAGCACCTGTCCTTCGGTGGCCGGACTCAAGCCGAGGTTGGAATCCACGATCGCTTTTTCAACGGCCTTTACCATCGACTTGTCCCACACCTGCACCGACAGAAGTCTCGGCTCCGGCACGCTGACGGTCGCAAGCTGGTTTAGCGGCATGTGGGTGCCATAGGCGTCTACCTGCACCGGCTCAAGCATCGAAGCTGCGGCACGCCCGGTTCGCAAGCCGCCAAGTTCATGCTTTAAAGCCTGGGTTGCGCCCTGCATCCGGCGTTTCAATTCGTTGATGTCGAACTTACCCGTTGGCATAACGCTCTCCCCTCCTGAATATGCTTCGCCGAGACCGCCGGATCGTGAGCGTATTCACTCGTGTTCACGAGGATCAGCCCGCGACGATCGTTCCGTGGCCGGTTCCGCGCAGGATCGCGCCGATCGAGCCCGGTTCGGCGATCGAGAACACGATGATAGGCAGCGATGTTTCCCGGGCAAGCGCGAATGCGGTCCCATCCATGACCTTGTAGCCGCCCTGAATTGCCTGTGAATGGGTCAGGCGATCGAAACGCTTGGCTGCGGGGTCTTTCTTCGGGTCCGCGCTATAGACACCGTCGACGTTGGTGGCCTTCAGCACAGCCTGCGCTCCGATCTCGGCAGCCCGCAGCACTGCGGTGGTGTCTGTGGTGAAGAATGGATTGCCCGTTCCACCGCCGAGCAGCACGATCCGACCTTCGGCAAGATATTTGTGCGCTGCACCCCGGGTGAACAGCTCGCAAATCTGCGGCATGACGAAGGCGCAAAGGCTTCGAGCGGGCATCCCCCGTCGTTCGAGGGCTGCCTCCAGTGCAAGGCAATTCATCACGGTCGCCAGCATGCCCATGGTATCGCCGGTCGGCCGTGATACGCCGCGCGACGACACTTCCACACCGCGAACAATGTTTCCCCCGCCGACAACCACGGCGAGTTCGGTGCCGAGTTGTCGCGCCGCTATCAAATCCCCAGCAATGCGATCCACGGTCGGCTGATCGATGCCAAAGGAATTCGAGCCCGCGAGGTACTCGCCGGACAGCTTGATCACCACACGACGGTAGAGCGGCTCAGCCATTGCTAAACGCTTTCTTTCCCCGCGCGGGCAGCCACCGAAACGAAGGCCGCAAGCACTGTTCGGCGATCACTTCCTGCCGCTGGCCGCCGCCACTTCGGCTGCGAAATCGGATTCCTGTTTCTCGATTCCTTCCCCAAGAGCATAGCGCACAAATCCGGTGATCTTCACAGGAGCGCCAATCTTTCCCTCAGCTTCCTTCAACGCCTGGGCCACCGACTTCGCACTATCATGGATGAAAGCTTGCTCAAGAAGACACACTTCCTTGTAGTAGGTCTTCAGACCGGACTCGACGATCTTCTCGATCACGTTCTCGGGTTTGCCCTGCTGACGATATTTGTCCGCCAGCACGTCTTTCTCCCGCTTCACGGAGGTGGGGTCGAGCCCTGCAGGATCGAGCGCCTGCGGGTTTGCGGCGGCGACATGCATCGCAAGCTGGCGTCCCAACGTAGCGAGCTGATCGGCCTGGCCGGCCGATTCGAGGGCGACGATCACGCCCATTTTGCCGGCACCTTCAATCACCGCGTTGTGCACGTAGCTCGACACCACGCCCTTGCTGACCTCCAGCGAGGCGGCGCGTCGCAACGTCATGTTCTCGCCGATGGTCGCAATCGCGTCGGAAACTGCGGTCTCAACGGTCACGCTGCCGGCTTTGGCCGCCTTGATCTTCTCGATATCGGCGCCGACCCCCAGCGCGACCTGCGCGATCATCTTGACCAGTCCCTGGAATTGCTCATTGCGAGCAACGAAGTCAGTTTCGGAATTGACCTCAACCACAACCCCCTTGTTGCCTGACGTTAACGCGCCAATCAGGCCTTCGGCCGCGATGCGGCCAGCCTTCTTCGCGGCCTTTGACAGACCTTTTTTTCGCAACCAGTCGATTGCCGCCTGCATGTCGCCGTTGTTCTCGGCAAGCGCCTGCTTGCAGTCCATCATGCCGACGCCGGTGGTTTCGCGAAGGTCCTTGACCATCGCCGCGGTGATTGTTGCCATCGTTGCAATCCTTTGCCTGTCCGGACGACGGTCTGCGGCCCATGCCGCCTCGCCGCCGCCAACCACCAGGAATTACGAAAACCGAAAATTGGTGGCCGGAGGCTCCGGCCAACTGGTTTATTCCGCTTCGGCGGTCAACGCCTTTGCTTGGGCCACCCAGGCATCGGCGCGAGAGGGAAGTCCAACTTCTTCGCCAATGTGTTGGGCGGTATCGTGATCGAGTTCGGCGAGCTGCCAGAAGTGGAAGATACCGAGGTCGTTGAATTTCTTCTCAATCGCGCCGGACACGCCGGTGAGCTTCTTGAGGTCGTCGGCAGCTCCGCGCGGACCGGCGAGGCCCTGGAAGCCGGTGGGCTGCGGCGGTGCAGGAATTTCCTCGCGAACGGGCTGGGCGGAAGCGCCGATATCGACGCCAGATTCGCCTTGCGCGCGCGAGATGCCGTCGATGACAGCGCGAGCGACCAGATCGCAATACAGCGAGATGGCCCGACCGGCGTCGTCATTACCCGGGATCACGTAGCTGATGCCCTTGGGATCGGAATTGGTATCGACGATTGCGGCGACCGGAATGTTTAGCCGCTGAGCTTCCTGGATAGCGATGTCTTCATTGTTGGTATCGATCACGAAGATCATGACGGGCAGGCCGCCCATCTCCTTGATGCCGCCCAGCGAACGGTCCAGTTTGTCGCGCTCGCGCTGAAGCGTAAGACGTTCCTTCTTTGTGTACGCGGTGGCGTCCCCGGAATTAAGCACTTCGTCGAGGTGCCGCAGCCGTTTGATCGAACCGGAGATGGTCTTCCAGTTCGTCAGCGTGCCGCCGAGCCAGCGCGAATTGACGAAGTACTGTGCCGACCGCTTTGCGGCCTCCGCGATCCCGTCCTGGGCCTGTCGCTTGGTGCCGACGAACAGGACACGGCCACCCTTGGCAACGGTGTCGCTGATGGCCTGCAACGCGCGGTGCAGCAGCGGCACCGTCTGGGCAAGGTCGATGATGTGGATGTTGTTGCGCGCACCGAAAATGTAATCCGCCATTTTCGGATTCCAGCGGTGCGATTGGTGTCCAAAGTGAACGCCAGCTTCTAACAGCTGACGCATAGAGAAATCGGGTAGCGCCATAGTTTGGTTCTCCGGTTGGTTCCTCCGGAAACGTGTGAGCAAACGAGCCTTATGGCCCGGCTGCCACCGGACGGCCTTTTGAGCCATGTTTCCGTGTGAGATGGGCCGCTATATAGCGGTATTTCGGCAGGAAGCAAGGAAATAGGGGCGTTTGGAGAGGGGATGCGCCTACAGCGTCTGTACGTCCACCACGCCTGATACCGCCTTGATGGCTCCTGCGATCTGCGGTGAGACCTTGAACCGGCCGGGAAGCTTCATTTCAACTTCGGTTTGGAGGTCGAGCATCATGACCAGCGAGACGTCGCCGTCAGCGCCCCCGGGCACGGCCCCGGCGGGCTTCGCGGGCTGGCGGGTTGAAGCGCCCTGCCCTGGTTCGGGCATCTGAAGCCGTTTTGCAATGGACTCGAGCGGCTTCGTGTCGCGGACAAAGATCCGCAGACCTTTCTGGGTTTTGGCGGCGGCATCGTCCAGCAACTCGGCATGCAGCACGCGCGCCCGGACATCCTCACCCTGCAACTCGGCCCCCAGTTGGAGCAGCACCGCGGCGCCTGGCTCAAGTACTTCGCGATACTGAGCCAGCCCTTCTGAAAACAGCACCGCTTCGAAATGGCCGGTAGGGTCGGAAAGCCCAATGATGCCCATCTTGTTGCCGGTCTTGGTCCGCCGTTCCATGCGCGACACCACGGTGGCTGCGACCTTGCCTGCGGTAGCCCCGGTTTTGACGGCCCGCGAAAACTCCGCCCAGGACTGCACCCGCAGCCGCTTCAACACGGTCGCGTAGTCGTCGAGGGGATGGCCGGAAAGGAAAAAGCCGATCGCGTCGTACTCGCGCCGCAGCCGCTCGGCCGGTAGCCAAGGCTCCACCTGCGGCAACATGATCGTCGGCGCGTCGGCTGCTCCGCCGAACATGTCGTTCTGCCCCAAGCTTGACGCCTCGTGGCTACGCTGACATGCAGCCAGTATCGCCTCAGCGCCCCCGAATACGCGGGCCCGGTTCGAATCCAGCGCGTCGAACGCACCGGCAGCCGCAAGACTTTCGATCACGCGTTTGTTTATGGCGCGCGGATTGACCCGTGCTGCGAAATCGGCGAGCGACGTGAACGCCCCATCCTTGCGCGCCTCCACGATCAGTTCGACCGCCTGGAGGCCGACGCCCTTCAGTGCGGCCAGCGCGTAATAGATCGTGTTGTCACCGACTTCGAAGGTGGCAGCCGAGTGATTGATCGAGGGCGCCTCGACTTTGATGCCCAGCCTTTGCGCCTCGGCCCGGAATTCCGAAAGCTTGTCGGTATTGTTGAGGTCGAGCGTCATCGACGCCGCGAGGAATTCGACAGGGTGATGCGCCTTCATATAGGCGGTCTGGTACGACACCAATGCGTAGGCCGCCGCATGACTCTTGTTGAAACCATAATCGGCGAACTTCGCCAGCAACTCGAAGATCGTCTCAGCCTGTCCTTTGGGCACGCCGTTTTTAATCGAACCAGCTACGAAGCCGGCACGTTGCAGCTCCATTTCCGAGCGTATCTTCTTTCCCATGGCCCGGCGCAACAGATCTGCTTGGCCAAGTGAATAGCCGGCCATCACCTGTGCAATCTGCATCACCTGTTCCTGATAGATGATGACGCCGAAAGTCTCCGTCAGGATGGGCTCGAGCATTGGATGAAGATATTCCGGCTCCTCATCACCGTGTTTCCGGGCGCAATACGTCGGTATGTTCGCCATCGGGCCGGGACGATACAAAGCCACCAGCGCAATGATGTCTTCAAAACGATCTGGTCGCATATCCACCAGCGCGCGCCTCATGCCCTGGCTTTCGACCTGGAACACGCCAACCACATCGCCGCGCGCCAGCATCTGGTAACTTGCTGCATCGTCGAGCGGCAGAGTGGCGAGATCGACTTCGACCTGTCGTTGCTTGAGCAGCTTCACCGCGACGTCGAGCACCGTCAACGTTTTCAGCCCCAGGAAGTCGAACTTTACGAGTCCGGCGGGTTCGACCCATTTCATGTTGAACTGGGTGACCGGCATGTCGGATTTCGGATCGCGATAGAGCGGCACGAGTTCGCTCAGCGGCCGATCTGCGATGACTATGCCTGCAGCGTGGGTGGAGGCATGGCGGGTCAGACCCTCCAGCCGTTGCGCAATGTCGAAGGCTCTCGCCACCACCGGGTCTTCGTCGCGAAAGGCTTGCAGCTTCGGCTCGCTTGCAATCGCAGCCGACAGCGTGACCGGGGCCGCGGGATTTTGAGGCACGAGCTTGGTCAGCTTATCTACCTGCCCATAGGGCATCTGAAGCACGCGCCCGACGTCGCGCAGAACGCCTCGCGCCTGCAGCGTTCCGAACGTGATGATTTGTGCTACCTGATCCCTGCCGTAGCGCTGCTGCACGTAGCCGATCACTTCCCCGCGGCGTTCCTGACAAAAATCGATGTCGAAGTCCGGCATCGACACCCGTTCCGGATTGAGAAAGCGTTCGAACAGCAGGCCGAACCGGATCGGATCAAGATCGGTGATGGTCAATGCATAAGCGACCAGCGAGCCTGCACCAGAGCCGCGGCCCGGACCCACCGGAATGCCCTCGGCCTTCGCCCACTTGATGAAGTCAGCCACGATCAGGAAGTAGCCGGCGTAATTCATGCCGGTGATGACGTCGAGTTCGAACGCAAGTCGGGCGCGATAGTCCTCTTCCGAAATGCCCTGCGAGAGCCCGTGCACCCGGAGCCGATTGCTCAGGCCTTCCTCGGCTTGGCGGCGCAGTTCAACGGCCTCGTCGCTCTCGGCATCTGTGGCGTTGCTACCGGCGCCTACGGTGAAGCGCGGCAGGATCGGTTTACGCGTGGTGGGGCGGAACGCGCATCGTTCAGCGATCTCGACCGTGGACGCCAGGGCCTCCGGCAAATCGGCGAACAGCACCGCCATTTCGGCGCGGGTTTTGAAGCGGTGATCGGGCGTAAGTTGATCGCGCTCGGTCTCGGCGATGAGGCGTCCGCCGGCGATGCACAACAGGGCGTCATGGGCTTCATAATCATCGACAGTCGCGAAATACGGCTCGTTGGTTGCGACCAGAGGCAAGCCTTTCGAATAGGCGAACTCGATCAGGCCAGCCTCCACGCGGCGTTCCCTCTCGATGCCATGACGTTGCAATTCGACATAGAGCCGATTGCCGAACAGGCTTGCCAGCCGGTCGCACCGCGAACCGGCAAGCGCCGCCTGATCGGCAGCGAGCGCCAAGGAGATCGGTCCATCAGGGCCGCCCGTCAGCGCGATCAGATCCTCGGCTTCGGCCTGCAGCCAATCAATCTTGACATGCGGAGCCTGATGGACCGGAGTTTCCAGAAAAGCGCGCGAGTTCAGCCGCATCAGGCTGCGATAGCCGCGCTCGCGTGCGGCCAGCAGCACGATTCGCGAGGGCGATGCGCTCACTGCATTGCGCGCGTTAGGATCCTGATCGCCGAAGTCGACCGCGATCTCGCAGCCGATGATCGGCTGAATGCCGTAGCCCGCCATCTTGTCGGAGAATTCCAACGCTCCGAACATGTTATCCGTATCGGTGAGCGCCAACGCCGGCTGGCGATCCGCCTTGGCGAGTTCGCCGAGCTTCTGAATCTTGATGGACCCCTTCAGCAGCGAGTAGGCCGAGTGGACGTGGAGATGGATAAATCCGGCGCCGGACGCCGTGAGCTTCTGGGTCATGGAATCGTCGATCGTCAGGGTTGAAGGAGCGAAGCCGCCGCAAAGGCCGACTCGCTCCCTGATGGTGTCGCCTGAGGCAATCGGAGTCCATGTGGAACGCGTTGTTTGCGTTCGCTATCCGGCTTGTCCCCAACGCGGCCCTGGCTTGGCCGAATCGATCAGAGCTGGGGAATGAGCTGCGCCCAGACGGCGATCATGCCGACGAATAGCGTAATTGATGCCAATGCCGCTGCTTCTTCTACGAATACCTTCAACATACCTGCCTCCTTACTGGAACATAAGAAGAACATTGTTCTCTTTTCGTTCTGAAAGTCAAGGCGGGGTAGTGGGTCAGTTCGAGAAGTAGCCCCTGTGGTTAATCTCGGACATACCGCATCCGCGACTTTCCGGTTTGAGCGTCAGCGTCTGCGGACCGGTTGAGGTCACCTGAGCTTGGTACCAGGTGGGTGCAATGTTAAGGCGCGACAAAATGAAGGACTAAAGCCGCCGCTATGCATGCGCCAACGGAAATGGCCGCGCCTTTCCGCCGATCGGGTATAACGCCCAAGGTGAGCGCCCCCAGGATGGCCAGTAGACAAATCTTGATGACTGCTTCCATGGGAGGAATGTGCGCTTGCCGTCGCCGGTTTTCCAGCCCTTCAGCCCCACGTTCCGACTGGCCAGCCAGCCAAGAAGGTGCTTCCTGACTTTAGCGAACCATGGCGCAGTGAGTCGCTGGGCCTTCCAAATGCGAGCCGCATTGATGCGTGGTCTGTCCGTGGCAATTCTCGCGGCCTTAGCGACCTCGTTGGCCGGCCCGTCCGCCGCGCAAACCTATGCCCCGGGATATCCGGTCTGTCTGCACGTGTATGGCCGCGTGAGCTATTACGAATGCCGTTACAGTTCGCTTGCGCAGTGCAACGCCTCCGCCTCGGGGCGTGCGGCTCAATGCGTACTGAATCCATACGCCGCAAGGCCGCAGGAGCCGCCTGCACGACCGAAGCGGCGCTATCGGTAGGCTAATCCAACTCGACCACCTGGCCCTCTTCCAGCGACACCCGCCGGTCCATGCGACCTGCCAATTCCATGTTGTGCGTGGCGATCAGCATCGCTACCCGCGTCGCCTTGACCAATTGCATGAGTGCGCTGAACACGTGGTCGGCAGTGTGCGGGTCGAGATTTCCCGTAGGCTCGTCCGCCAGCAGCGCCCGTGGCGCGTTCGCCACCGCGCGCGCGATCGCCACCCGCTGCTGCTCGCCGCCCGATAGCTCGGCCGGGCGGTGTTTGACACGATCGCTCAGTCCCAGATAGCTCAGGATTTCGCTCGCCCGCTTGACGGTCTCGCCGCGCTTTAGGCCGCGTATCATCTGCGGCAACATGACGTTTTCCAGCGCGGTGAATTCCGGCAGCAGACGGTGGGATTGGTAGACGAAGCCAATGTCAGTGCGGCGGATCTGCGTGCGCTCGACGTCCGACAGGCCCGACGTCGCTGCCCCCCCGACATAGACTTCGCCCTCGTCCGGACTCTCCAGCAGGCCGGCAATATGCAGCAGCGTCGACTTGCCGGCGCCGGAAGGCGCCACCAGCGCGACAGACTGCCCCGGCCACAGCGCGAGCTTGGCGCCATTGAGGATCGTCAGCGTGGTCGCCCCCTGCACGTACTGCCGTTTTATGTCGTGAAGATAGATGACCGGGACATCTTCCGCGCCTTTCTCCATCTGCCCCTCACTCGTACCGGAGCGCTTCGACGGGATCGAGGCGGGCGGCACGCCACGACGGATACAACGTCGCGAGGAACGACAGTGTCAGCGCCATGATCACCACCGCGCTGGTCTCGCCGAAATCGACCTCTGCCGGCAGCCTTGAGAGAAAGTAAAGCTCCGGGGAGAACAGTTCGGTGCTGGTGAGCCAGGACAGGAACTGGCGAATGGCTTCGATATTCAGACAGATCAGCAGACCGACAAAGAACCCGGTCAGGGTGCCGACGACCCCGATCGCGGCGCCGGTGATCAGGAACACCCGCATGATCGCGCCCTGCGAGGCGCCCATCGTGCGCAGGATCGCAATGTCGCTGCCCTTGTCCTTTACGAGCATGATCAGTCCCGAGACGATGTTGAGCGCGGCGACCAAGACGATCATCGTCAAGATCAGGAACATCACATTGCGTTCGACCTGGAGTGCGTTGAAAAATGTCGAATTGCGTTGTCGCCAGTCCACCAGGAACACGGGCCTTCCTGCCGCCTCGGTGACGGTCTTGCGGAAGACGTCGATCCGGTCGGGATTGGTCGTGAACACTTCGATCGCGGTCACATCATTGGTGCGATTGAAATAGGCCTGCGCTTCGGCGAGCGGCATAAAGACGAAACTGGCGTCATATTCAGACATTCCGATTTCGAATACCGCGGCGACTTTGTAGGGCTTTATCCGTGGCGTCGTGCCCATCGGCGTCACCGCACCCTTCGGTGAGACCAGCGTTATGCTGTCACCTGCGTGCAGCGACAACTGATCGGCAAGCCTTCGTCCGATGGCAACGCCCTGCCCCTCGTCGAAGCCATCGAGCGAGCCTTGCTTGATGTTCTTGGCAATCGAAGTCAGGTTGTTGAGATCGTCGGCGCGAATGCCTCGAATAAAAACACCAGCCGCGTTAAAGGGGGATGAGCCCAGGCCCTGGCCATCGACGACAGGCGCGGCGAGACGGATTCCCGAGACCTGACTGATGCGTTCCGCGACATCCTTCCAGTCGGTCAATGGCGATTCCAGCGGTTGAACCAGAACGTGTCCGTTCAACCCAAGAATCTTGTCGAGCAGCTCCTTGCGGAACCCATTCATCACCGCCATCACGATGATGAGCGTGGCGACGCCGAGCATGATGCCCAGAAATGAGAACCCGGCGATGACGGAGATGAAACCTTCCTTGCGGCGCGCCCGCAAATAGCGCCCGGAGAGCAGCCATTCGAAGGGCGCGAAAGGTGGGGTTCGGATTGGCTCGCTCATGGATTCATCCATAGCCCGATTTTCACACGATTCGGGCTAATTGTTGCCGTGCCGAATCGATATCGATGCCGCCCGGTGGATAAACGCTACGAACTCAGTTTTGCCACGACATCTGGCGCGCTCAGGTTTTCACGCCCGCCATCACTTCGCCGCTTAAGTTCGAGCTTGCCCTCGGCGAGACCCTTGGGACCGACCAGAATCTGCCAAGGGATACCGATGAGGTCGGAGGCCGCGAACTTGGCGCCGGCGCGCTGGTCGGTATCGTCATAAAGCACCTCGACGCCGGCTTCGGTCAACTCGCGGTAAAGCCGCTCGCACGCAGCATCCGTGTCTTCGGCGCCTTGCTTCAAGTTCAGGATGACCACCTTGAACGGAGCGACTGCCTCAGGCCACTTGATGCCGGCGTCATCATGACAAGCTTCGATGATCGCGCCGACCAGCCGCGACACACCGACTCCATAGGAACCGCCGTGGATTGGTACCTCGGCGCCATCGGCGCCGGCGACCATCGCTTTCATCGCCTCAGAATATTTGGTTCCGAAGTAGAATATCTGTCCGACCTCGATGCCGCGTGTCTGCAACCTGTTCTCGGCGGGTACTTCGCTAGCAAACCGAGCCGCATCGTGGACGTCCTCCGTGGCGGCATAAACCGACGTCCATTGCTTGATGATGGGATTGAGATCGCCGTCGTAGTCGATTTCCTCACCAGGCACCGCCAGGTTGAGAACCTCTTTGTCGCAATACACCGCCGACTCGCCGGTATCTGCGAGCACAATGAATTCATGGCTGAGGTCGCCGCCGATCGGACCCGTTTCGGCGCGCATCGGGATAGCCTTCAGTCCCATCCGCGCGAATGTTCGCAAATAAGCGACGAACATCTTGTTGTAGGAGCGACGCGCCGCCGCCTCGTCGATGTCGAATGAATAGGCGTCCTTCATCAGGAATTCGCGGCCGCGCATCACGCCGAACCGCGGGCGCTGCTCATCCCGGAATTTCCACTGGATGTGGTACAGGTTGAGCGGCAGGCTTCGGTAGGACTTCACGTAAGCACGAAAAATCCCGGTGATCATTTCCTCGTTGGTAGGCCCATAGAGCAGCTCGCGCTTGTGCCGGTCGGATATTCGAAGCATTTCCGGACCGTAAGCATCATAGCGGCCGCTTTCGCGCCAGAGATCCGCGAGCTGCAACGTTGGCATCAGTAGTTCCAGCGCGCCCGCTCGGTTTTGCTCCTCGCGAACGATCTGTTCGATCTTCTTCAGCACACGCAGCCCAAGCGGCAGCCACGCATAAATGCCGGCGGCTTCCTGCCGGATCATGCCCGCGCGCAGCATCAGCCGATGGGAGACGATCTCCGCCTCTTTCGGATTCTCTTTCAGGATGGGTAAAAAGAACCGCGACAATCGCATGGTGAGACCTGGGAAGGGCTGGGGAACGTGGATGCACCACTGAAACCGGATCGGGTGCAAAAACACAAGGGCGCGGACTACCGAAAGGCTGCAAGGCGCACAGTTCCTGCCAGTCTTGTGCGTTCAAATGGGTCGAGTGATCAACCGTTTCTGGCGCGACCGCTAAACGTCGCGTGAGCGCATCTTCCTCTTCAAGATGGCGGCTGCATCACTTCTTCATACCGGAATGCTCGGGCGTGCTCTTCATGTGCATCTCGCCGCCGGAATGTCCCTCGGTGCCCGGGCGCTGTGCGCCTACGCCCTGCACATCCAGCGACAGCTTCACCTTACCGGCCCTTTCGAATTGCAGAGTGACCGGCAATTGGTCCCCCTGCTTGAGCGGGCTCTTGAGATCGAGCAACATCAGGTGCAGGCCGCCGGGCGCCAGCTTCACGGTGCTCTTGGGCTCGATGGCTACTCCCTTCTCGAGCGGACGCATGGTCATGACGCCGTTTGTCATCGCCATTTCGTGGATCTGGACTCTATCGGCGACTTCGGCGGAGGCACCTATCAGTCGATCGGGCGTCGAGCCGGTGTTCTGAATCGTCAGGTAACCACCGCCTATCCTGGCGCCTCCGGGGGTGGCGCGGCTCCATGCCTGAGTGATTACGAGATCACCCGCCTTGGCTTCCTCCGCGCGCGCATCCAATACGGAAAAATCAAAGAGCAAGGCCAAAGTGGCCAAAGCGAAGCAGATCGATCGGGATGTCCGAGGCGGTTTGATCTGCATCCTGGTAGTTCCTTCTGAGTGCGCCTGTTCATGAGGCGAGAGTGGACGGCCGGAACACCGCGCCCCATCCTGGATGGCACAAATGGCCACCCAGAGCGATCTCAAGAACACGTGGGGGGGGGCGCACCGAGTTTCCTACCCTCGAACATCACGTATTCCGCATCATGGAAAGCGAGCTCAACCCCGTGCTTTGAAATTTCTGCCGTATCCTCCCATCGCATGATTTTTCAAACGTTTGATACAATTCCGTGTGGCGAAATCGCGATCATTTCGCAAAGTGCTCGAAAATTGAACAATCGTTGCTGAAATTGGTGACAAGGAAAAAGAATTGGTCTAACAGTTTGGGCGCAGGCTGGCCGATAAGATCAGTCTGGTGGTCCAAGTCTCGGGAGGAGCCCTGACGCGCACAAGCAGCGTCACCCCGTCAATCAAGATCAAATCCAAATTTTTCGGGGAAATAGGGTCGACACAATTTTTCGAGCAGGGCTAGCGCCCTGCTCTTTTTTTGCGGTGTTTTACCTCGCGCACGGCACAGCGATGCGGACTAGCTTGGAAAGCACACTGAACGCCGCCCACCTGACGCAACGCTATGTCTGCACCAAGCAACCTGATCGAAATCAGTTTTGAACTGGCCGCCGAGCGTTGCGAGGATTTGACGCCGCACGTCTATCGCCGGTTGTTCCGCGAACACCCGGAAGCGGAGGCGATGTTTCGGCGGGAGGGAGGCGATCTCGTAAAAGGCTCCATGCTTGTCATGGCGATCGATGCGATCCTGGATTTTGCCGGCGAACGCAGCGGAGGATTCCGCATGATCGAATGCGAGGTACAGTCGCACGACGCGTACGGCACGCCTCGTAAATTGTTCGGGGAGTTTTTCGCTGTGATCGCCGGAACCCTGCGAGAAATACTTGGGAACGACTGGTCGCCGGAGATCGATGAAGCGTGGCGGGCGCTCCTGGGCGAACTCGACCGCGTTGTCAGGGACGTAGAGACTTAGGTTTGAGGCGATTGAACGCGCGGCGTGGCCGATCCGTGATCATCTTCGAGCCAAATCTCAGACCAACAGAACAACCGTTCGTCAAAGCGGAATGCGCATCAATTTGGACAGCCGCTCGATGTTCAGCAACCCGGCGCCATACGCCAGCCAGGCCAAAGCGAAAACGACAGCCGAGATCGCGGTCGTCCAGATCAACTTGCGCCCCATCAAGGTAGCGATCGGCGCCCCGGGGTCGGTACCGGGAACGCCCTCACCCTCCTCGTGCTGGCTCCGGACGCCGAACGGAAGCGTGAGAAACAGCACGATCCACCAGATGACGAAGTAGATCGCAAAGCTTGTCGAGATCGTGTACGCCATGGCGCCTCAGGCCTGCTCGATCTCGACGAGCGCGCCGGAAAAGTCCTTGGGATGAAGAAACAGCACCGGCTTGCCATGAGCGCCGATCCTGGGGTTGCCGTCTCCAAGCACGCGGGCACCTTCCTTTATCAGCGTGTCGCGCGCCGAAATTATATCGGGGACGTCATAGCAGACGTGATGAATGCCGCCATCCGCATTGCGCTCCAAGAACTTCGCAATCGGCGAGGTTTCGCCCAGCGGCTGAATAAATTCGAGTTTGGTGTTGGGCAGCGTGACAAATACGGTGATCACGCCATGCTCGGGGAGCGGTACCGCCGCAGAGATATCCGCGCCGAATGCTGCGCCGTAGATTCGCGCGGCCTTTTCGGCGTCCTTCACCGCGATCGCCACATGATTAAGTCGGCCGAGCATGAACCCCCTCCGCTTCGATTTACACGGTCAGCACGTGAACGTAGCACAGCGGCTTCTTGCCCCAATGCTCGTTGATGATTGCCCGCACCGCCCGACGTACCGATTCCGCTAACGCGTCCGGGTCGCGCCGGCGCGCCCGTGGCAAGCCCTCCACCGTCGAAACCACGGCATCGAACACGATTTCATCGATAATGGCTCCGGCCGCATTCTTCTCGGGGATGCCAACGAGATCGACTTCCGGATCGTCAGCCAGTTCGCCACTCTCAGTCATCGCAACCGCGACGAAAGCGCAGCCGGCGAAAGCCAGCCGACGCCGCTCAACGACGGCGCGCGATTTGGAATCCTCCAGGATCGAGCCATCCTTGTAAAGTCGTCCCGACGGCAGTTCCTCGATGATACCGGGATCGCCGGGACCCAGTTTTACCAGATCGCCGTTGCGGCAGATCAACGTTCTCGGCACCCCGGCGTCGCGCGCCAGCTTGGCATGCTCGAATAGGTGCAGTGCTTCGCCGTGAACCGGAATTAGCAGTTGCGGACGTACCCACGAAATCATGTCACGCAACTCGTCACGGCGCGGATGCCCGGAAACGTGAATGAGGTGGGTCCGGTCGGTAATAACCTCGACACCTTGCGAGACCAAGCCATTGATGATCGCGCCCACCGCCTTCTCGTTGCCGGGAATGGTGCGCGAGGAAAAGATGACGCAGTCGCCCTTGTTCAGCGTCACCTGCGGGTGATCGTCATTGGCAATGCGCGACAACGCCGCGCGAGGTTCGCCCTGACTGCCCGTGCAAAGCGCCAGGACCTTGTCGGGCGGGAAGTGGCCGTAAAGATCGGCGCCTCGGAAAGTTTGGACGCCATCGAGATAACCGGTTTCGCGCGCGACCTGCACCACCCGTTCCATTGCGCGCCCGACCACGACGACCTCGCGGCCTGCGGCGCGCGCCGCATCCGCCACAGCCCGAAGCCGCGCCACGTTGGAGGCGAACGTAGTCACAGCAACCCGCCCCTTAGCCGCTTTGACCAATTCGGCAATGGTCTTGGCCACTTCGGCCTCCGATGGCGAGCGCCCTTCACGTATCGCGTTCGTGGAATCGCCGATCAGCGCCAAGACGCCGGCGTCTCCGAGTTCGCGCAAGCGCCTTTCATCGGTCGGTACGCCAATAATGGGAGTGAGATCGATCTTCCAGTCGCCGCTGTGCAACACAGTCCCGGCCGAAGTATGGATCGCGAGCGCATGGGATTCGGGAATCGAATGCGCGACCGGAATGAACTCGACACCAAACGGACCGACATCGATGCGTCCACCGGAAGGCACCACGGTCACTGGAATTTTCGGGGGGTTGCGCTCGGAAGCGCATTTCGCCTCGAACAAAGCTGCGCTGAATTGTGTCGCGTAGATCGGGCATTGCAGCTTGGGCCAGAGATCGATGATTGCGCCGAAATGGTCCTCATGGGCATGCGTCAGCACCAGCCCCATCAGATTCTTGCGCTCTTTTTCGAGGAAGCGGATATCCGGCATGATCAGGTCGATACCCGGCAGATGCTCCTCGTCTCCAAAGGAAACTCCGAGATCGACCGCGAGCCAGGAGCGCTGGTGGCGATTGCCGAGACCGTAGATCGACAGGTTCATCCCGATTTCGCCCACGCCACCTAAAGGGGCGAAAGTCAGTTCGTCCGGACGCGTCATCAGGCGGCACCGCTCGAGGCTGCCGAGCCGAAATACACGTCGCCAGCCGAGATGGGGATCCGCCGGCCTCCGGATGTGCCGACAATCAGGCAGCCTGTATCATCGATACTCTCGAATGTACCCTCCACGGTCGATCCCGCGAAGTGAACGGACACTGGCTGCCCCAGCCCGGCTGCGCGCTCCAACCAGAGGCGCCGGATCTCGGCAAAGCCGTCCCCACCGTTCCACACACTGCGGAATTCAACCCAGGAATCGGACAGCTCGGAAAATAGTTCACCCGCGTCCACATTGATCCCCAGCGCCGCGAGCGAGGTGGCCGGCGCGGGCGTTCCCTCCGGCGCGGCCACGACATTGGTGCCTATGCCGACCACGACAGCCAGGCGATTCAGGGCCACGGATTCCGCTTCCAGCAGGATGCCCGCAAGCTTCTCCTTCCCCGCAAGTACGTCGTTCGGCCATTTGAGCGAAAAGTTCATAGTGTCCGATCCCGCCGACCTCAGCGATTGCATGCTTACCCGTCGGAGCGCGGCTTCGAGCGCGAGCCCTGCCGCAAAGCCCAGCGTCGCTGCAACCGCCGGTGACACTTCCATGACTTCAAGGATGCTGCTGGCGAGATTGCCACGTGGCGCAATCCACGGGCGATGCCGCCGGCCCCGGCCCGCCGTCTGCTCGGCCGTCACAAACCACATGGGCCCACGCTCGCCATCGCGGGTGCGCTCCATTGCCTCTGCGTTGGTCGAGCCGACCTGATCGAAACCCGCGAGCCGGTATCCCGCCGCGATGGCTCGCGGACCGAGCGTGAATGCCATGTCAGGGCTGCTTGGCCAGATCCGGCGAGGCGTCGTTGTTGCGGGGCATGATCTCCTCCAATTCCAGGTCCACTGTTCGGGCTTACGCCCTAGAAAAGCGACTTCGCCGCTGAAGTTGCGGCACTGACCAGTGGTCCCGGATAGACGAAGAACAAGATGTTGAACAGACCCGCCACCGCGAGCACGGTCCGAAATTCCATGCGCATGGGGTCGACTTGGGGAAGAGGTTCGTCGAAATACATCACTTTAACGATCAGGAGATAGTAATAGGCGCCGACCACGCTGGTGAGCACGCCAACGACGGATAAAGTGAACAGACCAGCTTTGATCGCGGCAACGAAGACGTAAAACTTCGCGAAGAAACCGGCCAGCGGCGGAATGCCTGCGAGCGAAAAAAGCAGCATTGCAAAGAAGAATGCCAGTACCGGATTGGTGCGGGACAGGCCGGCGAAGTCACTGATGTTCTCGAACTGCTGACCATTGCGTTTCATGGTCAGGATTACGGCGAAGCTGCCAAGCGTCATCGCCACATATATCGCTATGTAGATCAGCACACCCTGCGCACCCTCTGCGGTGCCGGCAGCCAGCCCGACCAGCGCGAAGCCCATATGGCCGATGGATGAATAGGCCATCAGGCGCTTGATGTTCTTTTGTCCGATCGCCGCAAAGGATCCCAGCGCCATCGAGGCGATCGCCACGAACACGATGATCTGCTGCCACTGCGGAACGATCCCGGGGAAAGCAGTCAGGGCGACCCTGGTAAACACCGCGAGCGCCGCAACTTTGGGAGCGGATGCAAAAAAGGCGGTCACAGGCGTCGGGGCGCCCTCATAAACATCGGGCGTCCACATGTGGAACGGCACCGCTGAAACTTTGAAGCAAAGCCCGGCGAGCAGAAACACCAGGCCGAACACGATTCCCACGCTGCCGGTTGTCACCGCAGCCGCGATCCCGGCGAAGCTGACGGTTCCGGTAAAGCCGTAAATCAGAGAAGCGCCATAGAGCAGCATGCCAGACGACAGCGCGCCCAGCACGAAATACTTCAGTCCAGCTTCGGTCGACTTGACGTTGTCTCGATTGCTGGCCGCGACCACGTAGAGCGCGAGCGACATCAGCTCGAGCCCGAGGTAGAGCATGATCAGGTCGCCGGCCGAGATCAGCACCATCATGCCCAGAGTCGAGAGCAGCACCAGGATCGAGTATTCGAAGATACGCCGCGAGGAGTCCGCCAAATATTCCGCCGAAAGAACCAGCGTCGCGACCGAGCCGATCAGCGCAAGTATCTTTAGAAAGCGCGCGAAGTCGTCGACGATGAAGCTGCCACCGAAGGTCGTCATCTTCCCGGTCGGCAGCAGCAACTCCAGAAGCCCGGTCAAGACCAGCAGGCAAACTGACAGCCCGGTTACCAGTCCAGTCGCCTGTACACCGCGATAGGCCCCGATCATCAGCAGCACCATCGCGCCAGCCGCCAGCACAATTTCCGGCAATACCGGGAGCAACTGATAGCCTGCACTCTCAAAGCTCATAACCGGTCCTGCCTTCGAGCCTCGACGATCCTGATCAACTCGGATCCGAGGCTCTCCTCTTCATTGTTCAACGCGTATTCCGTCACGCGATCGCTTTACATGAAATGAATGTCAATGCAGAAGCGCCGCCGCCTTCACCGCGCTCACCGCTGTGTTGTAGTTGGTTACGAGCTGCTGCACCGATGCGGCCGAGAGATCGAGCACCGGCTTCGGATAGATTCCGAACAGCAGGGTGAGAGCCACCAGCGGCGCCAGAGTCAGGCTCTCTCGCAACGTCAGGTCCTTTATGCCGGCTAGCGAAGGCTTCACCAATGAACCGAAAACGACTTTACGATACAGCCACAACGCATACGCCGCAGAGAGGATCACTCCTGTGGTGGCCAAAGCGGCCGTGGGGATCGAGACCTTGAATGTGCCGATCAAGGTCAGAAATTCGCCGACAAACCCGGAAGTGCCGGGCAGACCGACATTGGCCATGGTGAAAACCATGAACACGACAGCGTAAAGGGGCATGCGGTTGACCAGACCGCCATAGGCGGCGATCTCGCGGGTGTGCATTCGATCGTAGACAATACCGACGCACAGGAACAGCGCGCCCGACACGATGCCGTGGGACACCATCTGGAATACGCCGCCGGCCACGCCCTGCGTGGTGCCGGCGAAGATCCCCATGGTGACAAACCCCATATGCGCCACCGACGAATAGGCGATCAGCTTCTTCATGTCTTCCTGCATCAGGGCCACCAGGGATGTGTAGATGATGGCGATCACCGAGAGCGAGAAGATCAGCGGGGCGAAGTCATGCGAGGCCAGCGGGAACATTGGAAGCGAGAAACGAAGAAAGCCATAGCCACCCATCTTCAGAAGGATGGCGGCCAGGATCACAGAACCGGCGGTCGGCGCTTCCACATGCGCATCGGGCAGCCAGGTATGAACGGGCCACATCGGCATCTTCACGGCGAACGAAGCGAAGAACGCCAGCCACGCCCACGTCTGCAAGGACCGAGGAACGGCAGTGTGCATCAGCGCCGGAATGTCGGTAGTGCCGGCATTCCAGTACAAGGCCATGATAGCAAGCAGCATCAACACTGAGCCCAACAGCGTGTAGAGGAAGAACTTGAAGCTTGCATAAACCCGGCGCGGACCGCCCCAGACCCCGATAATCAGGAACATGGGGATCAGACCGCCCTCAAAAAACAGGTAGAAGAGCACAAGGTCGAGTGCGGAGAACGTCCCGATCATGAGCGTTTCCAATAGCAGAAATGCCATCATGTATTCGCGAACGCGCATGGTGATCGATTTCCAACTCGCGATGATGCAGAACGGCATTAAGGCCGTTGTCAGGATCACGAACGGAAGCGAAATACCGTCCACACCCATGTGGTAGGTAATGGTGCTGGCAAGCCAAGGGGCCTTTTCGACAAACTGGAAATCCGGTTGCGACGGGTCGAAGCGCCAGACCAGAATAAGCGACACCGCAAACGTGATCAGTGTGGTCCACAACGCGATCCAGCGCGAATTGCGCCGTGTCGCTTCGTCGTCGCCCCGACTGATATAGACCAGCAGCGCACCGACGACCGGGAGAAACGTGACCACCGAGAGAATAGGCCAGGTTGTCATCACTGGCCCCCCAAGCCGAACATGAACCAGGTGATCAGCCCGGCGACGCCGATCAGCATCGCAAAAGCATAGTGATAAAGATAACCGGTCTGGAGGCGCACGACATTGCTCGTGACGTCCAGGACTCGCGCCGATACGCCATCAGGTCCGAAGCCATCTATGATGTAGCCGTCGCCGACCTTCCACAGCAATCGCCCGACCCATTTCGTCGGGCGGACAAAAATCAAATCGTAAAGCTCGTCAAAGTACCATTTGTTGAGCAGGAAGTGATAAAGCAGCGGCTGTTGCTTCGCGAGTTCGACTGGCAGGTACGGCCGGCGGATATAGAACAACCACGAGACCACGAACCCTAGCGCCATCATCACCGTCGGGAGGAACGCGATGGCGGCGGGGATGTGGTGCATCTCGTCTATGATATGCGGGTTCATTTTCACGGACTCGCGGAAGAACTCCGCGACACCATGGCCAGCGAACAACTCCTTGAAGGGAAAGCCTGCCAGAAGCGACCCGGCGGCGAGCACCCCAATGGGGATAAGCATCCACAACGGCGCCTCGTGCGCAGCTTGGTAGTGCTCCCGATCGTGCGGCTCTCCATGGAAGGTCTTGAAGATCAACCGCCACGAATAGAATGAAGTCAGCCCCGCCGCGACCACGGTCATCAGAAACCCATAGAACGCCAATGGATTGTGCGAGGCGTAAGCGGATTCGATAATGGAGTCCTTTGAAAAGTATCCGGCGGTCAGCGGGAAGCCGGTTAGCGCCAGCGTGCCGATCACCATGACGATGTAAGTGTACGGTATTCGGTCCTTCAATCCGCCCATGTTGCGGATGTCCTGCTCGTGGTGCATCGCATAGATCACCGAGCCGGAACCGAGGAACAGCAGCGCCTTGAAGAACGCGTGAGTAAACAGGTGGAACATGCCAACGGAGTACGCCCCCGCCCCCATCGCGACGAACATGTAGCCAAGCTGCGAGCAAGTCGAATACGCAACGATGCGCTTGATGTCGTTCTGCACGAGACCGACCGTCGCGGCGAAGAAAGCCGTCGTCGCCCCGACGAACATCACCACTGCCTGTGCCGATGGCGCCAGTTCGAAAAGCGGTGAAAGCCGGGCGACCATGAAGACGCCGGCCGTCACCATGGTTGCAGCGTGGATCAGCGCCGAGACCGGCGTTGGTCCCTCCATGGCGTCAGGAAGCCAGGTGTGCAGCAGGAATTGAGCCGATTTGCCCATTGCTCCCATGAACAGCAACAGGCAGGTCAGCGTCAGCGCGTCGGCATGCCAGCCAAAGAAATCGATTTTCTTGCCGGTTAATCCCGGCGCGCTCCCAAAAATGGTGTCGAAATCGGTGGAGCCGATCAGCAGGAAGATAGCAAAGATGCCGAGTGCGAAGCCGAAGTCGCCGACGCGGTTGACGACAAAAGCCTTGATCGCGGCGGCGTTCGCGGATGGCTTCTGGTACCAGAAGCCGATCAACAGATAACTCGCCAGACCGACGCCCTCCCAGCCGAAGAATAGCTGCACCAGGTTGTCCGCGGTCACCAGCATCAGCATCGCAAAGGTGAACAGCGATAGATAGCTGAAGAAACGCGGCCGGTTCGGATCCTCGTCCATGTAACCGATCGAATACAGATGGACGAGCGAGGACACCGTGTTGACCACGACCAGCATCACGGCCGTAAGCGTATCGACCCGAAGCGACCACGCGACTTGCAGATCACCCGAATTTATCCATGGAAACAGGGCGATCCGCGCATCGTGATGCAGGAAGCCGACATCGACCAACGCGACCCAGGATAGTGCCGCCGCGGCGAGCAACAGGCCCGTCGTGATCAGTTCGGCCGCACGCGATCCCGCCGCCGGCGGCTCGACCGCGTGATCGTCATGGGCGTGGCCCCCATGCGCCATCGGTTCGTCATGGGTAACGTGGACGACGGCCGCATCGTCGCTGATCGAAGTGCTCGCGTGCGAGGCCCTAACTCCGTGCGCCTCCGCGCCGGTGTGATGCTCCACCGTGTCGCCGGCCGGATTCCGAGCGTGGGCGCCAACGATAGAGATCACTCCGGCGATGATCGCGCCGATCAGCGGCAGAAACACGATTGCCTGGATCATTGGCGCGTTAGCCTTTCATCAGATTGACGTCTTCGACCGCGATCGAACCGCGATTGCGGAAATACACGACCAGTACCGCAAGTCCGATCGCCGCTTCCGCTGCCGCCACCGTCAACACCAATAGCGCGAACACCTGCCCGACGATGTCTCCGAGAAAGGTCGAAAACGCCACCAGGTTGATGTTGACCGCCAGAAGGATCAGTTCGATCGACATCAAAATGACGATGATGTTCTTACGATTGAGGAAGATCCCCAGGATGCCCAGCGTAAACAGGATGGCGCCGACCGAAAGATAGTGCCCAAGGCCGATCGTCATTGCACCCACTCCGCGGCGTCCGCATCCTGCAGACCCTGCCCGGAGGCCACCTTGCGAACGCTCATCGCAAGTTCGGGAGTACGCGCGTTCTGCACATTGATGTCCTGACGTTTGACGCTGACCTTGTGGCGCAATGTCAGCACAATGGCCCCAATCATCGCGACCAGGAGAACCATGCCGGCGGTCTGGAAGTAATGGATATAGCGGGTGTAGAGCACGAGCCCGAGCGCCTCGGTATTGCTGACATTGTTCGGGATTGCAGCCGTGATCGACTTCGTAGTGCCTGGGTTGATGACCCAGCCGCCACCGACAAGCAACAGTTCGGCCAGGAACACCGCGCCGATGACGAGGCCGATCGGCAGATATTCCAGGAAGCCCTCGCGCAGTTGGATGAAGTCAACGTCCAGCATCATGATCACGAACAGGAAGAGCACCGCGACGGCACCGACATAGACGACTACCAAGATCATGGCCAGGAACTCGGCCCCCAACAGCACGAACAACCCGGAAGCGTTGACGAAGGCGAGGATCAAGAACAGCACTGAGTGCACGGGATTGCGCGACACAATCACCATCACCGCCGACCCCACGCAGATGCCGGCGAACAGATAGAAGAACAGCGCTGGAAGGATCATGCGCTCACCTCACCGGTAAGGCGCGTCGAGTTCGATCGCCTTCGCAATCTCGCGCTCCCAGCGGTCGCCGTTGGCGAGAAGTTTCGCCTTGTCATAGTAAAGCTCCTCGCGGGTCTCGGTCGCGAACTCGAAGTTCGGTCCCTCGACGATGGCGTCGACCGGACAGGCCTCCTGGCACAAGCCGCAGTAAATGCATTTCACCATGTCGATGTCGTAGCGCACGGTGCGGCGGGTGCCGTCGTTGCGACGCGGGCCCGCCTCGATCGTGATTGCCTGCGCCGGGCAAACCGCCTCGCACAGCTTGCAGGCAATGCAGCGCTCTTCACCATTCGGGTAACGGCGCAGGGCGTGCTCGCCCCGGAATCGCGGCGAGATCGGCCCCTTCTCGAACGGATAATTCAGCGTCGGCTTCGGCTTGAAGAAGTAGCGCATCGCCAGAAAGAACGCCGAGACGAACTCGGTCAACAGAAGCGAGCGGGCCGTTGCGTTGATATTGACACTCATAGCGACCTCATTTCGGCGCGATCCCGGCGAAGTGCAGAACGCCGGCAACGACAACGACCATCGCCAGTGACAACGGTAGGAAGACCTTCCAACCGAGCCGCATAAGCTGATCGTAGCGGTAGCGCGGCACGACCGCCTTCGCCATCGCAAACAGGAAGAACATGAACAATAGTTTCAGGGTGAACCAGATCACGCCGGGTATCCAGGTGAACGGCGCCACCGCGATCGGCGGCAGCCAGCCGCCCAGAAACAGGATAGTGGCCATGGCGCACATGGTTGTGATGGCGACGTACTCGCCCAGCATGAACAGGAGATAAGGCGTGGAGCCGTATTCGACCATAAAGCCCGCCACCAGCTCGGACTCGGCCTCCACCAGGTCGAACGGCGGACGGTTGGTTTCCGCCAGAGCCGAGACGTAGAACACCACGAACATCGGGAACAGCGGCAGCACGTACCAGTTCAGGAACGTCAGCCTGGGCAGGCCGATAAGATGGGCGAGGCCGTGACTGTTCTGCGCCTCCACCACGGCGGACAAGTTCAGCGAACCCGCGCACAGCAAGACGGTGATGATGACGAAACCGATCGAAACTTCGTAACTCACCATCTGCGCGGCGGAGCGAAGCGCAGCCAGGAACGGATATTTCGAATTGGACGACCACCCGGCCATGATGATGCCGTAGATCGACAGCGACGAGATCGCGAAGATGTAGAGAATCCCGACATTGATGTCGGATATGACCCAGCCGAGATCCATTGGGATCACCGCCCATGCCGCCAGCGCCAGCACGCAGGACACCAGCGGGGCCAACAGGAACACGCCCTTATTGGCGCCCGAGGGAATGATGGGCTCCTTCAGCACGAACTTCAGCAGATCGGCGAACGACTGGAACAGACCCCACGGCCCGACAACGTTGGGCCCGCGCCGGATCTGCACCGCCGCCCATATCTTGCGATCCGCCAGCAGAATGTAGGCAATCGCAATCAGCAGCACGACGAGCAGCAGTACGCTCTGACCAATCATGACAATCAACGGCCACAGAAAGCCCGTCCAGAATCCACCTGCGAAGAAATCAGCCATCAGATCACGCTCACTCCGCTGCGCTCAGCATCTGCCCGGCGGCTAGCCGGGAACATTCAGCCATTACGGCCGACGCCCGCGCTATTGGATTGGTCAAATAGAAGTCCTCGACGCTAGCCTTGAACGGCGCCCTCTCCAGGCTGCCGCCTTTTCGCGCGAGCGTTTGGATGTCCTCGGCCTTGCCCGGTTCGATCTGGTCGATCCGCATCAGGTGGGGCACGGATTTGAACAGCGTCTGACGGAGCACCGCCAGTGAATCGTAAGGCAGCTTCTTTCCGAGCGACTCGGATAGCGCCCGAATGACGGCCCAGTCCTCGCGCGCCTCTCCCGGGGGAAACGACGCGCGATTGGCCATCTGCACCCGACCCTCGGTGTTGACGTAAATGCCGGATTTTTCCGTGTAGGCGGCTCCAGGCAGGATCACGTCGGCCCGATGCGCGCCACGGTCGCCATGGGTGCCAACGTAAACCACGAAAGTACCATCGGGCACCCTCAGTTCGTCAGCCCCGAGCAGGAACAGCACATCAAGCGTGCCGAACGTGGTCATCTGCGCGGCAGTCAGTCCACCTGCGCCGCCAGCGAAACCGATGTCGAGTGCGCCGACGCGCGAAGCCGTATCGTGCAGTACGCCGAAGCCGTTCCAGCCTTCTTTCACCGCGCCGGTGTCCAGCGCGAGCTTCGCGGCAAGCGCCAGAACCGAAGAGCCATCGTGACGCCCGGCGGCGCCGCTGCCGACCAAGACGATCGCCTTACTGGCCGCCCTCAGCACGTCCGCGAACGGTTGCCTGCCCGTGGCGACGTCGGTCAGCGAATCCGTACCGGCACCGACGTAGTCGTAGCTGTAAGTGAGGTCGGCTTGGGCCCCGATCAGACCAACCTTGAGTTGGCCGCTGCGCCACCGCTTGCGAATTCGCGCATTGAGGATGGCGCCTTCTTTTCTCGGGTTGGAACCCACGATCAGAAGCGCGTCCGCCTGTTCGATCCCGGCGATCGTCGGGTTAAAGATGTACGAGGCACGTCCGATTGCGGGATCTATGGCATCGCCACCCTGGACCGCGAGGTTGACCGAGCCGTACCTGGCTAACAGGTCCTTCAGCGCAAACATTTCCTCCACTGCGGCGAGATCTCCGGCGATTGCCCCTATTCGCTTGCCGTCGCTCAACCTAACCTTGGCGGCAACAGCGGCAAATGCCTCCGCCCACGTCACCGCCGTAAGCTTCCCATTCTGCCTGATATAAGGCCGGTCCAGCCGCTGGGTACGCAGGCCGTCGACGACGTGTCGCGTCTTGTCGGAAATCCACTCTTCGTTCACCGCCTCGTTGACACGAGGCAGAATGCGCATCACCTCGCGGCCTCGGGTATCCACTCGAATTGCCGAACCGACACCATCCATGACGTCGACCGATTGGGTCTTGCCCAATTCCCAAGGACGCGCCGCGAAAGCGTACGGTTTTGACGTCAGCGCCCCAACCGGGCAGATATCGACGAGGTTGCCCTGCAGTTCCGACGTCAGCGCGCGTTCGAGGTAGGTCGTGATCTCCATGTCCTCGCCGCGGCCGGTCGCCCCCATCTCGGGCGCGCCACAGACCTCGGCGGAGAAGCGGACGCAACGCGTGCACTGGATACAACGGTTCATTGAGGTCTTGACCAGCGCGCCGAGGTATTTGTCCTCTACCGCACGCTTGTTTTCGGCGAAGCGGCTGGTGTCCACACCGTATCCCATCGCCTGGTCCTGGAGGTCGCACTCGCCACCCTGATCGCAAATCGGGCAATCCAGCGGATGGTTGATCAGGAGAAACTCCATCACCCCTTCGCGGGCCTTTTTCACCATCGGCGAGCGTGTGGAGATTTCAGGAGGCTCACCCTTTGGACCGGGACGGCAGTCGCGAACCCCCCAGGCGCAGCTCGCGACGGGTTTCGGGCCGCCCTTGATCTCGACCAGGCACATCCTGCAATTGCCGGCGATCGACAGGCGCTCGTGATAGCAAAAGCGCGGAATTTCTGCGCCGGCTGCCTCGCATGCCTGCAGCAAGGTATATTCCGGCGGAACATCGATTTCTCTGCCATCGACGATGAGTTTGGTCATAGCGGTCTAAGTCTTTCCCCGCTTGCAATCGGGTGGTGTGACGCTGGCGGTCTTCAAGGACGTCTTCACCCAATGCTGGGTGTCGGTGCCGTAGGTTTCAAGATACCCTGGCTCCGCCGCAGATTTCTCGCAGAGGAACGGCAGATGCGGCTTCAGATCGTAGTCGCACGAAGCGGTCCATTCCCGCTTGTGGGCGAACGCAGCCATCGCCTCTTCGCAGGCATATAGAAAATAAGCGACAAAACTCTCGTACTGGACCGTCTGGTCGTTGCCAGCCGCCTTGATGGCATCGTAATCGGGCGCGGAGAACTTAGGGTTTTTGAACGCGAGATCCGTGTAGCCCAGAAACGCTTGCCGCGCGCTTGCCGCACGACTGTTAAAGCGAATCTCGTTGATCTGGAACATGATGGCAACGAAGCCCAACAGCGCTACGGCCGCCTGAGCCATCTGCGCCAGCGTTCCGTACTTCTGCCACCAGAAAATGTTGGGTTGCGACATCGGCATCACTCCGCCGCGACCATATGTGCGGGGTCGAGAATGCCGGCGTCGTCCGCATCGGCCTTCCGCGAATACTCCTGGATCCGCTCCTCGATCTCATGACGGAAATGCGCGATCAGACCCTGGATCGGCCACGCCGCGGCGTCTCCCAGCGCGCAGATGGTGTGACCCTCGACCTGCTTCGTCACTTCCAGCAGCATGTCGATCTCGCGTTTGTGGGCACGGCCTTCGGCCATTCGCGTCAACACTCGCCACATCCAGCCTGTGCCCTCGCGGCAGGGCGTGCATTGCCCGCAGCTCTCGTGCTTGTAGAAGTACGAAATGCGGGCGATCGCCCGGATCAGGTCGGTCGATTTATCCATCACGATTACCGCGGCGGTGCCGAGGCCGGACCTCAGCTTGCTGAGGCTGTCGAAATCCATCGGCGTGTCGATAATCTGTTCGGCCGGTACCATTCGAACCGACGAGCCACCGGGGATCACGGCTTTCAGATTATCCCAGCCGCCCCGGATGCCGCCGCAGTGGCGCTCGATGAGTTCCCGAAACGGGATGCCCATCGCCTCTTCGACATTGCAGGGACGCTCGACGTGTCCGGAGATGCAGAACAGCTTGGTGCCAACATTGTTAGGCTGGCCGATCGCGGCGAACCAGGCCGCGCCTCGCCGCAGTATGTCGGGGGCGACCGCAATGGATTCGACGTTGTTAACCGTGGTCGGGCAGCCGTAGAGACCGACATTGGCGGGGAATGGAGGCTTCAGCCGGGGCATTCCCTTTTTGCCTTCGAGGCTTTCCAGGAGCGCCGTCTCTTCTCCACAGATATAGGCGCCGGCTCCATGCGTCACGTAGAGGTCAAAAGGCCATCCGTTGACGTTGTCCTTACCGATCAGGCGAGCCTCGTAGGCCTGATCGACCGCGGCCTGCAGATGCTCGCGCTCGCGGATAAACTCGCCACGCACGTAGATATAGCAGACATGAGCGCCCATCGCGAAGCTTGCGAGCAGACAGCCCTCCACCAGGAGATGCGGATCGTGCCGCATGATCTCTCGATCCTTGCAGGTGCCGGGCTCTGACTCGTCTGCGTTGACGACAAGGTAGCTTGGCCTGCCGTCCGTCGATTGCTTCGGCATGAACGACCATTTCAGGCCGGTGGGAAAACCGGCCCCGCCTCGTCCGCGAAGTCCTGAGGCCTTCATCTCGTTGATGATCCAGTCGCGGCCCTTGTCGACGATGGCTTTCGTGCCGTCCCATGCGCCGCGTCGACGCGCACCCTCGAGGCCCCAGTCGTGGAGCCCGTAGAGATTGCGAAAGATACGGTCCTTGTCGTTCAGCATGAGTTTGAAGCTTCCCCGAATCAACGTTTGGACTGCATGTAGGCAAGTCCCGCGGCGCACCCGCCGAAGGTCAGCGCCCATAACAGACTGGATTCAAGCGGCGCATTGAGCGCATATCGCTGCAACAGGAAAATGAAAGTCGCCGCGGCAGCCGTATGCAATCCGATATAGAGCCAGCTGTTCATTCCACCAACACTCCCCAGCCCATGCGCGCGCGTTTCACGGTCGGGCGTCATGTGGTTTCTTTCAGAGTCGTCGGCCCGCCGACAGGCGCCGAGAACTGACGGTTGATCTGCGGCCCCGGTTTTGGGGGCTTTCCGGAGGCAAAACCATCGAGCACCTTGCCAAAGCTCTCTTTGGTGAGGTCCTCGTAGGTATCCTTCCAGATAAGCACCATCGGCGCATTCACGCATGCGCCGAGACATTCCACTTCTTCCCAGCTGAATTTACCGTCCTTCGACAGATGGAAGGGTTCGTGGTGAATACGGCTCTGGCAAACCTCGATGAGGTCGGCGGCGCCGCGCAGCCTGCACGGCGTGGTGCCGCAGACCTGGACGTGAGCTTTTTTGCCGACGGGCTGAAGCTGGAACATCGTGTAAAACGTCGCGATCTCCAGCGCGCGGATGTAGGGCATTTCCAACAGATCCGCGACCGCTCGGATTGCCGCTTCCGAAACCCAGCCCTCATTTTGTTCCTGCACCCGCCAAAGGATCGGGATCACGGCGGACGCTTGACGGCCTTCCGGATATTTGGCGATCTGTTCTTTAGCCCACGCAAGATTCTCCGCCGTGAAGGCAAAGTTCGCGGGTTGCAGTTCTTTCGGGGCCAGACGGCGGATCGACATCTCTCTTCAGTTTCTCATTGCATGCGGCGCGCGGCCATGGCGTTCAGCGCCTTGATTCTGTCCTGCCAAAAGGCGCTTGAGGTGCCGAACACGTTGTAGCCAACGTGGGTCGAAACCTTGATCCGGTCCAGGATCGAAAGCTCGCTCACTGTCTCCAGCCGATTGGAATGCGGATCGAGGACGATGAGCTTGAGCGGGGTCTGCTCCAGGATATAGCGCGAGACGGTGTGGTTCGGATCATTGCCGTGCTCCTCGCACAATACGACGCTGTCGCCTTGCAACAACTTGGTACCGCCCTTGATTGCCTCGACCTCCACTCCTTCGACGTCGAGCTTGATCAGGTACTTTCCCTCGGGAGCAAGCCTGCCGTCTTCGAGCAGATTGTCGAGTGCGATGACCGGTACCTCCTCGCCGCCTCCATGGGTGACGCCGGCGATACTGAAAGCCTCGTGCTTGGTGCCGGACAGGCGCGCGGTGCCGCGCGCTGCGCCGATCGCGCAATTCATCACCTCGAAGCGGTTGCCGTTGATTTGCGCATTGTTTTTAAGCTTGGCGAAATTATTCGATGACGGCTCGATTGCAATCGCCTTGTGCGACCCGTACGGCGCACTCGAGATCAGAACCGACCAATAGCCAAAATTGGCGCCGCAATCGAGCAGCGTGTAATCGACGGTAGCCGAGTGGCGGAACAGCAATTCCAGTTCATTTTCGTAGCAGTAGGCACGGTTGAGCAGCTTGCTCCAGTAACCGTCGCCATAGGGAAACTCGAAGGTAGCATCCGCATTGAGCTTGATGGCGATGTCGCGCTCGGGAAGCGTCCTGCGCAGAAGGTTCGCGCAGCCGTTGTAACCGCGGTGGGAAAATGTCGAGGCCAACTTGGAGCCGGAAGATAGCGCGAGCGCAGCCAGACGCTCCCACGCATTTGCGCCCTGCAGTACGCCCGTAGTTCGGTCAAACTGAATAGGTGGCAGCGCAATCACCGATCGACCTCTCCGAAGACGATGTCGAGCGATCCGAGAATGGCCGAAACGTCTGCCAGGAGATGGCCCCTGCAGATGAAATCCATCGCCTGCAGATGCGCAAAGCCGGGCGAGCGGATCTTGCACTTGTAAGGTTTGTTGGTGCCGTCGGCGACCAGATAGACACCAAACTCACCTTTCGGCGCCTCAACCGGCACATAAATTTCACCGGCAGGCACGTGAAAACCTTCGGTGTAGAGCTTGAAGTGATGGATCAGCGCTTCCATGGAGCGCTTCATCTCTCCGCGTTTGGGCGGAACGATCTTGTTGTCCTGGATCGCTACAGGCCCCTGCCCCTCCGGCGCGCGCAATTTTTCGATGCACTGCTTCATGATGCGTACGGACTGCCGCATTTCTTCCATGCGAATGAGATAGCGGTCGTAGCAGTCTCCGTTCTTTCCAACGGGAATATCGAAGTCCATTTCGGCATAGCAGTCGTAAGGCTGCGCCTTGCGAAGGTCCCAGGCAGCGCCTGAGCCACGCACCATGACGCCTGAGAAACCCCACTCCCACGCCTGCTTCAGCGTGACCACGCCGATGTCAACGTTCCGCTGCTTGAAGATTCGATTGCCGGTCAGCAGACGATCGAGGTCGTCGACAACACCGAGGAATGGGTCGCACCAGGCATAGATATCGTCAATCAGCTTGGGCGGCAGGTCCTGATGCACCCCGCCGGGACGGAAATAATTGGCATGCATACGGCTGCCGGACGCTCGCTCATAGAAAACCATGAGCTTTTCACGCTCTTCAAAGCCCCACAGTGGCGGGGTGAGTGCGCCCACATCCATCGCCTGTGTTGTTACGTTAAGTAGATGCGACAGGATGCGGCTGATCTCGTGGTAGAGAACCCTTATAAGCTGGGCCCGGCGTGGCGCCTCGATACCGAGCAGCCTTTCAATAGCCAGGCAAAACGCGTGCTCCTGGGTAAGCGGCGCGACGTAGTCGAGCCGGTCGAAATACGGAATCGCCTGGAGATAGGTCTTTGCCTCGATCAGCTTTTCGGTGCCGCGGTGAAGCAGCCCGATGTGAGGATCGACCCGGGCTACCACCTCCCCGTCGAGTTCCAGGACCAGACGCAGTACGCCGTGCGCGGCCGGATGCTGCGGCCCGAAATTGATGGTGAAATTGCGGAGGGCTGCTTCGGCCATGATCAGACTTTCGGCCCCGTCTTCTCATCACCGGGCAGCGGATAGTCCGCGCCTTCCCATGGAGAGAGGAAATCGAAATTACGGAACTCCTGATTGAGCCGGACGGGCTCATAGAGCACCCGCTTTTCCTGATCGTCGTAGCGCACCTCTACGAAACCGGTTAACGGAAAATCCTTGCGCAGTGGATGACCCTCGAAACCGTAGTCAGTCAGAATTCGACGCATATCGGGATGGCCAACGAAGATCACACCGTACAGATCATAAGCTTCGCGCTCGAACCAGTCGGCACCGGGAAATACCTCTACGATCGACGGAACCAGGGTCGTTTCGCTCGCTTGTGCCCGTAACCGCACCCGCGTGTTCAGGGTCGGTGACAAGAAATGGTAGATTACGTCGAAACGGTTCTCGCGACCGGGATAGTCCACCGCGGTGATGTCGATGATGCTGATAAAACGGCATTCGGGGTTGTCGCGGATGAATTGGACGGCCTCTACGAGCTTCTCGGTCTTCACCGCTACAGTAAGCTCGTCGAGCGCCACGGAATATTCGGTAGCCATCCCGTTCAGCCCGCTGACGATCTTTTTCCCGAGATTGTCGAGTGCTTCGTTCATCGCCATCAATCCACAATAAAAAGCCGCGCGCCCTTTTCCGTGCGCGAGCGATGAGGCTCAGCCCCGTCGGCGACTTGATAGCTCATGCCCGGTCTCAACGTGAACGAACGCCCATCGGCCAGATCGGTCCCGAGTTCGCCTTCCATGCACAGCAGGATGTGACCCTTTTGGCACCAGTGGTCGGCAAGGTACCCGGGCGAATACTCCACAAGCCGCACGCGTATCTGTCCAAACTCTCGCGTGCGCCAGGTCGCAAACCCGCTGTCACCTTCGTGCGTGGTCGGCTCAATGGTCGACCAATCGGTCGTACCGAACGGGATATCGGTGATTTTCATCGTCTCACCGCTCGATTGTTCCGGTGCGCCGGATTTTCCTTTGAAGCAGCATTACGCCGTAGAGCAGCGCTTCAGCCGTCGGCGGACAGCCCGGAACATAGATGTCCACAGGGACAATGCGGTCGCATCCGCGCACCACGGAGTATGAATAATGGTAGTACCCGCCGCCGTTGGCGCAGGAGCCCATCGAAATGACATAGCGCGGCTCGGGCATCTGGTCGTAGACCTTGCGCAAAGCCGGGGCCATCTTGTTGGTGAGCGTGCCCGCAACGATCATCACGTCTGATTGCCGCGGAGATGCCCGTGGCGCGAAGCCGAAACGCTCGGCGTCATAGCGCGGCATCGACATCTGCATCATCTCGACCGCGCAGCACGCCAGACCGAAGGTCATCCACATCAACGATCCGGTGCGCGCCCACGTGATCAGGTCATCTGCGGCTGCAACAAAGAAGCCTTTGTCGGATAGCTCGTGATTGACCTCGAGAAAGTAGGGGTCATTGGCTCCGACCGGCTTGCCGGTTGACGGGTCAAGAATGCCTGTGCCAGCCGGTGCCAGTGCCGGGCCAAACCCGGGTGCTGCCGTTGTGGGCCTCAATCCCATTCGAGCGCGCCTTTCTTCCATTCGTAAGCGAAGCCGACGGTGAGGACCGCGAGGAAAACCACCATCGACCAGAAGCCGGTTGCGCCGAGTTTCCCGAAGGCTACTGCCCAGGGAAACAGGAACGCGACCTCCAAGTCGAAGATAATAAAGAGGATGGCTACCAGGTAGAACCGCACGTCAAATTTCATGCGCGCGTCGTCAAATGCGTTGAATCCGCATTCATAGGCCGAGAGTTTTTCGGGATCGGGCTGCTGGAACGCCACCACGAAAGGAGCGACCAGCAGGGCCAAACCGATCAGGCCAGCGACCCCGACGAAGACCACAAGCGGAAGATAATTCTGAAGGATGCCGGTCATCGGCGGTGCCTTTGCCCGCGGTTGGTGAAAGCCGCAGATTCGTTGTTTAGAATTGTTTCGAGGCTTAGCGCAGCGCAACAAGGGGCGCAAGACAACCTGTTTTGAGGGTCTTTGCGTCCTCCTCCAGCTTGGAGAAGCCCCAACCGACATTGGCGATGCCCGGGGAAGTGCGCCGGGAGGGAACGGCTTTGCCGTCGTCGAACTCGATGCTCGGAGCTGGCTGGCTTCCAACCCTGCTCCACGAAACCATTTTAGGAGAGGCACGAAACCGCCCTGAAACACACTGGAGGTAAGTCTGTCCGTGTCAAAGGCGGGCACAGCCTTGGAGGCTCACATGAATCACTCTATCCATTCAGCGGATCGCGGAACGCATCTGAAGATAGTGATCGTCGCGCTGGTAGCTGGGATTATGGTGGCCGGGCTTGGCATTTCCGCTCGTGTGAATGCGAACTACACCGAGACGGCGCATGTCATTAAGGCCAGCAAGGTGATCACCCTGACCAGTTCTGAAGCGTCGGTAGTCCGCTAGGACAATCGACCATAGTCGCTTCCTTGCAGCCGCTGCCTGTCACCCGCAGCGCTGTGGAGTCTGCCCCTTGGGTGCAGGCTCCGCCAAGCCCTCCGACCATTCCCAAATAGCGCCCCAAATGCGAGCGAAACCAGCCCCGAAGCGCGTCAAGGGCCGGAGGGATCATCGGCGAAAATGGAACAGAGATAAGGGGTTGAAACACTGGCGCGAGAGACGGGACTCGAACCCGCGGCCTCCGCCGTGACAGGGCGGCGCTCTAACCAACTGAGCTACTCCCGCGGAGGTCGTCTCAGTGACTGATCCGCACAGGAGGACGGCATAAAGGCGCTCCCTCTTTTAGTCAAGGTTGTTGCGAATCCTCCCGCTACTCGGGCCTTTTTGGTAGCTCAATGCAAATAATAGGCTGTTTATAGGCAAAACAACACATGCAGTCGCTCCCCGAATCGTTTAAGGCCTGATACGTCTTAATTTCCTAAGCCATCAACAACCAGGAGGGCCAAAAATGGCGAAGAAAGCAGCAACCCCGACCACCGTCACTCTCAAGCATCTCGCCGCGGCAATAGCCGACGAGCAGGAACTATCGAAGAAGCAGGCTGAAGCCATTCTGAACGATCTTGTGACCCGGATCACCAAACACCTGAAAAAAGGTGAGCGCATCCGCATCGTCGGTTTGGGCATCCTGCAGGTGCGCAAGCGTGCCGCCCGCATGGGCCGCAACCCGGCCACCGGCGAAGCCATTCACATCAAGGCGAGCAAGAAGGTTGCCTTCCGTGCAGCCAAGGAGCTCAAGGAAGCGGTCTGATTCAGATCGATGCGATTGAATCTGCGTCATTCCGGCGTCCTTGCCGGAGTGACGCTCGGCCATAGTGGTTTGGCTAACGTGAATGTTTCTGCCGCCACACAGGATTCTGCTGCAGCCGCGGTTTGTACGTGAGTTCAGCTCTGACGTTCAGGCATACGGTCACCGAGCGCTTTCTGCGCTACGTGGTGATTGACACCCAGTCCGACCCGTCCTCCCCTTCGTGCCCCTCAACCGAAAAACAAAAAGATCTGGGCCGGCTCCTCGCGGCCGAGCTGCAGGAAATGGGGCTTCGCGACGCCCATATCGACGAGCATGGGTACGTCTATGCGAGCATTCCGGCGAATAGCGACAAGCGCGTGCCGGTCATTTGCTTCTGCTCCCATATGGACACCTCTCCCGATTGTAGCGGCATGGACGTCAAGCCGCAGATCGTCAGGAACTACAACGGCGGCGAGATCGTGCTCCCGGGCGATCCCACGCAGGTTATCCGGCCCGAGGATCATCCCGCGCTGAGAGATCAGATTGGTAGCGACATAATCACGTCCGACGGCACCACGCTGCTGGGCGCCGACAACAAGGCCGGCATCGCCGAAATCATGGATGCGGCGCAATTCCTGATCGATCATCCGGAGACAAGGCACGGGACGATCAAGATCCTCTTCACGCCGGACGAGGAGATAGGCCGCGGCGTCGACAAAGTGGATCTGAAAAAACTGGGGGCGGACTTTGCCTACACGATCGACGGCGAGACCGCCGGCAACATCGAGGATGAGACTTTCTCGGCAGACGGCGCCCTCCTGACCATCGAAGGGGTCAGCACGCACCCCGGTTTTGCAAAGGGCAAGATGGAACATTCGATCAAGATAGCCGCGGCCATTATCGATCGGTTGCCAAAGGAGAGCTGTTCACCAGAGACCACCGAGGGCAAGGAAGGTTTTCTGCACCCGATCGGCATTGAAGGAACGTTGGAGAAAGCCACCGTAGGTTTCATCGTGCGCGATTTCAGCGAGGCAGGGTTGACGCAAAAGGAAGCTTTGCTCGACGGCATCGTCAAAGAGGTGATCAAGGAGTTTCCGCGATCTACTTACCGTTTGGAGATCAAGCAGCAGTACCGCAACATGAAGCAGGTAATCGATCGCCACCCCGAGATTATCGATAACGCGATGGAGGCGGTCCGACGCGCGGGATTAACGCCCGTGAAAACGTCAGTCCGCGGCGGCACCGACGGGTCACGGCTTTCGTTCATGGGCCTACCCTGCCCAAACATCTTCGCCGGCGAACACGCGTTCCATTCGCGGCAGGAATGGGTGAGCGTACGGGACATGGAGAAGGCGGTTCAAACCATCGTCCATCTCGCCACGATCTGGGAGGAACGGGCTGCGCCGCCGGTCCCAGGGCCGCGCTGAGGCCCGATCGAAGCGGAAATCCAATCGATCTTACTAATTCGCGGGGACGCCGGCTTTCGACGGTTTTGCCGACGAAGCCTTGCCTACGGGCTTCGGTGGGGTCTCGCTGCGCACGTTGCCCCAGGGATCGACAGGCCCCTGATTCGGAATGTTGCTGAGCGACTTCTTGTATGCTTTTTCAGCGTCTCTTTCGGTCGCGAGTTCCTGCGGCGACTTGGGTTTGGCCGTTTCCCCATATCTGGGAACCGGGTCTTGCGCGTAAGCCGGCCCCGCTAGTGAGGCGATCATGGCGGCGGCGAGAAAAACCCTCATTGCATGCTCCCGCTAGCCATCGGAATCAGAATAATAAGCGCCTGGTAGGCGGTGACGGATTCGAACCGCCGACCCTGTCGGTGTAAACGAGAATATAAAACCGAAACCGCTGCAATTACAATGCATCCGGTTTCGTGTGTTCTCATTCTATTCCGGGGTTTCTGTTGCGTTTGTCTTGCGTACTGTTGCGCGCCCGGGCGCATCAGGTCGTTGGACCTCTTTAGTTCTGCCGTTTCGAGGCGCGTCGACTATCTCCCTGGGACACGCGCGCGGGCTTCACTCACCGTGGAATCCGTGGTTCAGCCGCAAGTATCCACTGGGTGATGCGCCCCGTTAAAGGGGCCGACAAAGATTTTCTGTCCTTTCCTGCATCGTTCCTGACAATCTTTGGCTGCTGCTGTGCATTTCCGCTCGGCACCGGTTTGATCAGTGCCGGTGTAGCTAGACAAGCAAACCCCTCTGAACGTGGTGCAGCTCTCCGCAGCAAAGGCTGGTGGCACGATAAGAGCGGATAGGGTGATAACGGCGAGTACAGTTCGATTGAGTTTCATTTTCATCCTTTGGGGTTCATTCAGAGACCATCCATCACATCGGGTGTAAAACCCGCCAGTGCGTTTGCGTACCGAAGAAGCATCGAATGCTAGGACTGACCAGCGCACAAAAAGCCCCGGACAATGCCGGGGCTCTAAGTTGCTCGGGGGCGCTTAGCTCAGATCAGTACTGCGCGACAAAAGGGGCACCAAATCGGTAGTTCAGTTTGAACAGGACTTGGTGAATGTTGAAATCGATATTGTCGTTGTAACCGGCCTGGGCCACGCCGTTTAAAGTTTGCTGCTGTCTGCTCGGATCAAAAGAATAGAAGTTATATTCTGCACCTAGACTCCAGTTCGGGGCAAAGCCATATGCCAGGCCAGCACCCACGACATAACCGTCCGTGTGAGTGCGGGATTCGCCTAGCAACGCTCCATCGAAGTTCCTCGTGTTGACGAAACTCAATTCCGCATTTGCATAGCCGCCTCGAACGTAAGCTAATGTGGGACCCCACGCGTATCCCAAGCGACCAACGACACTCCATGTGTCGCCGAATCGTGTTTCGCGCGTTCTCGGAAGTTGGTTCAGATTTGTAAGGCCAGAAGCCGAACCATCTTGCCAGTGATAGTCGGCCTCCACGCCCAAGACGATGTTTTGAAACTGGTGATCATAGCCGACTTGCAAGCCGCCAGAGAAGCTTGATGCTTCGGTTGAGAACCTCTCGGTGTTCACGACCGGACCCAACACACCTGCAGTTTCATTATGGTTATAGGATACAGGGGCCCACGCATAACCAACATTTCCACCGACATAGAACCCCGTCCAACTGTAGATGGAGGCGGCGACCGGAGGTGCCTTGGTGTATGGTCGAGCGCCCAGATCTGCCGCGAATGCGGGATAGCAACTGCATAGTGTCAACAAAGCGACTGCGTTAATCTTCTTCATATCCCGCCCCTTTTGCGATTCGTGCACAATTTATGGCACGAGCTGACTTAATGGCCTATGTCGTTTAGGCAACATAGCTCACCAAAATGCGCGAGACGCCCTCCGCAACTAGTGGATGCCTGTTTTCTCCCTTTGCTCCTTCTCCCAATGAAAGTTGGGCCTGAGATCAGCCGGGCGTGTACCGCAAGTCTGACACACGAAGAGGGGCTCCAGGTCAGACAGTCTCAAATAATCGGGCCATCGTCACCGCTAATCGCCGTCCAATGGCTGCAATGGTAGTCGGAGCAATAGACCAACAGTCCCCACGCCCATGTCGAGCATTTCTCCGAACGTGATCTTCTGCGGACGGTTCACGACAGGGCATGGGCTCGGCCCGACCGAAGGCTGGCATCGCCATGATCGAAAATCTAAACGAGTTTTCGGTGAGAAGACCATTGGACAAGTCAACGGCGGCTCCAGCGCGACTTTGCCAAGCAGCGCGGATCACAAACCGCCGCGCGCCGCGAGTTAGAAACATTATCGGCGGCGATCAATTTCCACATCAAGGATGCCGTCGGCGGCACCAACATGGTGTTTCGTCCGGTGTTGCCGGACGCTGCCGATGCACGGCTTCGCTGGCTCACGCGGTCCGAAGCAGCGCGGTTGTTGTTGGCAGCATGGCGTCAACGTGAGATCCGCAACGGCAAGCCAAGTGGTAGATTCGTTTCGCGCCACGTCGCACGTTTCATATTGTTGGGGTTGTATACCGGCAGCCGTGCTGGTGACATCTGCAATGCGGCGCTTATGCCGGTCGGGGTTACGTTGACACACCGAGACCGGCGAGTTTCGCCGCAAGGCAGTCAATAAGCGTGAGACGAACAAACGACAGCCAACCATACCCATCCCGCCGTGTGCTGGCGCATATCAGACGTTGGAATCGGCTGGGCATTTCGGTGCAATCAGTCGTGGAGTGGAATGGGCAGCCGGTTCACCGTGTCAGCAAGAGCTGGCCCGGCGTGGTTGAGGGGCGGGGCTAGCGACCGAAGACAAGGCTCAGAAAGTACTCATTCATACATTGAGGCACAGCGCGATCTCATGGTACCTGCGCGGTGGTGTGCCTATCGATAAGGTGAGCGATTATTGCGGCGTGTCGGTCGCGGTCATCAACCGGGTTTACAAGCACCACCTGCCGGGCAGCTTCGATGCCATCCTTGGCGCAGCGCACGGGTTTGGCAAGGTTGGTAGGCGGTGACGGATTCGAACCGCCGACCCTCTCGGTGTAAACGAGATGCTCTAACCAGCTGAGCTAACCGCCCTCGGTTCTCTGTTTAGCGCCGCCCTGCGGTCGTGCGCAAGTCGGCTCGCGCCGTCCATAAAGAAGCGGCGCCCCACCGGGACGCCGCTGCTGTAACACTACAAAACTCAGTGGGCGGTCAGCCCGCCGGGAGCCTCCTCGCCTGCTTCAGGCTTGACGGGCACCTTGGTGTCCTCCTCCCAGACAATCGGTACGGGTGGCCGCACCAATGCCTTGGAGACCACATCGTCCAGACGTGCCACCGGGATGATGTTCATCCCGCCCTTGATCGCATCGGAAATCTCCGTGAGATCCTTCTCGTTGTCCTCGGGGATCAGCACCGTCTTGATGCCGCCGCGGGCCGCGGCCAGCAGCTTCTCCTTGAGGCCGCCGATCGGGAGCACCCGCCCCCGGAGCGTGATCTCGCCCGTCATCGCCACATCGTGTCTGATCGGAATCCCGGTCATCACAGATACGATCGCGGTCGCCATCGCGACCCCGGCGGATGGTCCGTCCTTCGGGGTTGCCCCTTCCGGCACGTGGACGTGGATGTCGCGCCTGTCGAACAATGGCGGCTCGATGCCAAAGCCGACCGCGCGCGAGCGGACGTAGGATGCGGCCGCCGAGATGGACTCCTTCATCACGTCCCGGAGATTGCCTGTCACCGTCATCTTGCCCTTGCCTGGCATCATGACGCCTTCGATGGTGAGCAACTCGCCTCCGACATCGGTCCAGGCCAACCCCGTGACTATGCCGACTTGATCGTCGCTCTCGATCTCGCCATAGCGGTACTTTGGCACGCCGAGAAACTCCTCGAGCGACTTCTCGGTCACCTTCACCGACTTCTTCTTGGAGATCATCAGCTCCTTCACGGCCTTGCGGGCCAGCGTCGAAAGCTCACGTTCAAGATTACGTACGCCCGCCTCGCGGGTGTAGCGCCGGATCATCAGGAGGAGCGCCTCGTCATCGATCGACCATTCTTTGGAATCGAGGCCGTGCTTGGAGATCGCATTCGGGATGAGATGCTTGCGCGCGATCTCCACCTTCTCGTTCTCGGTGTAACCGGCGATACGGATGATCTCCATACGATCCATCAGCGGCCCCGGAATATTCAGGGTGTTCGCCGTTGTGATGAACATCACGTTTGAAAGGTCGTAATCGACCTCGAGATAGTGGTCGTTGAACGTCGAGTTCTGCTCGGGGTCCAAGACCTCAAGCAGCGCCGATGACGGATCGCCGCGGAAATCGGCGCCCATCTTGTCGATCTCGTCCAACAGGAAAAGCGGGTTCGAAGTTTTTGCCTTGCGCATCGACTGAATGATCTTGCCCGGCATCGACCCGATGTAGGTCCGGCGGTGACCGCGGATTTCGGCTTCGTCGCGGACGCCGCCAAGCGACACGCGCACGAATTCGCGGCCGGTGGCCCTCGCAATCGACTTGCCAAGCGAGGTCTTGCCGACACCCGGAGGGCCGACAAGGCACAGGATAGGTCCGGTCAGCTTGTTTGCGCGGGACTGCACCGCGAGATACTCGACGATGCGATCCTTGACCTTCTCGAGCCCATAGTGGTCGTTGTCCAGCGTCGTCTGGGCCGCGATGAGATCCTTCTTGACCTTGGACTTCTTGTTCCACGGGATCGACAACAGCCAATCGAGATAATTGCGGACAACGGTCGCCTCGGCCGACATCGGAGACATCTGGCGCAATTTCTTCAGCTCGTGCTGCGCCTTCTCGCGGGCTTCCTTTGAGAGCTTGGTCTTTGCGATCTTCTCTTCCAGATCCGCAAGTTCGTCGCGACCTTCGTCGTCCCCAAGCTCCTTCTGGATCGCCTTCATCTGCTCGTTCAAATAATATTCGCGCTGGGTCTTCTCCATCTGGCGCTTGACGCGCGAACGGATTCGCTTCTCCACCTGCAGCACGGAGATCTCGCTCTCCATCAGCCCGAGTACCTTCTCAAGCCGCGCGGTGACCGAAAGCGTCTCCAGGATCGCCTGGCGGTCTGCAATCTTGACGGCAAGATGGGAGGCAACGGTGTCGCCGAGCTTGGCGAAATCGGTAATGGCCTGGACCACGCCGACCACCTCGGCAGAGATCTTCTTGTTCAGCTTCACATAGCTTTCGAAATCCGACACCACCGAACGCGCGAGCGCCTCGGCTTCAACGGACTTGGCGTCGGTATCGGCAAGCGCGACCGCGGTCGCCTCGTAGTACTCGATACGATCGGTATATTTCTGCACGCGCGCGCGTTCGAGTCCCTCGACCAGCACCTTCACGGTGCCGTCAGGCAGCTTGAGGAGTTGCAGCACACTTGCGAGCGTCCCGGTCTCGTAAATCGAATCCGGGGTTGGATCATCGTCCGACGCGTTTTTCTGCGTCGCCAGCATAATAAGGGCGTCGTGCTTCATTACCTCTTCAAGCGCGCGGATCGATTTCTCGCGGCCCACAAAAAGCGGCACGATCATGTGCGGGAAGACCACGATGTCGCGCAACGGCAGCACGGGATAAGAGTGGCTTTCGCCGTGGACGATAGATGGCCGGGGTTTCGGGCTGGTCATAGCCTTTTCCTTTTGTTCTGCCCCCTTGCTCGCAATCCGCCGTTTGACGCAATTGCCACAAGGTGCCTGGATTTCCGGGAATACTGGCCGACTGGGACCGACCTTTCCGGATCGTTGCCGCGACGAATCTAGGGGTGCTCGTCGCCACGGACAGCATTAGGTGGCTATCGTATATGGGGGTGTCAAGTCGCCGACATAGGCCTGCAAATCGGGGCGAACAGCAATGCAATCTCGATGGAGCGAGGCCGCCGAACGCCGGCAGCGACGTCTCAATTTGCCGCTTGGGCGATCAGGCGCTCGCGCTGGTCTCGACCGCGCGGTCTGACCGGTCAGCGTAAATGTAGAGCGGGCGAGCCGTTCCCTCGACCACTTCGCGAGAGATTACCACTTCTTCGACGCCTTCCAATCCTGGAAGGTCGAACATGGTCTCAAGCAAGATGCTCTCCAGGATCGAACGCAGCCCCCGCGCGCCTGTCTTGCGCTCGATCGCCTTTCGAGAGACCGCTCCCAGCGCTTCGTCCGCGAATGTCAGCTCGATGTTCTCCATCTCGAACAAGCGCTGGTACTGCTTCACCAGCGCGTTCTTCGGATCGGTAAGAATCTTCTTTAGCGACGCCTCATCGAGATCTTCGAGGGTGGCGACTACAGGCAAGCGCCCGACGAACTCCGGGATCAAGCCGTACTTCAACAAATCTTCGGGCTCGACGTGTCGGAAGATTTCGCCGGTCCTGCGATCCTCTGGCGCCAACACCTGAGCGGCAAAGCCAATCGAAGTGGAGCGTCCGCGCGCCGAGATTATTTTCTCGAGGCCTGAGAAGGCGCCGCCGCAGATGAATAGAATGTTGGTGGTATCGACCTGCAGGAACTCCTGCTGCGGATGCTTGCGGCCGCCCTGTGGAGGAACAGAGGCCACCGTGCCTTCCATGATCTTCAATAACGCTTGCTGAACGCCCTCGCCCGATACGTCCCGGGTGATCGAGGGGTTGTCGGACTTGCGGCTGATCTTGTCGATTTCATCGATATAGACGATCCCACGCTGGGCTCGCTCGACGTTGTAGTCAGCCGACTGCAGCAGCTTGAGAATGATATTTTCGACGTCCTCGCCGACGTATCCGGCTTCGGTAAGAGTAGTGGCATCAGCCATCGTGAAGGGGACGTCTAAAATCCGCGCGAGCGTTTGAGCCAGCAGCGTCTTGCCGGAGCCGGTCGGCCCTATCAGCAGGATGTTGGACTTCGCGAGCTCGACGTCGTTGTGCTTGGTCTGGTGGTTGAGACGTTTGTAGTGGTTGTGGACGGCGACCGAGAGCACCTTCTTGGCATGACTCTGGCCGATCACGTAGTCGTCCAGGACCTTGCAAATTTCCTTTGGAGTGGGGATGCCGTCGCGCGACTTCACCAACGAAGATTTATTTTCCTCGCGGATGATATCCATGCACAGTTCGACGCATTCATCGCAGATGAACACGGTGGGACCCGCGATCAACTTGCGAACTTCGTGCTGGCTCTTGCCGCAGAACGAGCAATACAGCGTATTCTTCGAGTCGCTCGTGCCGACCTTACTCATCCTTGTCTCCGTCCGCCCTTCGATCCCGTCCGCTCGACCGCCCTATTCCGGCACATAGGCACCGCATGGCTGTAGATAGAGCAAAATCCGTACCAAAAAAGCCCTTAAGCTCAGATGCCGCCCGACCTGCGGCCCACTCGAATCTCCCGCGACCCTGGCCGCTCTCAACCAGCCAACCATGGTCGCATCCGACTATCAAGAATTCGCTAATCCTCCCGACATGGCCGCCCGTGACAATACCGTGATTTAGCGCGTTCGCACGTGCCGAGCTATCCGAAATCGGCCGAGCGTTGCGCGTTTACCACTGTCTGAATTGAGCACGAAAACGGAACTTTCGGCCCATCGCCGGGCCTGACAGCCATTAACGGCCTGCATCTCGGATGGCAACGGACCGTTAACGCCCATCCGGCGGATGCGATCCGTCCTCTATTGCGCCTTTGCAAGAGCGGGGTCTTCCAAACGTTTGTCGATCACCTTGTCGACGATTCCGAAATCGCGGGCCATTTCGGCGGTAAGGAACTTATCGCGTTCAAGCGCATCCTCGATCGCTTTGTAGGTCTGGCCGGTGTGTTTCACGTAGATCTCATTCAGCCGCTTCTTCAGGTTCAGTATCTCCTGCGCGTGCAGCATGATGTCGGTGGCTTGGCCCTGAAACCCGCCGGAGGGTTGGTGCACCATAATTCGCGAGTTCGGCAACGAGAAACGCATGTCCTTATGCCCGGCAGCCAACAGCAGCGACCCCATCGATGCAGCCTGCCCGGTGCACAACGTCGAGACCGGCGGACGAATAAATTGCATGGTGTCGTAAATCGCGAGACCCGATGTAACCACTCCGCCGGGCGAGTTGATGTACATGGAGATCTCTTTTTTCGGATTCTCCGCCTCGAGGAACAGGAGCTGCGCGACTGTCAACGTCGACATGCCATCTTCGACAGGTCCGGTCACAAAGATGATCCGCTCCTTCAACAGTCGCGAAAAGATGTCGTAAGCGCGTTCACCGCGGTTGGTCTGCTCGACCACCATCGGCACAAGATTCATGTAGGTTTCCACCGGATCGCGCATTAGTCACCCAAGGGTTGGCGGAGACGAACATCAGCTCGGCAAACAGACCGGCGGGATTGCCGGGCGCGGACGAACGTCCCGTGATGCAGGACTTCAAAAACAGGTCTCACAGATATAGGCCATTTCTCCAGTGACAAGAGCAGGTCGAAAGCGAGCGCGCCAGGCGCAGTTCAGACCGGTTCTCGAGTTCGGACTGGCTAACGCCAATCGCTTGACGTCAGGCCGCGCTCTTCTCGGCCTCTTCGTCCTTGTACAGTTCTTCGCGCGTGACTTTCTTTTCGGTCACGTTGGCGAGTTCTAGGATGAAGTCCACGACCTTGTCCTCATAGATCGGCGCGCGAAGCTGGGCCAGCGCATTGGCGTTGTTGCGATAGTAATCCCAAACCTCCTTCTCCCGCCCGGGCATCTGGCGGGCTCGCTCGATGACGGCGCGGCTGACCTCATCGTCGGTGACCGTGATCTTGTTCTTCTCGCCGATCTCGGACAGCACCAATCCAAGCCGAACGCGACGATCGGCGATCTTGCGGTACTCTTCGTTTGCGGCCTCCTCCGTGGTGTCTTCATCGGCAAAGGTCTTGCCGCTTGATTCCATCTCGGCCTTGATCGAGTTCCACATCAGATTGAATTCTTCCTCGACCAGAGAGGGCGGTGCTTCGAAACGATGGGTCTCGTCGAGGCGGTCGAGCAGCATGCGCTTGACGCGCTGGCGGGTTGCGCCGGCGAACTCCACCGACAGCCGTTCGCGAGCCGCTTCCTTCAGCTTGTCCAGCGATTCCAAGCCCAATGTTTTCGCGAACTCATCGTCGATCTTCGGCTCCTGCGGCGCTTCGATCAGAGTTGCCGTGGTTTCGAATTCGGCGGGCTGGCCCGCTAGCTTTTCGCTGGCGTAATTCTTCGGGAACGCGACGTTGAGGGTCCGGGTCTCGCCGACCCCGATCCCGATCAGTTTGTCCTCAAACCCTGGAATGAAGGTGTTCGAACCGATGGTGACCTGGATGTTCTCGCCCGTGCCCCCCTCGAAAGGCGTGCCATTGATGCTGCCCTTGAAGGAAATGGTGACCCGGTCCCCGGTTTCGGCCTGGGCGGCCTCCGCCTTCGCCGCATAGCCCCTGTTCTGATCGGCGATCCGCTTGATCGCCTCGTCGACATCGGCGTCGGTCACGTCAGCGACTGGCTTCTCGACAGTAAAGCTCTTGAAGTCGGCGAGCTGAATCGGTGGGACGACTTCAATCGAAACGGTGTAAGTGAGATCGGACTTTCCGGCGAGAATGTCCTGGACGGCTCTTTCCTCCGTCGGCATCGTGATTTTCGGCTCGGTGGCCAAGCGGAAACCGCGCTCGGTGAAGATCTGTGAGTTGGTGTCGCGGATGGTCTGGTCGATAGTCTCTGCCATCACCGAGCGGCCGTAGACCTTCTTGAGGTGGCTCACCGGCACCTTGCCGGGACGAAACCCGTTGAGGCGGACCTTGTCCTTGAGGTCCACCAGACGAGCGTCGGCTTTCGCATCCAGGTCCGATGCGGGAACGCTGATCTGGAATTCGTGCTTCAGTCCCTCGGCGAGGGTCTCGGTGACCTGCATGGCGTAATCTTCTTCCCGCTCTCGTCCGGCCGTGACGGCTCGGACATTGTCAATTTGCTCGACGCGCAGCCTTCAAAGCTTGCGTCAGTGGTTCGCCGACCGTTCTTGAGGCGGTTGCGCCCTCGGAAGCAGGTCCCCGGTCATCGTCTTGCAAACGCTGTCAGCGCTTGGTGCGGGCGGAGGGACTCGAACCCCCACAACTTTCGTCACTGGAACCTAAATCCAGCGCGTCTACCAGTTCCGCCACGCCCGCTATCGCATCATCTCCGGCCGCGATGCCGCGGGCGGCGGGCTTATAACATGGGCACACCCGTTCGCAGCAAAAAAATGGCCTTCCAAAACCTCCCCCGAGGTACTCGCGCCGGCTGGACTTATCCAGCAGAAAATGATCCGCATCGCGCTATGGACGACAGAAATTCCCAGTTGGACCGCCGCGACGTTTTGGCTGGATTAGGGGCTGCCGCCATGGCTCCTGCGATGCCCGGATTTGCTTCGGCGCAGGTGCGCTCGCGCCTGACGCTGGAGGCAAAGCCGTCCGCCCTCGCCTTCGGGCCGGCATATCCCGCAAGCCCAATATGGGGGCTGCAAGGCTCGCCAGCTCCAGGAATGCGCTTCATGCGAGGGGGCGAGCTCGATATCGCCTTCCAGAATGAACTGCCGATCCCAGCGGCGCTGAACTGGCACGGACTGGACGGGGTTGCCGCTGCAGAACCTTTAACCGCGCGGTCACCCCTGACACCAGGCAACAAGGAAAGCATATCGATTCCATTGCGGAGCGCGGGGACCTTCTTGTGCGATCTTCGGCTACTGGGAGATGGCCAGGGCCGGCCGCTGCCTGCGAGGGCTCTGATCGTGACCGAAAGCGAACCGGTCGCCGTCGACCGCGATGAGCTGTTCTTGATCGAAGACTGGCGGCTTCGGCCGGACGGCAGTGTGATCGCGCCAGGCATTGATCCGAAGGACAGCAGGCCGGTCTACACCGTCAACGGGCAGATAACGCCAGATATCTCGGCGCGTATCCATGAGCGGCTTCGATTCCGCTTTATCAATGGCTGCCAACGCGCTGTTATTGGCGTAAGAATCGAGGGTCACGAGGTTCGCATCATGGCTCTGGATTCCGAGCCGGCCGAGCCGTTTTCAGCGCGCAACGGCGCCATCGTGTTAGCTCCGGGAGGTCGGGCCGACGCATTCATCGATGTGAGCGCCTCTTCCGGCTCGACGTTCCCGATTCAGCTTCACGATGGCCGGGAGGCTTGGCCGGTCGCGCATCTGGTCGTCGCAAGCGAGCCGCCGCTACGCCAGGCAGTGCTCCCCCCTGCCCCGCCGCTGCCCGCCAACGCTCCGCCACCCCGCGTCGAGCTCAAGGGGGCCTTGCGCTTTGACGTGGCCCTTGAGCCTTCCCAGGCCGACTGGACGAGGCCTGCCAATTTCGTAACCTCAGCTCGGCCCGCCTTCCGGGTCAAAGCAGGACGCACGGTCGTATTGGCCCTCTCCAACAAGGGTGACGCCCCCGCGGTCTTCCATCTTCATGGTCACCATTTCCGTATACTGGACCGGCTCGATGACGGATGGAAGCCGTTCTGGCTCGACACGCTGGCGATCGACTCCGGTCAGACGCAGCGGATTGCGTTCGCGGCCCGGCATGCCGGCCCCTGGCTTATGGAAATGATGGGGACACACTGGGCGGCGTTCCGCCTGGTGTGGTGGTACAGTGTCGAATGAGGAAACGCACATGAGCACTCATACGCCAGCTATTCGAAGCATCAGAGCCCGCGCGGTCGACGCGCCGATATCCCGGCCGGTAAAAAATGCTTTCGGAGTGATCCGTTCGGCGCCGCTGGTGCTCATCGACGTGGAGACCGATCAGGGCGTAACCGGACGCTCGTACCTTTTTGCGTACACGAAACTGACGCTGAAGCCGCTGGTACGATTGATTGAAGACATCGGTGGCGAGCTCGCCGGCAAGCCGGTCGCGCCTTTCGATCTGATGGCGCAGATGGACGCCAAGTTCCGTTTGCTCGGCTGGCAGGGCCTGGTCGGGATGGCTGTATCGGGTCTGGACATGGCCTTCTGGGACGCGCTTGGCCACGCGGCGGGCCAGCCGCTATCGACCTTGCTTGGGGGATCGCCGCGGCCGATCCGGGCTTATGACAGCTATGGGGTGATCGATCCCGCTGCCGACGAGAAGGACTTGCGTCGCTCGCTTGATCAAGGTTTTCGCGGCATCAAGATCAAGGGTGGAGACGGCGATCTCGAGAACGACGAGCGCGTTGTTAAGGCGGTGCGCGGCCTCATAGGTCCGGACATCGCGCTGATGCTGGATTTCAATCAGTCGCTCGATCCGTCGGAGGCCACCCGCCGCATCGAGCGGCTGGCTGCTTACGATTTGCATTGGATCGAGGAGCCTGTCCCGGCCGAAAACCTCAGCGGCCATGCGAGGGTGCGTGCGACCTCGCCGATATCGATTCAGTCGGGCGAGAACTGGTGGTTTCCACGCGGCTTCGCCGAAGCGATTGCGTTGGGCGCCAGCGACTTCATCATGCCCGATCTGATGAAGGTCGGCGGCGTCACCGGGTGGCTGCGCGTTGCCGGTCAGGCAGAGGCCGCTTCCATGCCAATGTCGAGCCATTTGTTTGCGGAGGCGAGCGCCCACATGCTGGCTGTCACGCCGACCGCGCACTGGATCGAATATCTCGATCTTGCCCGCGCGATCCTCGCCGAGCCGGTGGAAATCGTGGACGGCACGATTGCAGCGCGCGGTCATGGCTTGGGGCTGTCCTGGAACGAAGCCACGGTCACGAAATATCTGGTGTGAAAGCGCTGGTCTGCAGCCTGTGACAGGCGGGTGACTGCGCTCAGTAGTCGATGCCAAATTGGTCATAGAGGTGCCGAAACACTGACGGCAACACTTCCGGCAGATCTTCGGCGATCAGCCCCGGACCCGCTTCTCTCGCAGCTTCGCCATGCATCCAGACGCCGATTGAGGCTGCCTCAAACGCTGGAACGCCCTGCGCCAGCAGGCCGGCGATGATGCCCGAGAGTACGTCTCCCGAACCGGCGGTGGCGAGCCACGGCGGCGCATTGGTGGCAATGGTCGCGCGCCGGTCTGGCGACGCAACGACCGTGTCAGGTCCCTTCAGCAGGACGACAGCCCCACTGCGTTCGGCTGCCGCCCGCACCCTCTCGAGCTTCGAGCGCAGTGGATGTTTGTTGCTGATGTCGCTGAACAGCCGGGGAAATTCACCTTCGTGCGGAGTGAGCACCACCAGCCGATCTTGCGACGCGTTGATTGCTTCGAACAAACGATCGGGTGCTTCCGCAAAACTGGTCAGCGCGTCCGCATCCAGCACTACGGCGCACTTGGGCGACAGCGCGGCCAGGACAAACTCACGCGTGCGCTGGCCAACACCGGCGCCTGGTCCGATCACACATGCGTTCAGGCGGTTGTCTGTCAACCGCTCCGCAAACTCGACCACGGTGTCGAGGGGGGTGATCATCACTGCGGTTAGCGCCGCGGCGTTGACCGTGAGTGCGTCACGCGGCGAAGCCAGCGTGACGAGGCCAGCGCCTGCCCGCAACGACGCCCGGGCAGCCAGCCGTGCCGCGCCCGTTGAAGCGATGTCGCCCGAGACAACGATGGCGTGGCCGCGGGCATATTTATGTCCGCCGACCTTCGGCACCGGATAAGATTTTCGCCATGCTTGCGGGATGTTTTCGAAAGTCTTCGGCTGGATCTCCTCGAGCACCTGGTCCGCAATTCCGATATCGGCCACGCGTACACGCCCGCAATGCATCCGCCCAGGCAGCAGCAAGTGCGCCGGCTTGCGCCGAAAGAACGTGACGGTTTCGCTCGCGCGAACGGCGACGCCCATAATAGCTCCGGTGGTGCCGTTGATCCCACTCGGCAAATCGACAGCGAGAACCGGCGCGCCGTTGGCGTTGATCGCTTCGATTACGTCGTGCGGTTCACCCTTAACCGGCCGATCGAGACCGGCTCCAAACAGCGCATCGATTATCAGCGCGGGTTTGCCGATCGCTTGCGGATTGAACGGCAACACCGGATATTTCCAGCCTTTGGCGGCCGACGAGGCGTCCCCCCGAAGATTTTCCCGATCGCCTAACAGGATTACAGAAACGTCGCGACCCCGGGCGGCAAGTTCCGCGGCGGCGACGAAGCCGTCACCCCCATTGTTGCCCGGACCGGCCACCACGACGATCGGCCCCTCCTGCACCAGTTCCATGGCGGCTTCAGCCACAGCTTGCCCGGCCGCCATCATCAATGCGAAGCCGGGGGTACCCGCCGCAATCGTCAACCGGTCGGCATGCTCCATTTCAGCGGTGGTGAGCACTTCCATGCAAAGTCCTGATCTATGGGCCTCGAGTTTAGCTTGCCGCTGCTCACCAACTGGTCAGATTGCCTACTTTGTAGGCGATGATGGGTGGGAGCTCCGCAGTTGGTTTGGAAGATTGCCTCTTAAATAGCTGATAACCGGTCTAAAGAAGACCGGTTTTGAATGTGGCATAGACCCTGCTTACGACGAAACAACCTTGAATCTTCGCGCACAATTGCAATTGTCGGCCTCACCCTGGACCCCTCGGACCGAAGGCCCGGGGCGGGCAAGGTCAAAGCCACCAGTGATTTGAAATTGGGAAATGCCCGGGAGGCGTTCAGTGAAGAAAATCGAAGCGATCATCAAGCCCTTCAAGCTCGATGAGGTAAAGGAAGCACTTCAGGAAGTCGGTCTCCAGGGCATCACGGTGACCGAAGCCAAGGGCTTCGGACGGCAGAAAGGTCATGCCGAACTTTATCGAGGCGCGGAGTACATCGTCGACTTTCTGCCGAAGGTAAAAATCGAGATCGTGATCGGGGATGATCTGGTCGAGCGGGCGATCGACGCGATCCGGCGCGCGGCCCAGACCGGACGCATCGGCGATGGCAAGATCTTCGTATCCAACATCGAAGAGGCCATTCGCATCAGGACAGGGGAATCCGGGCTCGATGCAATTTGAGCCGCTTCTGCCAATACTCTGATGTTGAATTGGCCTTCCCTCAACTGTAATGAGCTTCACCGATGGTCGCTGCCGCGGCCAGATCACGGCGACCTGTAAGCCAAAAGGGGTATTCATGAAGACCGCCAAAGACGTCCTGAAATCGATCAAGGACAATGACGTCAGGTACGTTGACCTGCGTTTCACCGACCCGCGCGGCAAGTGGCAGCATGTGACATTCGACGTCGGCATGATCGAAGAGGAGACCTTTGCCGAAGGCGTCATGTTCGACGGCTCCTCCATCGCCGGCTGGAAGGCGATCAACGAGTCCGACATGTGCCTGATGCCCGATCCTGTCACGGCCACGATCGACCCCTTCTTCGCCGAGACGACCATGGTCCTCACCTGCGACGTGCTGGAGCCCACCACCGGCGAGCCCTACAACCGAGACCCGCGCGGCATGGCCAAGAAGGCGGAGGCCATGGTCAAGTCGATGGGCGTTGGCGATACCGTGTTCTTCGGACCGGAAGCCGAGTTCTTCGTTTTCGACGACGTTCGCTACCAGACCACGCCATACAACACCGGCTTCCGACTCGATTCAGTAGAACTGCCGATCAACTCGGATACCGAATACGAAGGCGGCAATCTCGGTCACCGCATCCGCACCAAGGCGGGTTACTTCCCCGTTCCGCCACAGGATTCCGTTCAGGACATGCGCTCGGAAATGCTCGGCGCTATGGCGAAGATGGGCGTCAAGGTCGAGAAGCACCACCACGAAGTCGCGTCCGCACAGCATGAGCTCGGCATGAAGTTCGACACCATGACGCTCATGGCGGACCAGATGCAGATCTACAAGTACTGCATTCATCAGGTCGCGCATATCTATGGCAAGACAGCCACGTTCATGCCGAAGCCGGTGTATGGCGACAACGGCTCGGGAATGCACTGTCATCAATCGATCTGGAAGGGCGGCAAGCCGGTGTTCGCCGGCAACAAATACGCCGACCTGTCGGAAACCTGCCTGTCCTATATTGCCGGCATCATCAAGCACGCCAAGGCGATCAACGCCTTCACGAATCCTTCCACCAACTCCTACAAGCGCCTGGTCCCCGGCTACGAAGCGCCGGTGCTACTCGCTTACTCAGCGCGCAATCGGTCGGCTTCGTGCCGCATCCCATACACCTCAAATCCGAAAGCCAAGCGGGTAGAGGTGCGTTTCCCCGACCCGATGGCCAATCCCTATCTCGGGTTCGCGGCGATGTTGATGGCCGGTCTCGATGGGGTGAAGAACAAGCTCGATCCGGGCCCGGCGATGGACAAAGATCTGTACGATCTGCCGAAGGAAGAGTTGAAGGCGATCCCGACGGTGTGCGGTTCCCTTCGCGAAGCATTGGAGAATCTCGACAAGGATCGCGCGTTCCTCAAGAACGGCGGCGTGTTCGACGACGACTTCATCGACAGTTATATCGAACTAAAGATGACAGAGGTCGAACGCTTCGAAATGACACCGCATCCGGTCGAATTCGACATGTACTACTCGCTCTGAGTTAATTCGGGGCGGCATCCCTTCCAGGCTCGACCACGGCAAAGGCGCTCCAGATGGAGCGCCTTTTTACTTTCCGCTAAACCGCGCGGGCCCTGGCGCTCTTCCAATCGACGAGCGCTTGGCCGAACGCCTGAAATAATTTGCGGTTGATCGGATTGTGCTGCGGGTCGTATTCGGCATGCCACTGCACGCCGAGCGCAAAGCCCGGCGCATCCGCGATCCGGATTGCCTCGACGGTGCCGTCTTCGGCCACGCCTTCTATGATAACCCGCTTCCCCGGTTCGAGGACGCCCTGGCCGTGCAGCGAATTTACGCGGATTGTCTCGCACCCGAGAATTTGGGCAAAGGCGCCGCCGGGGATCAAACTGACGTCGTGCCGGTCGGCAAAGACCACGGTGGGATCCGGGTGGATTTCACCCGTCTCCAGCCGGGCCATCCGGTGATTCATCCGTCCGGGTAAGTCGCGGATTTCCGGATGCAGCGATCCGCCAAAGGCGACATTCATCTCCTGGAGCCCGCGACAGATACCGAACAGCGGTATGCCCCGCGCTACGCACGCTTCGGCCAAGCTCAGGGCCAATTCGTCCCGATGAATATCGTAAGGTTCGTGCCGCAGGTCCGGCTCGGTGCCGAAACGCGTGGGGTGGACATTGGCGCGCGCCCCGGTCAGAACCACACCATCCACCACGTCCAGCAATGCGCCGATGTCAGTGATATCGGGCGCGCCGGCAAACATCAGAGGCAACGCACCAGCCACTTCGGCGACCGCGCGAAGATTGCGCTCTCCCACGAGTTGCGTCGCAAAACGATTTTCGATGTGATAGGCATTCCCAATTACGCCGACCACCGGCTTGCTCATCGTTCGAATCCAATCCCAGCTCGCAAACTCGCGATGATCATGCCCGCGCGCCGAGGCGGGATCAACATGTGACGCCGCAAAGCGGGAATGCTATTTCCGCGTGAACACTTCTTTAGCGGCGATCTTCTCGCCTGCCGCCAATCCCGCCGCTTTTAGCGCGGTTGCAGCCGGCCCGTGGTCAGCATTCAACCAGAGCAACTTCGATTCGATGCCCCGGCTCACGGGTTCGCCCAAGGGCCCGCCAAAATCCACCGGCCACAATCCGTTCGGCACTACCTCAGCCGAAATCCCATGTAGCTTGAATCCCTGGCCCAACGCGGCTTGTAGATCGTCCGGTGAGGCCAGACGCATGCTCGCCGGATCGCTGAAGGCGCCAAACGTGACGAGAACTGGAACCAGCGCGCCCGTTACCGGCACTTCCCCGGTCATACGGCTCATCTGATTGAATGACACGTTGCGACCAGCAGCGTTATAAGCGCGCAAGGCTAAATAGTTCATGGCTTCGAGATCGAGTCCCTGATCGATGTGCGCCAACAACGACACCAGATTTTTGCCGCCCCCTAAATCAACAACCACGGCGTCGCCCTTTATGCTGGTGTGCCCCTGGCGGCGGCCCCTGTCAGGATGCACCGAAATGATGCTGGAGCCCGCTTTCCGCCCTTCAGGCGTTTCCACTTCGATCGTGAGGCGATACTTATGACCGGGACGATTGATCCGAATCTGGTCTCCGATGAAAAGCGCAGCCAACAACGCCACGGGGCCGAGCCATTTGAAGTTCATCGAAAACCGCCTCGCTATCTTCAGTGGTCATCGCTTGGCATAAAGGACGCGGCAGCGTCAAACCGCACATCTCCCAAGCTTGATCCCCACCAGAATTGGCGAAACACTAAGGGCGAAATGGGCACAATAAGGGGTCAACGTGACAGTCTTGGTTGATAAGGCTCACAGCCGCAAGGATCTGGCATGGGCGATATCTGTCGGGGGAATCGGCATCGTCTGCTTTGCGACGCTGTTGCTGTTCACCTGGTACTACGCCGCGACGCTGTTTCTGATTTTCGCGGGGATGCTGGTTGGCGTTGCGCTGCACGCCGTCACCACGATGCTGGGCCGGGTCATCAGGCTGCCGCATGCCGCGCGTTTGGCCATCGTTTGCCTGGTGCTGGCGAGCCTGTTCTCGGGCGTGGTCTTTCTGGGCGGCGCCACTATCGCTCAACAGGCGACGGCACTCAGTGACACCATCAAAGGCCAGTTAGTCGGCGTTAAAGCTTTCCTGGAACGACACGGTATCGACACAAGCTATTTCGAGCTTGGCAATTCCAGCTCGACATCTGCCAACGCGACGGTAGATGCCCCGCAGGCGACCCCAACGCATAACCTTCCGAGCGCGGGCGCGCTCGCCTCAAGTGGCGGCGCGATCGTGACGCAAACTTTCAAATTGCTGATGGGCACACTGAACGCGGTCGGAAACTTCTTTATCGTGTTGTTCCTCGGGCTGACGTTCGCGGCACAGCCAGCGGTTTACCGCAACGGGCTGTTGTTCATGATCCCTGCCCTGCATCGTGCGCGCGCAACTGTTATCGTCGACCGGATCGGTACAACGCTGGAACGCTGGCTGCTGGCGCAGATCGTTACCATGTTCGTGGTTTTTCTCGTGACCGCGATTGGGCTTGCGATCATCGGCGTCCCCGCAGCGTTCATCCTGGGCATCCAGGCCGGGCTGCTTGCTTTCATCCCCACGGTTGGCGCGCTGATCGCCGGACTGATTGTGGTGCTCGCGAGTCTCGCTTCCGGATGGGTGGCTGCGGTCAGCGCCCTCGTGCTGTTTCTGTGCGTTCACGCGCTCGAAAGCTACATCCTGACCCCTATTATCCAGAGGCAGGCGCTCGAAATTCCACCAGCAACGCTGTTTGCGTTCCAGATACTGCTCGGCACAGTGTTCGGGGTCTGGGGTCTTGCCCTTGCGCTGCCGCTCGTGGCGATCGCGAAAGTGATCATCGACCACTTCAAGAGTGATGAAGCGCTCCCTGAGCTGGCTTGACGCCACTCTGACCTAGCTGGTTGTCAGTACAATCTCGGTATGTTCGACCTCCGGGGGTGAAGCAAAATATGGTCCGACGAGCCCGCGCCAGGCCGCGAAGTCTTCAGAGCCCCTGAAATCGACCGTGTGATTTTCCAGCGTTTCCCACTTGGCTACAAGACGGTAGCGTGAAGGATTCTCAATGGACTTGTGCAGTTCGAACCCCTTCCCGCCCTTGGCGCGCAGGAACAGGGCGCGCGCTTTGGCAACCGCCGCTTCAAAGTCCTTTTCGGTGCCGGGAATGACGTCGATTTGTGCGATTTCGGTGATCATTGAGCAGCCTCTCGTGAGAGTTCAACGTCTAAAAACCCACGCAGGTTATTGGAGCGCGAACGAAGCTGCAAAATAAAAAAGAGCGGTCGGCCCCCCGTGATCGCCGGTTGCAACCGGGCCATCAATTCAGAAGCAGTACCGCTCCCGCCACCGCGAGGGTACACGCCACGAACATTAAGGTTGTCCAGCGGCTCCGCGGTCGATCGTAACGTCCTTGCGCGCGGCGCTCCGATATTACAGCGGTCTCGTACTCATCCGATGTGGCGAACATGCAGCCAAACCCGGCGCGCGCCGTGGCTGCGGCAGCTTCGAGTGAACTCAGAGTCGTGCGGACGTTTTGATCGCGGAGCATATTCATGGGCGGATGATATGAACGGAATGGTAAATGCGCGGTTACCGCTGCACTGCTCACGCGAGCCGGACCTCCGCTACTGGGGCTGGGTGACGTGCGATGCCTGCGGTCTTGCGCCGCCAGTTTTCCAGAGACAACGGCAGTTCCTCCGCCGCCTCGACGCGATTGCGGCCTCCGCGTTTTGCCTGGTACAGCGCGGTGTCGGCAGCCGCAAGCAACACCTCCAGCTCCGTGCCCGCTGGTCCACCGGCAACTCCGATGCTGACCGTGGTATCGACCGGACCGTCCTCGACCACGATGCCCGATTCCGCAAACGCTTCGCGGACACGTTCGGCCGCAATCACGCCTTCCTCCAGCGAGCAGGGCAGCAGGGCCGCGAACTCCTCACCACCGATACGGCCCGAAAGATCGCTGATGCGTAATGAGTTGAGCACAACAGCGGCGAACAATTTCAGAATCTCGTCACCGGCGGGGTGACCGAAGCGGTCATTGATCGACTTGAAATGATCGATGTCCAAAATCAGCACTGTCACCGGACGCCCGGCGCTGGCTTCACGCTCAATCACGCGCGAGCACGCTTCGGCAAAGCCGCGCCGATTGAACATGCCCGTCAACGGATCCATTGAGGCCGCCGTCTTGTGGGCGGTGACGGCGCGCTCGGAGACCAGCATGAATATCACGAAGACAGTACCGACCGCATACAACACAAGTTCGACAGAGAATACGGTCACCCAGATGCTTCCAGAAAACTTATGGTCGTGGAGGCGCAACAGGTCTCCGACCAATATTGGCAGCATCAGCACAAAACCGTGCAATAGCGGCACGACAAAAGCCGGCCAGCGCCTTTGTAAGGCCCTGCGCCGCTCGCTCCACAGTTCGTTGGCTGTGAGAGCTGCGTAAACGGCGACAATCCCGGCCCCAATGGTGGTGCGCGTGGCCGAGGCCTCGGCCGCCAGCGTTGCAACGGTGGCTATCCAGCCTATTGCGCCCAGAACCAGCCCCGGCAGGTTGGGCTTGCGGCCATGGAACACACGGGACGCGTTCCAGACCATGCCGCAGGCCAGGAAGCCGACCGCATTCAGTGCGAGCGAAAGCATCTCGCCGAGAGAATCGCTGGCGACCGTCCAGAGCGCAATTGAGGCGGCACCCAGCAGATATGCGGTGCCCCACCATTTTAGAGCCGGGATATTCTCTCGGCTGCCAAAGAACAGCAGCATGGCTCCCAGCATGGCCGCAATCATCGTAGCAAGAACGTAAAGCGTGGAGATATCGAGCGACATGGGCCACCCAGCCGTTGTGATGCAACGTATCCGGCGCGGTTGAGCGGAACGCACCCGCTTCACCAAGGCGTACGCTACTGGCGCTCTGTTCGTAATTCGTTTGCAGGCATGCGCCAATTGTCGGCTAAAAGTAGGTCAAGTCGTCGATAAATGCGCGACAAAAAGGGCGCACGAGGCGCCCTTTTAAAATCGTGATACGCAGTAGGCTGCTGAACTTTAGCGCTTCGAGAATTGGAACGATTTGCGCGCCTTGGCACGACCGTACTTCTTGCGCTCCACCGTGCGGGAGTCGCGGGTGAGGAAACCGCCCTTTTTCAAGATCGCTCGCAAATCCGGTTCGAAATAGGTCAGGGCCTTCGAGATTCCATGTCGAACCGCGCCCGCCTGCCCGGACAAACCGCCGCCGGCTACGGTGCAGATCACGTCGTACTGGCCCGCTCGAGCGGCAGCCACCAGCGGCTGCTGGATCATCATCCTCAGCACGGGGCGCGCGAAGTAAACTTCAACCTCACGTGTGTTGACCAATATCTTGCCTGCGCCCGGCCTGATCCAAACGCGCGCGACCGCGTCCTTGCGCTTGCCGGTGGCATAGGCACGACCGTGCTTGTCGACCTTCTTCACATATTTCGGCGCTTCCGGAGCGGCCGGTTTCAGGGACGAAAGTTGGTCGAGCGACTGCATGGTGTCCGACATTATGCGGCCCTCATGTTCTTGCGATTCATCGAGGCGATGTCGATCTTCTCGGGTTGCTGGGCTTCGTGCGGATGATCGGGACCAGGGTAAACGCGAAGGTTACCAAGCTGCACGCGGCCAAGAGGCCCTCGCGGGATCATGCGCTCGATCGCTTTCTCGACCACGCGCTCGGGAAAACGGCCCTCGAGGATTGACTTGGCGGTACGCTCCTTGATCCCACCGATGAAGCCGGTGTGATTGTAATACACCTTGTCTTCGCGCTTGCGCCCCGTCAGCACGGCGTGCGCTGCGTTGACGATGATGACGTGGTCACCGCAATCGACATGTGGTGTGTAAGTCGGCAGATGTTTGCCGCGAAGGCGCATCGCCACGAGTGACGCGAGCCGGCCGACCACCAGACCTTTGGCGTCGATCAGCACCCACTTCTTGGTCACTTCGGCGGGCTTGGCCGAAAACGTTTTCATGACAGGAAATCCGGTAGGGGGATATCGGACGGCGTGCGCCCGAACTGCGGTGGTTCTAGATAACCGTGTGCGCCGCGTCAATGCTCGGCCGGCTTTTTTAACCTCGCAATAACAATGGCTTACAAATATGGTTTTATAATACCGTAGAAAAAACTAAGCTGTTGGAATGGAATAAGTCGAAGTCGCGTGGGCAATCGGGTCGGGCGACGTCCCTGAAAGCAGGTTGACTTCGCCGACGGCTAGTCGCTTGCCGAGCTTCAGTAGCCGCGCCGCCGCAAGCACATCCTGCCCCGGGGGACCTTTACGAAGGAAATTGATGCTCAGGTTCACGGTCACCGCAAGACCGACGGGACCGATCGCCGACAGCAGCACGACGTACATCGCGCAATCCGCCAGCGCCATCAGTGTCGGCCCGGAAACCGTGCCGCCCGGCCGAAGCATTTGATCGCTGTAGCGCTGGCGTAGCAGGCATGTAGCACCGTCGGCGCTTTCAATCGAAATATCGCCTCCTCTAAACGCTTGAGGGAATTCGGTCCGGAGGAAGGTCTCAAGTTCCGTCACGCTCATTTTCGCGATCACCATTGTTGCTCTGCCCCGCTTGTCCTCGCCTCGCCTCGCGCCGCTTGTTACATTAAGGTGTTAGCTGTGCCTAATCGGATATGTCCATGACGAGCCACATCGCACCTGAGTCGCTGCAACAATCTCCCATTCTGCTCCGCGAGCAGGTTGGCAATGTCAGGCTGCTCACGCTTAACCGGCCGGCCACCCGCAACAGCCTGTCGGAAAGCCTGATCGCCGAACTACAGGCGGCGCTCATCGACATCCGCGACGACAAAAGCGTACGCGCCGTCGTGATCGCCGCGAATGGATCCGCTTTTTCCGCCGGCCACGACATGAAGGAACTGACTGCCCGGCGGAGCGATGCAGATGGCGGACGCGCCTATTTTGCCAACATCATGAATGCATGCAGCGCCATGATGCAGACGATCGTGCAATTGCCCAAGCCCGTGGTCGCCGCGGTCGAGGGCGTAGCCACTGCCGCAGGTTGCCAGCTCGTCGCAAGCTGCGATCTTGCGGTCGCCTCCGAGACCGCGACCTTCGCTACCCCGGGAGTCGACATCGGGTTATTCTGTTCTACTCCTATGGTGGCACTCTCACGCAATGTCCCCCGCAAGCAAGCCCTGGAAATGTTGCTCACGGGCGAACCCGTTTCCGCAGCAAGAGCGCGCGAGATCGGCCTTATCAACCGCGTCGTTGCCGCCGGCAGCGAACGAGCCGCAGCACTCAGCCTTGCCGAGACCGTCGCGCTTAAATCTGCCTACACGGTGAAGATTGGCAAAGCCGCATTCTATCGTCAGGCCGAGATGAGCCTTGCAGAAGCCTATCGATATGCGGCAGAGGTGATGACGGAGAATATGATGGCGCGGGACGCTGAGGAAGGCATCGGAGCGTTCATCGAGAAGCGCGAGCCGAAGTGGCAGGACCGCTAAATCAATCCGCTCGATTGCAATTGGATACGCGATGAACCACGACGGCTATTCCGATGATTATATCCGCGAAATTCTAAATGGCGTGAAGACGATCGCGATGGTCGGCGCATCGCCGGTCAATGTGCGACCGAGTTATTTCGCCTTCAAATATCTTGCCCAGCGCGGTTACGACATGATCCCGGTCAATCCCGGTCACGTTGGCAAGAGCCTGCTTGGCAAACCGTTCGTCGCTTCGTTGATCGATATCGGCGGTCCGGTCGACATGATCGACATCTTCAGGAATTCCAGCCACATCATGCCCGTGGTGGACGAAGCACTGAAAATGTCCCCGTTGCCAAAGGTGATCTGGATGCAACTCGGCGCGCGCGATGATGCCGCGGCCGCCAAGGCGGAGGCCGCCGGTCTCAAGGTAGTCATGAATCGCTGCCCGAAGATCGAGTATGGTCGGCTGTCCTCGGAAATCTCGTGGATGGGTGTGAACTCGCGCACCCTGAGTTCGAAGCGAGCGCCGGTACCGACACAAGGCATGCGGCTGTCGTTGAACCGCACCAGCCTGGGTGGCGGTACGACCGCCGCCTCTGATCGCGCCGCAAAGAACAAAAGCGAACTGACGTGAATCGGAAACGAAACTATCGTCTCGTGCCCGCGGGATAAGCAGGGCAAAGCACCCAACCTGGCGATCAAGCATGGAGCCGCCTTGACGACCGGGGCCGCTACCATCAGCATGCGCCGCGATTCAGAATGATGCAGAGCAGGAATTTAGAATGACTGATCGTCCTCCCGGCTTTTCGACCCTGGCGGTGCATGCCGGAGCCCAACCAGACCCCACAACCGGCGCGCGGGTCACCCCGATTTATCAGACCACGTCATTCGTATTCAACGATGCCGATCATGCGGCGTCGCTGTTCGGCCTGCAGGCCTTCGGCAACATCTATACCCGTATCACCAATCCTACCACTTCCGTGCTGGAAGAACGCGTCGCTGCGCTCGAAGGCGGCACCGCAGCGGTAGCGGTGGCCTCCGGCCACGCCGCGCAGGTGGTTGTGCTTCAGCAACTGCTGATGCCTGGCGACGAGTTCATTGCCGCTCGGAAACTCTATGGGGGATCGATCAATCAGTTTACTCACGCGTTCAAGAGTTTCGGCTGGAACGTGATCTGGGCCGACCCAGACGACATCGGCAGTTTCGAGCGCGCGGTCACCCCGCACACCAAAGCGATATTCATTGAGTCGATAGCCAACCCTGGGGGCAGCATCACGGACATTGAAGCGATCTCGGCCGTCGCTCGCAGAGCCGGCGTGCCGCTGATCGTCGACAACACCCTGGCGACGCCCTACCTGATGCGGCCGATCGATCACGGGGCGGACATCGTCGTTCATTCGCTCACCAAGTTTCTAGGCGGTCACGGCAATTCGCTGGGCGGCATCATCGTCGATGCGGGCACCTTCGATTGGTCAAAGGGCAACAAGTATCCGATGTTGAGCGAGCCGCGCCCGGAATATCATGGCATCAAGATCCAGGAGACGTTCGGCAACTTTGCGTTTGCTATCGCTTGTCGGGTGCTTGGCTTGCGCGACCTAGGTCCGGCGCTGTCGCCATTCAACGCGTTCCTGATCCTCACCGGAATCGAGACGCTGCCGCTGCGAATGCAAAAGCATTGCGAAAATGCCAAGGCGATTGCGGAGTGGCTGTCGGCGCATCCTTCCGTGGCATCGGTGAGCTACGCCGGGCTTGCCGGGGACAAATACAACAAGCTCGCTCGCAAGTACGCACCTAACGGAGCCGGTGCGGTGTTCACCTTCGGGCTTAAGGGCGGCTATGAAGCGGGGGTCAATCTGGTTTCGAACCTGAAGCTGTTCTCGCACCTGGCCAATGTCGGCGACACCCGCTCGCTGGTGATCCACCCGGCCTCGACGACGCACAGCCAGCTCGACGATGCCGCCAAGATCAAGTCAGGCGCGGCGCCCGACGTGGTGCGGCTCTCGATCGGCATCGAGGACAAGGAAGACCTGATCGCCGACCTGCAGCAGGCTCTGAGCACGTAGTCTCGGCAATAGTCCAGGCCTGCGTCAGCCGGGCTGCGCAGCCGGTGATACCAGTTGTTGCGGCTTTCGCTCAAAACCGCGCGGCGCGAGGCGTTCGGCTTGCACCACGGCAAGCGTCAGCACGACAATCGCAAGCGCCTGGTGACTGAGGGCGAGATGCAGTGGAACCTGGTTCAACAGTGTGAAGATACCGAGTACTGCCTGCAACGTGACCATCGCCACGAGCCACAAGGCACCCCCCACCACCGCCGAGGTGCGTGATCGAACCGCGTCGAACGCATGCACGAGCGTAAGTACAAGTAGCGCGTAGGCGACCATGCGATGTTCGAACTGAACGGTGAGCGTGTTCTCGAAAAGATTGCGCCACCATGGCGTTTGGAAAAAGAGCCGTGCCGCGGATGGGACCATGGCGCCGTCGATCTCCGGCCAGGTATTATAGACTTTGCCCGCGCGCAGGCCCGCGACCAGCGCACCGAGATAAAGCTGAACGAACGTCAACCCCAGCAGCATCGCACCAGTAATTCTTAGTCGCGTTGACAGCGCCAATGGCGACCGTTGTGACAGACGCCGCAGCGTCCAGACGATCGCTGCGAAAATCACCAGCGCCAGCACGAGGTGTGTTGCAAGCCGGTATTGAGAAACTTCCACGCTGTGCGAAAGCCCCGAGGCCACCATCCACCAACCTACGGCGCCCTGCAGTGCTCCAAGCCCGAAAATAACCCACAGCCGACGCCGAAGGTCCGCAGCCAAGACACCGCGCCACATGAACCAGAGAAACGGCAACAAATAAGCAACACCGATCACGCGGCCCAGTAAGCGATGGCTCCATTCCCACCAGAAAATAGTCTTGAACTCCGCGAGCGTCATGCCGGCATTCAGCTCCCGATACTGCGGGATCTTCTGGTAAGCCTCGAATGCATCGTTCCACTGCTCTGGATCTAGCGGCGGCAACGTACCCGTGAGGGGTTTCCACTCGACAATCGACAGCCCGGACTCGGTGAGCCGCGTCGCGCCGCCGACCAGCACCATGATCGCAATCAAGGCTGCGATGGACACGAGCCACCACCTGACGGCTCGGATTTCGGGTGTCTTGCTTACAGGAGCGGTCATCAGTGCTGAGCTTGAATGAATTTCCGCGCTCGTTATAGTCTGCCACTTCACGCGCGCAAGGTCGCGCGCCTCCGCAACCAGCCACATATTTTCACCATGACGATACGCACTCGAAAATTGCTTGGAACCATCGCTCTCCTGGTGCTGGTCGTCGTCTGGTCGTTGATTGGGATGACCCTGGCGCAGGCGCCTTGGCTGGCAAACTCCGGGTTGTTGCAGGCTGTATTCTATTTTGTAGCCGGCATCGCCTGGGTGTTGCCGGCGATGCCGATCATCAGTTGGATGGCTCGGCCGGATATCTAGTTCTTGCCGGGACCGGCGCTTCTCGAAGCGCGAATCTGGCGCCAGACAGCATCACCCGCAGCGCACGCAATGAATGTTGCCGTCCGTCCCAGCCGATACGCGGCATGGCGTGCAGGTTCGTCCGGCCCTCCGCCTTGACGATACCGGGCACTGCCGTTGCCGCGCTGGCAAAGCCGGCCTCGACGGCAAGCCGGGTATGTTGCCGGCGAAAGGCCGCGCCGTCTCCGAACGGATAGGCGAAATGCCTGACGTCCCGCAGCAATGCGGCTTCCGCCACCGCCCGGCCCATCCTCATTTCACGCAACACATCCGCGTCCTTCAGGTTCGAGAGTAAAGGCAAATTCACTGTTGCGCTTCCGATCGTCACCAACGGATCGGCCGCAAGCATGTTCAAGTCATTCCAATCCATCGAAGCGTGCCGCGACAAATCCGCCAAATCCACCGAGTACCGTGTGCAGAGATCTCTGACGGCGAACGAAAGTTCAGCCGGTGCAAGAGAGCGCATCCATCGCTCGAGAAAACCGTAAAGCTGATATTTGTCGGATGTCGTTCCAACTTCGAAGCGCCGCTCTCGCTCATCGATCACAAGGCTGATGCGCGTTTCACGCGCGATCACAGCCTCAAGTGCGAGCCACCATGCTTCACCGACGCCGTCCGGGAACGCGGTGGGCACGTAGACGGCGAAAGGAACGCCATGAGTTGCGAGTATAGGATAGGCCGATACGATCAGATCCTTATATGCGCCGTCGAACGTCAGGCAGACGAAGCGCCTGGGTGATGCCGGCGTCATCGCCCTTCGGCAAACCTCGTCCAAGGAAACGATGTCGTATTTCCAGCGCTTCAGTGCGCGGATTGTGCGATCGAGGAACCTGGGGGTAATCTCCTTCGATCGTAGCGGTTGAAAGGGAGCACGCTGTTGCGGACGCACACGTTCATAGCGCAAGATGACGCCGGCACCGGCCGCGCGCCGCCCTTGCAGCCATGGCAGGCCGCTGAAGTAGGCCAGCTCCAGCCTCAAGCTTTTCAGCACTCCGATATCTGACGTCAACGTCTGCTCCTCGGCAGTCTGCCGCAAGACCGGCTACGGTTTGCCCCCAAAATACGAGCAAATTGTTGTTTGGGAATGGCGAGAAACATCGCGATTCGGGAAACGCAAGTCGGACTAACGCGGATCGACGCTGTCCGACCGCATTGTCATTACGTTTTCTTGACAATTGTTTGCAAAGGTCGGCCGGAGCTGAACGCGCAAATCTTCTTCAAACCGACAGGTTCGCAATGAGCATTGCTGCCGCAATCCCGGCGCGAACGGCGGAAGCGAAAGCTTGGTCGAGAGCAAGCCGTATTGCCACCATCGACATCTGCACCGATTTGCAACTCGCCGAACCGGTCTGGCGCGATTTCGAACTTCGATTTAGTACGCCATATCAGCGCTTCGAGCTCCTTAGTTCGTGGCAGCGCGAGGTCGGCCACCGCGAGAACCTTCTGCCCTTCATCGTCATAGCCTATGACGATGAACGTAGACCGCTGCTGTTATTACCGCTGACGCTCCGTCGCAGCCATGGACTTCGCACCGCCCGTTTCATGGGCGGCAAGCACGCGACCTTCAACATGGGCCTGTGGAATCGCGAGTTTGCCGCAGATGCAACGCTATCTGACCTGCACGCGCTGCTGTCGGGAATTCGCGAACATGCCGCCGCCGATGTTCTGGCGTTAGTTCAACAACCGCTGCAATGGCGGGATTTTCCCAACCCAATGGCGCTGCTGCCCAACCAGCCCTCGCCCAACGACTGTCCGATGCTGGCCATGAGCCCGGGCGCGGCACCTGCCGAACTCATCAGCAATTCATTCCGGCGACGTCTGAAGAGCAAGGAACGCAAACTGCAGACGCTGTCAGGTTACCGATATCATATCGCAACATCCGACTCTGAGATCAATCGGCTGCTCGACTGGTTCCTATCCGTCAAGCCGCTGCGAATGGCTGAACAGAAGCTGCCGAACGTGTTCGCGGATCGCGGTGTCGAGGCTTTCATTCGGAATGCTTGCCTGGCGGAGCTTGGGAGCGGCGCTCACGCGATCGATATTCACGCGCTTGAATGCGATGATGAAGTCCTCGCCATCTTTGCCGGCGTGGCCGACGGAAACCGCTTTTCAATGATGTTCAACACTTACACGATGTCGGGCAATTCGCGACACAGCCCGGGCCTAATCCTGCTGCGAAACATTATCGACGACTACGCGCAGCGCGGCTATCGTGAACTCGATCTTGGCATCGGTTCCGACAACTATAAAACGTGGTTCTGCAAGAGCATCGATCCGGTTTTCGACACGTTCATACCGCTCAGCGCGCGCGGCAAAGCCGCAGCGGCAGCGATGTCAGGTATCAACCACGCCAAGAGTTTTGTGAAACATAATCAAGCCATGTTTAGCCTGGCGCAAAAGCTCCGAACCGCGTTTCACCGTTGATTCGAAGCAGTGCCGCCGGAAGCAGCAAAGTCAGGCAGCCACGCGCGGTCCGACGTCAAGTACATCCGATGAGCGCGGCTGTTCGGTCAGCATTGCCACCTCGCTGAAACCCACAGCCTTCAACTGCTCACATAAATGCCTGCGTGCCTCCGTGCTCATAGAAGCGTCCGGCACTACGACTGCGCGGGCCTGCGTGGCGAGCAACTCTGCCGGCAGTTCGTAGTCGCCGCCCGCATCCAGCAGCACGTGATCGTAGACGCGAAGCAGCGCATCCACCGCAATGATCAGCCGCGGCGATTGCAGCAGCTTTCGCTCAAAGCCGGGCCGGCCGGCGCTTACCAGGTGAATCGCCGACGTGCGGTCTTTGGTGATCACCTGCGAGAAGGAAGCCTCGCTCAGCATCAATTCGGCCAAGCCGGGCGCCCCGGGATCGACCGACGTCGTCGAGATCGCAGACGAGCCCGACAGGTCGACAACCACCACCCTCGCATTGCGCGACAGCAGGCGTCCCAGCGTCAGCGCCGTCAAGGTGATCCCCTTGGGAGGCGCGCCGAGGATGGTGATCTTGCGTCCAGCCTCTCCTGCCCCGCGGATATCGAGCGCGAGTTGCTCGAGTTCGGTCGGCCTGACCGGACCGCCCGGCGACGGTACTGCAGAAGGTTCGGAGCGCGCCGGCTCGAGCTGCGCCTCAATGACGGGGGCCGCCGATGTCGACCGGAGCGAAGCTGGCGGAACATAGGTCGCGCCAACGGGTGCAGTCATGCGCAAAAGCTCCCCGGTCGTGATCGCGCCGGCACTGAGCATCAGCGTCGCCAATGTCGCGATCAGAACGACCGGCAGCTTCTTCGGGTACGCCGGAGTATTGGAAAGCGTAGCGCGAGAAATAATGCGGCCGTCTGCAGGTGCAGCGTCGATATTCTCCCGGGTATTGGCCTCGCGATATTTCGCGAGATAGGACTCCAGTAGATCGCGCTGCGCCTTCGCTTCGCGATCCAGCGCACGAAGCTGGACGTCCTGGCCGTTGGTCGAGGATGCCTGCTTCTTCGACTGCTCAAGGCTGGCAGTCAGGCCCTCTACCCTGCCGCCCGCAATGCGCGCATCAGTATCGAGCGACCGGGATATCTTGCTCGCTTCTTCGCGAAGCTGACGGTCGAGATCCGCAAGTTGCGCCTTGAGCTCCTTGATCCGTGGATGATTGTCGAGCAACGTCGACGACTGCTCCGCAAGCTGGCCCCGCAGCGTTACGCGCTGTTCGGAAAGCCGTCGCATCAACTCGGAATTGAGCACTTCGGACGCCTCGATCGGCTTGCCACTCTGAAGCACCTCCCGGATCAGGCGCGCTTTGGATTCGGCATCGGATTTGAGCGCGCGCGCGTTATTCAGCTGCGTGCTGAGTTCACCCATCTGCTGGTTTGACAGAGTGGTATTGTTGGTCCCTACAAAGAGGCTGGATGTCGAGCGGAAGTCCTCGACGCGCGATTCCGATTCCGCGACTTTCTTGCGCAAACTTTCGATTTCGCCGGACAGCCACTGGCTGGCTGACCTGGCCTGCTGCTGCCGTGCATTCTGCTGTACGATCAGATAACGTTCGGCGATCGAGTTGGCGATCCGCGCCGCAAGATCCGGGTCGCGGGATTGAAATTCGATGACGATGACCCGGGATTTATCAACTGCGTAGGCGGTAAATCGATCGTAGTAAGCGTCTAGCACTCGCTCTTCTGGCATCAGCGAGAACGGGTCGCGGCCTATCCCAAACAAAGCCAGCACCGATCTCAGGGGCGAAACGCCCTGCAGCACAGGATCGAATTCCGGCCGTTCCGCCAGCTTATTGGTCTTGATAATTTCGCGCGCAAGATCGCGCGACAGCAGCAGTTGGACCTGACTGGTGACAGCCTCGGCATCGAGAGTGGTGCGCTCCTCGCTCCGCTCGGCGCTTGGCCGCAGAAACACGTTCTCGCGCCCGTCGATCAGGATGCGCGCTTCGGATTTGTATCGCGGACTGACCAGATTGACCAAGACAACCGAGAGCGCGGCCATCAACAGCGTCGGAATGATGATCCAGCCGCGCTTGCGAACCAATGCTGAACCGAGAGCACGCAAATCGAGATCGCCGGACGTTACCGCCGTTCCGGCGATTCTCGGCGCGGCGTTGGGAAGTTGCCGCGGCACAGCCGCCTCCCTGTCCATGGCAGCACGCCAGAACGCTAAACGCATCGCACACTCCGAGGACGCCACTTCTTCCACTGAACGCGTGATTACACTCAATTAAGGTTGCTGCTCGGTTAACCGGAGCGGAATTGCCGCGGGAGCACATAGCTCGTTGTGGGCGCAGTCATGTTTTATTAACCATGATGGCCTTAATCGGGATGAGTACGTTTGAGCGGGATTTTTCGATGCAACGCGCGCGTCCCCACATTCAGTGTCCGCTCGTATTTGCGGCTGTCTGCATGCATGCGGCTGGTCAGGTGCGGCTCGCAAGCTCCGTCATTCCGCCTGTCATCGCTGGTGTCGGCGAGCGTTGGTTATGAACATGGCGGGGACTATCGATCAGCCGCTTCGCATCCTGCATGCCCTGCGCGCGCCAGTGGGCGGAATCTTCCGTCACGTGCTGGATCTCGCGCAAGGCCAGGCTGAACGCGGCCATCACGTCGGCATCATCGCCGATAGTTTGACCGGGAGCGAGCGAGCGCAAGCGGCGCTCGAGGAGATTGCGCCCCGCCTCAAGCTAGGGGTCCATCGTATTGCCATCCGCCGTCAACCATACGCGACCGATGCGCTAACATGGCTGAAGTTCATGCGGGCCATCCGAGCGCTGAAGCCGGAGGTTTTGCACGGCCACGGCGCCAAAGCCGGTGCCTTTATCCGCCTTAAGCCGCGCTCCAAACGAACCATTCGCGTTTACACGCCCCATGGCGGCTCGCTGCATTACCCACTGAACACGTTGAAGGGCGCGATCTATAGCCGCCTGGAACGGGCGCTGATGAACTCAACAGACTTGTTCCTGTTCGAAAGTGCGTTCGCGCGCGACACCTATCAGGATACGATCGGCATACCGACCGGATTGGTGCGTTGCGTATTCAACGGCGTCACCGCGAACGAGTTCGATCCGATTGTCAAAGCCGACGACGCTACCGACGTCGTCTACGTCGGTGAATTCCGGCACATCAAAGGCGCGGACCTCCTGATCGATGCGGTCGCGCGCCTCCACGCGGATGGCAATCCGGTGACGCTGACGCTCGCCGGTGACGGCGAGGAGTTCGGCAACCTCAAGGCTCAGGTACAACGGCTAGGGCTGTCGGAGGCGGTGCGCTTTACAGGCCATGTCAAGGCGCGACACGGCTTCTCCAAGGGTACGCTGCTCGTGGTGCCGTCCCGAAGGGACTCCATGCCCTACGTCGTCATCGAGGCCGCCGCGGCGGGTATGCCAATGGTGGCGGCAAATGCCGGCGGCATCCCGGAAATTTTCGACACCCATACGGACGCGCTGTTTGCCCCCAAGATCGTTGCCGCCATGGCGGACGCGATCGAAACTGCGCTGGAGGATCCCGCCCCCGCGCAGAGCCGAGCCAAATCGCTTCGCGAGCGGGTCTTCCTGCATTTCTCTCAAAAAGCCATGGTGGAGGGCGTCTTGGCCGGTTACAGGGAAGCCTTTGAGGTTGTCTCGTCCAGCCGATAACACTTTGTTCCGATTTGTCCTTTAAGCCGTGAGGGTGGAATTCCGCCTGGCGAGAATGCCACCTTCAGGACGGACTTGGACAAAGTGGAACCGATAAACGCACGCTCCTTGTTGAACGCTGCGGCTTCCGAGATTCATCGCCCGGAGACCGAACGGCGGCGTCGGCTTTCGCAGGCAGCACTCGCCGTCACCAACGCAAAGGTGCAACGGGCTTATTCGCCGGTGGTAATCGCTGGCGCGGTTCGAGTGGCCGATTTCCTGCTCCTCAGCATCATCGGCATCGCGCTCTATTTTGGATATGTGGCACGTCTGAGCGGGTTCTACTGGGAATATATAGCTGCCATCGTCGGCATGAGCGCGGCAGCGGTGATCTGCTTCCAGGCCGCCGACATTTATCAAGTGCAGGTCTTTCGTGGTCAACTCCGGCAGATGACCCGCATGATTTCATCTTGGGCGCTGGTATTCCTGCTGTTCATCGGGGCCTCGTTCTTTGCAAAATTCGGCAACGAGGTGTCGCGGCTTTGGTTGTCCGCATTCTTCGTCGTCGGCATAGCCTCGCTGATTGCGCAACGAATATTCCTCCGTTCGCTGGTGCGTAGCTGGGGGCGTCAAGGTCGGCTCGATCGCCGCACCATCATCGTCGGTTCGGACAACAGTGGGGAAAAACTGATCGAGGCGCTCAGAGCGCAGGACGATTCCGACATTGATATCCTCGGCGTGTTCGATGACCGAAATGACGCTCGCGCGCTGGAAGCGTGCGCCGGCAGCCCGAAATTAGGACAGGTGGATGACATCGTAGAATTCGCCCGACGCACCCGCGTCGACCTCGTGCTCTTCGCGCTGCCCATCTCGGCGGAGGCGCGAATACTTGAGATGCTGAAGAAGCTCTGGGTTCTTCCGGTCGATATCAGGCTGTCAGCTCATACGAACAAGCTTCGCTTCCGGCCCCGCTCGTATTCCTACCTGGGCAAAGTACCGACGTTGGACGTCTTTGAAGCCCCGATCACCGACTGGGATTTGGTGATGAAACGGCTGTTCGACCACATCGTCGGCATCATCGTGCTGTTGCTGGCTTTTCCGGTGATGGTGCTGGTCGCCATCGCGGTCAAGCTCGACAGTCCGGGACCAGTGCTGTTTCGTCAAAAGAGGTTCGGATTCAATAACGAGCGCATCGACGTCTTCAAGTTCCGCTCGCTCTACCACGATCAAGCCGATCCGCTGGCTTCCAGGGCTGTGACGAAGAACGACAGGCGGGTTACGCGGGTCGGACGCTTTATACGGAAGACCAGTCTGGATGAATTGCCACAGCTGTTCAACGTGGTGTTCGAAGGCAACCTGTCTCTGGTCGGCCCGCGTCCCCACGCCGTCCATGGGAAATTGCAGAGCCAACTGTTCGACGAGGCAGTGGACGGATATTTCGCACGCCACCGCGTGAAGCCCGGCATCACCGGATGGGCGCAGATCAACGGTTGGCGCGGCGAAGTCGATAGCGAAGAGAAGATCCAGAAACGTGTCGAGTTCGACCTCTATTACATCGAAAATTGGTCGGTTCTGTTTGATCTTTATATTCTCGCCAAAACCCCGCTAGCGCTCATGCTGAAAAATGAAAACGCGTACTGAGCATGCAGGCAAGTGAATGATTTCAAGCAATGCCGAGTGGCAGCCCCTATGAGTCTGAGACCTGTTGGCACGCGGAGAGCTGAGAGCGCGTGATGGTATATGGCGCCACACCCGTAGGCTTGCCTCAGTCCCTGACATACGCTCCTCGCTTGCTCGCACTTCAGCGTGCGATTGTTTGGCTGGTTGGCGCAAGCGGCGCGATCGTGTTGATCGAGCCCAGCCCCTACGAACTGGTGACGCTGACCGGCGCCATCATTTTCCTCGCCACCGGGTTGCGGCTGCGGCTGGTGTTCATCCCTCTGCTGCTGATGTTGTTTCTCATCAACATCGGTTATTCGGTCGGTGCCCTTCCTGTCATCGAGAAGCCGGAGGTCGCGAATTGGGTCGCGACATCCTGGTACATGGCATTCACGGTGATTTTCCTCGCCATGATCACCTCCGAGGACACCGGTGCCCGGCTTGACATGCTTCGCCGCGGCTTGATCGCCGGCGCGCTGGTTGCGGCATTGGCCGGAATCGCCGGGTATTTCGATCTGATCCCTGGCGGACACGATCTACTGACACTCTATGGACGGGCTCGCGGCACCTTCAAGGATCCCAACGTGTTGGGTGCTTTCCTGCTGCTTCCCGCTCTGTTTGCGCTGCAAACTGTGGTTTCCGACGGCTTTGCGAAGTCCTTCCGCAGCACGATCGCACTGGCGATCATCGCGCTTGCGATCCTGCTGGCATTTTCGCGCGCCGCATGGGGAGGACTGGTCATAACCTCGGGCTTCATGCTGATCCTGATGGTGGTGACCAGTCGTTCGCGCGGGCAGCGCTCGCGCATTATCGTCACCTCAATCGTCGCTGTCCTCGCCGTCCTAATGATCGTCGCGGTACTGTTGTCGGTGGAATCCATCAGCGACATGTTCAAGCAGCGGGCGAGCTTCGACCAGAGCTATGACGAAGGCCGGTTCGGTCGCTTCGGTCGACATGTGCTGGGCGCGGAAATGGCGCTTGATCTTCCGTTCGGCATCGGACCACTGCAATTTCATAAGTACTTCCCGGAAGACACCCACAACTCCTATCTGAATGCCTTCATGTCTGGCGGGTGGCTTGCCGGTGTGTGTTATGCGGCGTTGATCTTTATCACTGTGGTAATGGGATTCCGCCACGTGTTCCTTCAGGTGCCCTGGCAGAGCGCCTACCTCGCAATCTTTGCGGCATTCCTGGGGATGGTCGGCGAAAGCTTCATTATCGACACCGACCACTGGCGCCATTTCTGGATGATGCTTGGCGCGATGTGGGGCATGTTTGCCGCAGCACAAGGCTACAAGCCGAGTTCTGGCCAGCCCCTGGCGCGCTCAGAGGTATAAGCGCTCAAAAGCGGGTTACTGCTCGACGTGGAGCGAGATGCCTGCGCGTTCGATCAGCCGTGTCTTCAGCCGATCGCCCATGGCAGCGACGGGCGTCCAGATGCCCGGTTTGATTTCCGAGGCCTCGCGAAGGCACATCGCGCACTCGGCGATTATCTTCGAGGTCGATCCATAGCCAGGATCGCAGTCCCCACGCACGGCGACGCGCACTTGCCGCCCATCCGGAGCGAGACCGACGAAGAGCAAATCGTACAGGCCGGAGTCGCGTTCCTCCTTTGAGGGGCCCTCACCTGGCTTCGGCGCACCGGGGCCGCCCTTTTCGGCATTCGCTGCCACAACACGCTTCGCGTTTGCTTCGCCCTGCTCTCCCGATCCGGTCAGCACCATCTCGTCGTACACGAACTCTTTCCCGTACGGAAACCCCATCAACATATTCGAGCGGTGAACGTTTCGAGTGTTAATCGTCGCCATCACGAACGGCGCGGTCCAAGCATTCAGATCCTCATCGAAAATGGGCTTGTTGCCGGGCGGCTGCTTCAAGCCTTCAAAACCGGGCGTCAACGCGAATGGATTTTTCAACAAAGCTACAAGGCTGAGGTCTTTGGCTGCGGCGGCAAAAGTTGCTTTGACGCTCGCGGCGGTGCCGCCCGAGAACGTTCCCTTCATGGCGCGGACCCGGCCCTTCACGCGACTAACCGGCGCGCCAAGCTGAGATTTCGCGAGATCCTGACAAAACCGCACGCCGAGTTCGAATGGAAGCGAATCGAAGCCGCAGGAGAAGACTATTCTCGCTCCGCTCGATCGGGCCACGGCTTCGTGCGCGTCGATCATCTGGCGCATCCACACCGGCTCACCGCAGAGGTCGACGTAATCCGTACCTGTCGCCGCGCAGATCGCGAGCAATTCCGAGCCGTACAGCTGATAGGGTCCGACCGCCGACAGCACCAGGTTGGTCTGCTCAACCATCGCTTGCAGCGAGCACTTGTCGTCGGCATCCGCCTGGATCAAAGCCGTATCAGTTGGCGCGCCGATCGCATCGCGCACGGAGGCAAGTTTCTCCAGGCTGCGTCCGGCCATCGCCCATCTTGGATCACCGCCTGAATAATGAGCGGCGAAATATTCCGCGACCAGTTTTCCGGTGAACCCACTCGCGCCATAAACAACAATGTCGAACTTCGACGTAGACTTCATGCAAAGATTCCTCGAAAGATTTAAGTCAACACGTGCGGCCGTTTCAGTTACCGCGGGCAACCCAACATCGCAAATGGCGAACTCGATGGCTTGGGCTCGGTCTTCTTCTTTTCAGATGAGCGGCGTCGGCATTGCGTTCATTTCCTGGCGTAGGACACGCCCATGCCCGCCCGGACATCGCTCTGGATCCCATAAGGCGCAATTGGATAACGCAGCCCGTTCTTGGCTAGCGCCTTCATGCCGGAGATCGCCTTGGCTAGATGCCCCGGTGACAGAGCCATCAGCATCTCTTCGTCCGGCACCCCTCCATAGCGCCGTTCCGCAAAGCACGGCAATGAGAGGCTGGGCTCCCCGGTTTTTAGCGCGCGCCCCCACGAGTCCGCGCAGGCTGTCTCTCCGACCACGCCCCATTCGAATTTCTTGTACCCTGTGTACTGCAGCCCGTTGATGAGGATGATCATTTGTCCGGGCGTGGCATACACCAGGCAGATATCCGGCGGGTGTAATCTGCCGCTCGCAATCGGACTCACCGCCAGTGCCTGGTATTGGCCGAATGGAACGACGTCGAGCGCTTCCTGGCGCTTGCGGGCATCGTCGGCATTCTCGTGCCAAACTCCGACGTAAGATTCCCCGGCCAGCCATTTCTCGTCCTGCGGTGCGAGCCCGATCACGGCCCTGCACTGCGCGCCGACCAGATCCTCTGCCGTGATGCCCACTGTCCAGCCGAGCCGCGAGGCCATGCTGACGATCTGGTCGGTAGTGTGAACCGCTGTTGGACGTCGGATCTTCGGGATCGCCGCCATATCCTCCACACATGCGAACATCTTCATGCCGATGACGGTCGTCTTCAATCTGAGCAGGTTATTCAGATCGCCCGCCATTTCGACCAGATCGAATGTTTTTTCCCGCGTTGCTTCGTCATGCATGACCCGACACTCCTTCGACTAGCCTTCGCCCTTGTTAGAGCTTAGGCCGAATAGTTTCTTATCGCGAGCCGATTGCTCAGTCCGGGTTCGGACCCGGGAAAAACGAACTGATTTTGCCTGATATCCGGTAAGCCGCCAGGCTCATCCATTCGCGAACTGCCAGATCTGTATGCGCGAGCATCTCAACGGACAACACAGAAAGCCTCAGGAGGTCGGCGCTCCCAGCCAGTCTCCAATCCACCGGGTGCGGTTCAACCGCAAATCCAATCTTGCGAAAAATGGCGATGGAGCGCGGCATGTGGTAAGCGGAGGTCACCAACAGCCAGCGTTTCCCAGCTTCGGGAGCGGCCAGGTCTTTCGAAAATTCGGCGTTCTCGAACGTGTTGCGCGAACGTCGCTCAGGTGTGACGCGGTCCTTACCGATTCCAAGACTTTCGAACACCGCCACCACGTAGTCAGCTTCTTTTGCCGTGTCGTCCGAAATAAGGTTCGCGTTGCCGCCGGAATAGATGATCCGCGCGCGCGGATAGCGATGCGCCAGTTCCGCGGCCGCGATAATCCGGCCCGCCGACGAACTGAACATCGCGGTGCGGTGCGCGGCGGAAACCTCGGTGTCGATTCCGCCGCCAAGCACGACAATTCCGTCCGGCGCGCCACGGCCCGCATCCCAGGGTGGAAACCGCTGTTCCAGAGGATAAAGCAGCCAATTCCCGAAAGGAGAAAACCCGCATATCGCGAGCAGCACAGCGGAGCCGATCGAGAGCTTGCGGCCGAGGCGTGCCCATGAAGTGGCCATCAGCACCGCGCCGAACACGCCGGTGGCGAGCAGCAGATTTGTCGGCAGCAGCATGAAGCCGAGCGTCTTTGAAAGCACAAAAAACAAGAGAGGCCCCGTGGAATGTCTGGTACATCGTCATACGCGAGCCCCGTCCCAATCAGAAGCGATCATGACCCACCATCACCTGCATTCCAGTCCCCAGACCTGCCACTGGGGTTTCTTCGACGCCCGGCAGAAGCCCGTGCTCACCTTGTCCAGCGGCGATGAGGTGACCATCGAAACCATCAGCGGCGGCCCCGAGGTGGTGCCGGATCGCAGCAAGTTTCATGTTCCGCCGGAAATGGCGGAGGTGCACGCCAAAAACGAACGCATGGTGCCCGGACACATCCTGACCGGCCCCGTTGCAGTCGAAGGCGCCCAGCCGGGCGATGTTCTGGAGGTCGAAATACTCGACGTCAGGCTTCGGCAGGACTGGGGCTATAATCTGATCCGGCCACTTGCCGGCACCCTGCCTGATGATTTCCATGAGACCCGCCTGATCAACATCCCGCTCGACCGGGAGCGGATGGTGGGCCGCCTCCCTTGGGGACTGGACCTGCCATTGAAGCCGTTTTTCGGCGTCATGGGAGTCGCGCCGCCGCCCGCGTGGGGCCGCATCACTTCACTGATCCCCCGGGCCATGGGCGGCAATTTGGACAACAAGGAGCTGACCCCCGGGGCCAAACTCTATCTCCCCGTATTCGTCCCTGGAGCTTCGTTTTCCTGCGGCGACGGGCATGCAGTACAAGGTGATGGGGAGGTTTGTGTCACCGCCATTGAGACCGCACTACAAGGGCGCTTCCGGCTGACCGTGCGCAAGGACCTGCGCCTCGACTATCCCCGGGCGGAGACGCCTTCGCACTACATGACGATGGCAATGGACCCCGACCTCGACCAATGCGTCGTCCGGGCCTTGCGCGACATGATCGTGCTGCTGGGCGAAAAGCGGAACCTGTCTCGCGAAGACGCTTACACCCTCTGCAGCCTCGCCGCGGATTTGCGGGTGACCCAGACCGTAAATGGCTCCAAGGGCATCCACTGCATGATCGCCAAGGCGGTGGTGCACGGCTGAGGTGGGGTCGGCATCAGCCTATGCGCCAGCCGGCCTCCTTGACAAAGCTCTGATAGAATTCGGCCTCATAGGCGCGTTCGGGCGTTTGTCGCACCCGCTCATCGAGCAGTGTGGCATCGTCCCCGACCAGAATGCGCCAGCGCTCCGCCTTGACGCCGTCGAGGATGATCTTCGCTGCCGCGGCTGCGGAAGTCGGGGCCTCTTCTCGGAAGCTGCGGGCGCGATCAAGCGCGAGTTGCTGAATGTCTTCGTCCGACATCGCAGTCGTATCGGTGCCCAGACCTTTCAGCCGCTGCCGCATGGCGAGGATCTCGTTGGCGCTCAGCTGCTCGGATTCACTGCCGCTCTGAATCTTGCGGGAATTGGAAACGATCGACGTGCCGATGTGACCGGGCATCACCACCGAGCATTTGATATGCGGCGCGTTGAGCCGGAGATCGTTGATCAAGGCTTCGGTGAACCCCTTCACGGCAAACTTGGCGGAGCTGTAGGCGGTATGGGACACTCCCATTCCAACCGAGGCCCAAAATCCGTTGACGCTGCTGGTGTTGACGATGTGGCCCTCATCGGCCTTCATCAGCATCGGCAGGAAGGTTCGGACCCCCAGATAAACCCCACCCCAGCAGATGTTGAAGGTGCGCTCCCACTGCTCCCGGGTGTTGGTGAAGAGGCTGCCGCCGCCGCCGATCCCGGCATTGTTGAACAACAGATGAATCTTATCGGTTAACTGCTGCTCGGCGATTTCATCGCGAAAACGGGTGAGCTGATCCTCGATCGACACGTCGGCGATGTGGGTAGTCACGCGCAAGCCCTGCGGCAGTCGCTCCAGCTCGCAAAGCCGCTTGGTCTCGGCCATGGCCTCGGCCGAGACATCGCACATCGCGACGTTGCAGCCCTCCGCCACCAGCTGGCGTGCGAGCTCACGGCCCATCCCCGTTCCACCGCCGGTGATGACGGCAATCTTTCCGGCAAAATCCTTCATGGGGATCCCACATACCTTTTCTGTTGCAAGGCGACCGGCCGGAGCTACCCCGGCGCAATCGCAATAGTATTCGCCTCATCGGTGTCGCGACAATACGCGTGGCCGGGTAACGGTGTTGCGGCGTACGGGCTGGGATTGGGTTCGTTCCGCCAAATCAACGCCCCTCCCCTTGCACCGGCCGCTGCGCTCGTCGGCTAAGGTGCGACTGGGGCACGCGGTTGGCGCCGTGATGGCGCAGGTCGATGCAGCGCATTGTTTCCGCTGCTTTAATTTGGGTTCGTTCTGCCAAAAACGCTCCGGCGCCGAGGTGAACCGCTCTGCCGATCAGCCAGCATTTCAACTTAAAATTGCAACCTTTAACATCACCACTCGAGGCCGGCTAACACGGCTGCTACTCGATCACCTCATCTGCAAGCGCCACCAAGGTCGGCGGCATCTCAAGACCGATGGCCTTGGCGGTCTTCAGGTTGAC
>JBJMTO010000113.1:0-53157 GCA_045811665.1 Bradyrhizobium sp.
CCGTCTCGTCCCACCAAAGGGGCGTATCGCGATCGTCACGGACGCGGGGCGGGATGCGATGGACGTGGAGGTGTCGCTGACGAACGGCGCCAAGGCGGACGGCGAAGTCGTGTGGTCCTGACGCCTCGACGCTGGCGTCAAGTTTGCGGAGACAAACCGCAGGCGACGGTGACAACCAAGCCCGATCACCGGGGAGATCACGGAGGAAACCGTTAAAACCATTGCGTGCGGGAATGCCGGGTCAGTCCGGTGAGCCTGTGGTGACGACCTCGTGTGCTCTCTACCCATTTTGCACGCGAGACTGCGGGTGCATCGAGCACCCGGCATTCCCCACGCCCTTCCTCGGGCGGAGCCAACATGCACAACTCGGACGCATCCGCGCCGCGAGAACGCGGACTCACATGCCCGTCACCGCAAACAGCAAACCAATCCACCACCGTCATTCCGGGGCGATGCGCAGCATCGAGCCCGGAATCCATAACCCCCGTCCGTGGTTATGGATTCCGGGCCTGCGCCAAGCGGCGCATCCACGATGTGCAATTGCACATCGGGGAATGACGGTTGTGCGTATTGCCCTGCCGTCTCCACACCCCGTCATTGCGAGCGCAGCGAAGCAATCCATCTTCCTTGCGGATGTGCCATGGATTGCTTCGCTGCGCTCGCAACGACGAGCATGCCGTCATCGTGCCTGTTCGCAAACCAAATCCACCGCCGTCGTCCCGCACAAGCGAAGCGCGATGCGGGACCCATAACCACAGGGCGTAGTTGTGCCAAAGTCATCCAACAGCGTCTCTCAACACAAGCGACACGGCGTATGGGTCCCCGCGTCCGCGGGGACGACACCGATCGCTAACGCACCACGTCTGCGCACAGGAGCGAACACGATGGACCATTTGCCGTCATTGCGAGCGCAGCGAAGCAATCCATCTTCGTTGCGGATGTGCCATGGATTGCTTCGCTTCGCTCGCAATGACGATTGATGGAGCCGATTGCTTCGCCACGCGAATGCGGGGTGACCGTCATTGCAAAACGCAAAACCACCCCAAGCCGACATTCCGGGGCGATGCGCAGCATCGAGCCCGGAATCCATAACCCCCGTCCGTGGTTATGGATTCCGGGCCTGCGCCCAAAGGCGCATCCACGATGTGCAATTGCACATCGGGGAATGACAGGTGTGCGTGTTTTCCTGCCCTCCCACATCCGTCATTGCGAGCGCAGCGAAGCAATCCATCTTCGTTGCGGATGCCCCATGGATTGCTTCGCTGCGCTCGCAAAGATGGCGATGTGTCGGCAGGCCCTCTCAGCCGTCATTGCGAGGAGCGAACGCGACGAAGCAATCCATATCTCTGAACTTGTAGCGACAGCGCCGCTTGCCCGAGGCACCGGCGTGGTTCAACGCACGCCGACGGTGCATCGGCTCAACCGCGGGCCTACAGCATCAAAACGCCGTATACCCGCCGTCGATCACGAAGCAGTCCGCCGTATGATAGGAGGATGCCTTGCTCATCAGGTACACCGCAATGCCGCCGAAGTCGCCGGGCTCTCCGAACCGCCGCACAGGAATTCGCGGCATCACATTCGCGACAAACTTTTCGTTGCCCATGATGCCGGCGGTCATGTCGCTCTTGATCCAGCCGGGCAGGATGGCGTTGGAAGTAACGCCTTGGCGCGCCAGTTCGACCGCGAGCGCACGGACCAGCGCGTTGATCGCGGCCTTGGTGGCGGCGTAGTGTTCGTTGCGCGCGGTGCCGAACAAGGATGCGAGACTAGAGGTCGCGACCAGCCGGCCGAATGGATCGCCGGCGGTGGCGCGCTCGGTCATATGCCGCGCAGCCGATTGAAATACGTGGAAGACGCCATCCAGATTGGTCGCGAACATGCTGCGCCATTGCTCCTCGGTGCGGTCGATAAAGGCGTGCCGGCCGCCGCCGCCGATGCCGGCATTGGCGAAGCAGCCGTCGACCCGGCCGAACCGCTCGAGGGTGCCGGCCATTGCCGATTTCACCGACGCAGCATTGCTGACATCGCAGATGCGCGTGTCCACCTTCCCGGAGCAGCCTGCCATGCTGAGCGCCGCGTTCTTGTTTTTCTCGGCGTTGCGGCCCCAGATCGATACGTTGCAATCCGCGGCAGCCAGCGCCTGCGCAATGCCGAGCCCGATACCGCCGTTGCCGCCTGTGATGACGGCCACGCGGCCGGTGAGATCGAAGATACTCATGAGCGTTTCCAATCAGGTTTTGCGCACGTCAAATCGTGCGTCTGCTGGGGCGGATTCCCTGTCACAACCATGGACAAGCGCGCCCAGAAAATCAAATATGCTTCGAGATCGAGAACTCCCTGCGCCGCGGAACGCACGAACGCGGGCTATACCCGACGAGGAAACACATGCAGTTCAAGCACGTCACGCTCGATACCGACGGCCCCGTGGCCATTCTGAAACTCGATCACCAGGAGGTGATGAACGCCGTGTCCATCGACATGCTCGGCGGCCTGGCCGAGGCACTCGACGCGATCGATGACAGAAAGGCCGAGGTCCGTTGTCTTGTCATCACTGGCGCGGGTAAAGCGTTTTGCACAGGGGCCAATCTGCAGGGCCGCAATAACCAGAAGCCGGGCAGGAGCAATGCCGGCGCCGCACTGGAAACGGCGTTTCATCCTTTCCTGCGGCGTCTTCGAAACCTGCACTGCCCGATCGTTACTTCGGTCAACGGCCCCGCCGCCGGCGCGGGCATGAGCTTCGCGTTGATGGGCGACATGATCTTGTGCGCGCGCTCGTCCTATTTCCTGCAGGCCTTCCGCCGCATCGGGCTGGTGCCGGACTGCGGATCGACCTGGCTGTTGCCGAGGTTGATCGGCAAGGCGCGTTCGGTGGAATTGTCGTTGATGGGTGAGCGGCTGCCGGCCGAGAAGGCGCTCGAATGGGGTCTGGTCAATCGGGTCTATGACGATGGCAGCCTTGCGGAAGAGACGATGAAGCTCGCCCATGAACTCGCGAACGGCCCGACGATCGCGTTGTCGCTGATCCGCAAGCTGTATTGGGAGAGCCCGGACAATTCCTTTGAGGACCAGCTCAATCTGGAATTTCAATTCCAGCGGGTTGCCGGCGCGGCGGAGGACTTCAAAGAGGGCGTCACCGCTTTCCTCGAAAAGCGTCCGGCGAAATTCAAGGGCAAATGATGGAGGCCCTGCTCGGGCGTTGCGTCGCCTCGTGGTATCCGGGCGCGACCGGCGTCACCAGCCCGATCCGGCTTTCCGGCGGCGCGAGCCAGGAGACCTGGTCCTTCGATATCGTGCATCCCGGGGGTAAACTGGGCGCGATCCTGCGTCGCGCGCCGCAAGGCTATGGCGCGGCGCCTGCACGCGCGGCCGGCCTGAACGCGGAGGCAACGCTGATGCAGCGCGCCTACGGTGCGGGCGTGCCGTCGCCGCGAGTGCTGCATGTGCTGCAGCCCAATGACGAGCTGGGCACCGGCTTCATCATGGAGCGCGTAGAGGGTGAAACCATTCCGCGCAAGATCCTGCGCGATGAGCACTTCGCGCAAGTCCGTCCGAAGCTCGCGCGCCAGCTCGGCAAGGTTCTCGCCGGAATCCATGGCCTGGAATCTCTCGGACTGCCGGAGCTTCGGCGCATGACGCCCGCAAGGGAGATCGACGAGTTGGAGCGCGACTACCGCAGCTTCGATTGGCCGCGGCCGGTGTTCGAATTGGCGCTGCGCTGGCTGCGCGACCGCGACCCCGGTCCGTCCGCGCAAGAAACTTTGGTGCATGGCGATTTCCGCCACGGCAATCTCATCATCGGGCCCGACGGGGTTCGTGCCGTGCTCGATTGGGAGCTGGCGCACTTCGGCGATCCCATGGAGGACCTCGGCTGGGTCTGCGTCAACTCGTGGCGTTTTGGCGAGATCGACAAGCCGGTCGGTGGTTTCGGATCGCGCGAGGAACTGTTCGCCGGATACGAGGCAGCCGGCCACCATGTCGATCCCGAGCGAGTGACGTTCTGGGAAGTGATGGGCACGCTGCGCTGGGGCGTGATGTGTTGCGGCATGATGCAACGCTTTCGCACCGGCCCGGAACATTCGGTCGAGCGGGCCATGATCGGCCGCCGCTCGTCAGAAACTGAAATCGATCTGTTGCGGCTGCTGTCGCCGCGCACCGACACCCGCGCCAACGTAAGAGACTGACATGCAGGACGAACCGACACCGGAAGAGCTGATCAAGGCGGTCGCGGATTTTTTACGCAACGATATCGCGCCTCAAATCAGCGGCCATCACGCCTTCAAGCTCCGGGTCTCGATCAACGCGCTCGACCTGGTTGGCCGGCAGCTTAAGCTCGAGCAGGGCAGTAACGCCGCGGAAGTCGCGCGGCTGTCGCAAATACTCGGCGTGCAGGGAACGCTCCGCGATCTCAATCGGACGCTGGCCGAGCGGATTGCGAACGGCGAAATCGACCTGCAAACGCCTGAGGTCGCCGAGCATCTATGGCAGACCACGATGGATAAGCTCGCGGTCGATCAGCCGAACTACGCGTCGTATCGAAGGGAACTGGAGGGCGAGGCGTGAGCCGTACTTATTTGCCTGTCCACTTCGGCGGGCGCTTTTCCGAAAATGCCTTCGGTCCTTCAATGTAATCCTGTGAGGCCGCCATTGCTTTCACCGCTGGATATTCGCGCTGGTCGGCGATCGCCTGCTCGAGCGAGACCGCAAGCCCCTTCTGGATGGTCTGCTTGGAAGCGCGGATCGACATCGGACTGTTTTTGCAGATCGTCTCCGCCCAACGCTCGGCCGCCTTCAATGCTTCGCCCGGAGGCACCACCTCGTTGACAAAACCGAGTTCGTGCCCCTCGCGGGCGGTGACATGGCGGGCCGTCAGGATCATTCCCATCGCGCGCTTCAGCCCGATCTGGCGCGGTAGCCGGTGCAACCCGCCGGCCAGCGCGGCGAGGCCGACGCGCGGCTCGGGCAATGCGAACATCGCGTTTTCCGAGGCGATGATGAGGTCGCAAGCCAGTGCGATTTCGAAGCCCCCACCCATGGCGACGCCGTTAACGGCCGCGATGATCGGCTTGTCGCAATCGAAACGGGAGGTGAGCCCGCCAAATCCGCTCTTGTCCCAGCCGCGCTTTCCTCCCGCAGCCTGCCACTTCAGGTCGTTGCCGGCGCAAAACGCCTTGTCGCCGGCGCCCGTGACGATGGCGACCCATTGCTCTGGATCGGCGGAGAAATCGTCGAACACCTTGCTCAGCTCGAAGTGCGCATCCGTATGCAGCGCGTTGTACACTTCCGGCCGTGACAACGTCACGATCGTGACCGGTCCTTTGCGTGTGACTGCCGAGAATTTCAGGTCCATGTTCGCTCCCCTGGATTTTTTGATGTGGCGTGGGATGCCTGTTCCGATAGTAGCTTGCCGGCGCCGTTCGACGCCACCCAATTACGCACGGGGCCTGCGCGCTGGAGGCCTTATTCGATTGCTTGACTTGGGATTGCCTTCTCACGTTAATCGAAGACACGCGGGCCCTGTTCAGGCTGCCGTGCGATAAAGATACCAAAAAGATCATTGGGAGAACTGCCGTGGACTTCGCATTGCCGGCCGACCTGGTCGCCTATCTGGACGAACTCGATCGTTTCATCGCGCGCGAGATCAAGCCAATCGAGCAGGCGGACGATAACATCCGCTTCTTTGACCATCGGCGCGAATGGGCGCGAACCGATTTCGAAAATGGCGGGTTGCCGAGGCATGAATGGGAAGCGCTACTTCGCAAGGTCAAGAATCTGGCCGACGAGGCCGGGCATTTGCGCTTCGCCATCCCCAAGCGTTACGGCGGCAAGGACGGCTCCAATCTCTGGATGGCAGTCATCCGCGAGCACTTTGCCTCGAAGGGGCTCGGCTTGCACAACGACCTGCAAAACGAACATTCGATCGTCGGCAACCTGCCGCTCGTCACCATGCTGGACCGCTACGGACGTGACGACCAGAAGGCCATGATCGAAGGCTCGATCACCGGGAAGTACCGCATCACCTTCGGACTGACCGAGCCGGAGCACGGTTCGGATGCCACCCATATGGAAACCCGGGCGGTTCAGACGACGCGCGACGGCGTGCAGGGATGGCTGATCAACGGCGAGAAGATGTGGACCACTGGAATGCACGTCGCCACTCATTGCGCGCTGTTCGCGAGGACCAGCGGCAATGACGGCGATGCGCGCGGCATCACCTGCTTCCTGGTACCGGCGAAGACCAGCGGGGTGAAGGTCGAGGAATATATGTGGACCTTCAACATGCCGACCGATCACCCGCGCGTCAGCTTTACTGACGTGTTCGTGCCGGAGGACGCCCTGTTCGGCGAAATCGGCCGCGGATTGTCGCTCGCGCAATGTTTTGTGCACGAGAACCGGATCAGACAGGCCGCGAGTTCGCTGGGAGCCGCGGTATATTGCATCCAGGAAAGCGTAAAATACGCACGCGAGCGTAAGCCGTTCGGCCAGGCCCTGGCGAAGAACCAGGCGATTCAGTGGCCGCTGGTGGAGTTGGCAACACAGGCCGAGATGCTGCGGCTGTTGATCCGCAAGACGGCCTGGGAAATGGACCAGCTAACTCAGGCGCAGGTCGAGCACACGCTTTCGGACAAGGTTTCGATGTGCAATTTCTGGGCAAACCGGCTGTGCTGTGAAGCCGCCGATCGCGCCATGCAGGTGCACGGCGGCATGGGCTACTCACGCCACAAGCCGTTCGAGCACATCTATCGCCATCATCGCCGCTATCGCATCACCGAAGGCAGCGAGGAAATCCAGAAGCGGAAGGTGGCTGGCTTCCTGTTCGGTTATATGGGGGCGGGCAAGCATTGAGCATTCCGCCTTCGGCATCGATCGCGATCAATTCACCTTGCGATCCTTGCCTTCCCAATAGGGATCGCGCAGGTGCCGGCGCAGAATTTTTCCCGAGGCGTTGCGGGGCAGCGCGGGGATGAACTCAACCGATTTCGGCGTCTTGAAGCCGGCGATCCGCTGGCGAGTGAAGTTGATGATATCCGATCCGGTCGCGTTCTTGCCGGGCTTCATCACCACGATCGCCTTGACCGCTTCGCCCCATTTCTCATCGGGCACGCCGACCACGGCGACCTCGGCGACATCAGGATGATCGCAGATCGCGCTTTCGACCTCGGCCGGATAGATGTTCTCCCCGCCCGAGATGATCATGTCCTTGATGCGATCATGGATATAGAGGTAGCCGTCCTTGTCCATGTAGCCGGCATCGCCGGTGCGCAGCCAGCCCTCGCTGTCGAGAGTATTCGCGGTGGCTTCGGGCAGGTTCCAGTAGCCCACCATGTTCGAGCCGGAGCGTGTTGCGATCTCGCCGACTTCGCCGGGCGGGAGTCGATTGCCGTCAGCGTCAAGGATGGCCAGTTCGATTCCCGGCAGGGCCTTGCCGGCCGATCGCATTCGGTCGAGCCCCTCAACGTGATCTTCCGGCGGCAGCGCGACGATCGTGCCGGTAGTCTCGGTCATGCCGTACATCTGCACGAAGCCGCAACCGAACACCTCGATGCACTCCTTCAACAGTGCGGCAGGGATGGGCGAGGCGCCGTACAGCATGTATTTCAGGCGGGAAAAATCCACCTGGCGGGCGCGGGGCTGGCGCACCACGAACTGCATCGCCGCCGGGACCATGAACAATTTGGTGATGCCGGACTGCTCGAAAAAATCCAGCACCTTGGTGGCATCGAATTCGCGGGCGATTACGCCCCTGGCGCCGTGATAGAGGCCCATCACGCCCCAGCCGGAGCCGCCGATGTGGAAGACGGGCATCGCAACCAGCGAGACGTCATCCTCGCTCCATTTGTTCCAATCGGGCTTCGCATCCCTGCCGGTCTCGACCAGGTTCAGGAAATTGGCGTGCGACAGCATCGCACCTTTCGGCTTGCCTGTGGTGCCGGAGGTGTAAAGCTGGATTGCGATGTCCTTTCGGTCGATCGGAACGTTGGGGTCTTCATCGCTCTGCGCATCGCGCCAGGCTGTATAGCTGATCCAGCCGGGCGCGGCGCCTTCGGTTGCGATGAACGTGCGGACATGAGGCAGTTCTGCTCTGATCTTGTCGATCTGCTCGAGAAATTCCGGCCCCACAAACAGCACCGGCGCGCTGCAATCCTCGACGATGAAGGCAATCTCCGGGCCGGCAAGCCGCCAGTTCACCGGCGCCATCACCACGTTGGCCTTCATGGCGCCAAGCAAAAGCTCGAAATAAATGTCGCTGTTCTTACCAAGATACGCGATGCGCTCGCGCGGCTGGACGCCCAGCGCGATCAGCGCGTTCGCGACCCGGTTGGTGAGAATATCAAATTCGGCGAAGCTGGTCTGACGGCCCTCGAATTCATAGGCGATGGCGTTGCCACGGGTCCGGCCCCGGGCGCGCACCATCTCGGCAAGGTTTGCCGGTTCCTGGATGTCAGACATCTCGCTCCCACCAAAATTGTTTTTGATCGCGGCGATACTGACGCCAGCGCACGCCAAAGACAATATGGCGCTGCGTTATCCCCGCGCCGCCCGATCCTTTTCGTTCTGTGCCTTGATCGAGTCGCGCGCCTGGCTCCAATCGGCGTCGGACCAGTCGCGCAACTGATAGAAGTTTCCACCCATCGCCAGCGCCTGGGCACCGTCCATCGCGATGGTCTCGCCATTGATCCAGTCGCAACCCCCCGAGATCAGGAACACCGCGAGGTTCTGCAGTTCCTCCATCTTGCCGACCCGACCCATCGGGTTGGCTGCCTTGGTGCGCGCGCCGGCTTCGTCGCCGGGCTTGATGCGCTTGCTCATCCCCTCGGTTGGAATTTCGCCGGGGGCGATGGTGTTGAGCCGGATACCGTAATGTCCCCATTCCGTCGCCAGCGACATTGTCATGGCGTGAATCGCGGATTTGCTCATGGCAGAGGGTACGACATAGGGGCTGCCATTGCGCACCCACGTAACCGTTATCGAAACCACGTTGCCGCGCTGCTTGGCTGCGATCCACCGTCGGCCGACCGCGTGAGTGACGTAAAAAGTGCCGTGCATGACGATGTTGGCAACCGCATCGAAGCCGCGCGGGGTCAGATCCTCGGTACGCGAGATAAAGTTGCCGGCGGCATTGTTGATCAGATCGGTCAACGGGCCGTCTCTGAAGATGGTCTCGACCATTTCGTCGACCGCGAGCGCATTTCGAATGTCCACGCCGTGACTGATGACCCGGCCGCCGTAGCGGTCCATCAGCTCCGTCGCGGTTTCGTCGCATACGCCTTTGCGGCGGCCGCATATGTGCAGCTCGGCGCCGAGTTCGAGAAAGCGCGCCGCCATTGATTTGCCTAGCCCGGTGCCGCCGCCCGTCACGAGGATGCGCCGGCCAGCCAGAAGTTTTTCGTTGAACATGAGAGACATCCCTCAAAAATGATTGTCGCTAATTGGTCGATTGACTAAATCCAGACAACGCCGTTCTGTAAAGCGGCAAAGAAGGGGAAGCAGGGAGAACATCGATGGATGATCGCGTCTCGATATCGATTTCGGATGGGGTCGCCGACGTCCGGCTGGTCCGGGCGGAGAAGATGAACGCGCTCGATGCGGCGATGTTCGACGCGCTCGTGGCGGCGTCGGACCGGCTCGCCCGCGAAAAAGGCGTGAGAGCCGTGGTACTGTCCGGCGAGGGCCGCGCCTTTTGCGCAGGACTCGACATGGGTCGCTTCGCCGCGATGAAGGACAAGGACGGTAACGGACCGGCAGGAGAAACGCGCGACTTGGCCGCGCGCACCCACGGGCTGGCAAATTTCCCGCAACAGGCGGTGTGGGGATGGCGGCAGCTCCCGATGCCGGTGATCGCCGCGATCCACGGGGTGGCGTTCGGTGGCGGTTTTCAACTCGCGCTAGGCGCCGACATGCGTTTCCTGGCGCACGATGCCCGGATGTCGATCATGGAAATCAAATGGGGCCTTGTGCCGGACATGGCGGGAACGCCGATCCTGGCGAGCCTCGTGCGTGACGACATCCTGCGCGAGCTGACGTATACGGGGCGGATTTTTTCGGCGCAGGAGGCCATGAGCTACGGCCTCGCCACGCGCATCTGCGACGATCCTCGCGCCGCGGCTTTCGAGGTTGCGCGCGAGATCGCCGGCAAGAGCCCCGAGGCCATCCGCGCGGCAAAGCGCATGCTCAACAACTTGACGGTCGACCCCGGCCCGGCGTTGCTGGCGGAGTCTATCGAGCAGATGAAGCTGATGGGTGGGGCCAACCAGATCGAGGCGGTGCGCGCCAACATGGAAAAGCGCGTGCCACGGTTTGCCGATGCTTGAGCGAAGTACGCCCAAGCAAAGCGATTTCTCCGACCGACGAACTCGAAATGAACGATAGAGCGTCTCTTTTCCTCGGCATCAAAAGCGGTCAGCGCCGGCGGGCTCACGCCGAGGTCGCCGATCGTGCCGCCCGCATGGCCGGCGGGTTTGAGAGGCTCGGTGTCAGCCAGGGCGAGAGTGTCTGCATTCTGATGCGCAACGACATTGCCTTTGTCGAGGCGGCTTATGCCGCCATGCAGCTCGGCGCCTATGGCGTCCCGGTCAACTGGCATTTCAAGCCGGAGGAAATCAATTACATCCTCGTCGATTCCGGCACCCGTGTTCTCGTCGGCCACGCCGACATGCTGCATCATCTGCGGGACGCTATTCCAGCCGGCGTAACCGTTATCAGCGTGCCGACGCCGCCGGAGATCCTGACCAACTATAAAGTGGAGCCCGATCATCTCGCCACCCCGGATTTCGCCATCGACCTTGAGTCCTGGCTCGCCAAGCAGCGTCCCTACGAGGGCCCGGTCCGGCCGCAGCCTCAGAACATGATCTACACCTCCGGCACAACGGGCCATCCCAAGGGCGTGCGGCGCAATGCGCCGACGCCTCAGCAAATCGCGTCCGCCGAGCGAATGCGGGGCATGATCTATGGGCTGAAACCGGGTGCGCGAGCGCTGTTGCCAGGCCCGCTGTATCATTCGGCCCCGAACTCGTTCGGGCTCCGCGCTGGCCGGCTCGGAGGCGCGCTGGTGTTGATGCCGAGGTTCGAGCCTGAGGAGTTCTTGCGGCTGGTCCAGGCCGAGAAGATCGACACCATGTTCATGGTGCCGACCATGTTCATCCGGCTGCTGAAGTTGCCAGAGGAGGTGCGCAGGAAATACGACATCTCTTCAGTGCGGCACGTCATCCATGCCGCGGCGCCGTGTCCGGCCGAGGTCAAGCGGGCGATGATTGAATGGTGGGGACCGGTGATTTATGAATTCTACGGCAGCACCGAATCCGGCGCTGTCACCTTCGCCAATTCGGAAGACGCGCTAAAGAAGCCGGGCACGGTCGGCAGGATTGCACCGGGCGCGGAGCTTCGGTTCGTCGGTGAAGAGGGACAAGTGCTGCCGCAAGGTGAGATCGGCGAGATTTATTCGCGGATCGCGGACAATCCGGATTTCACCTACCACAACAAGCCTGACAAGCGCGTCGAGATTGAACGGGATGGCTTCATCACTTCGGGTGACGTCGGCTACATCGATGAAGACGGCTACGTGTTCATCTGCGACCGCAAACGCGACATGGTGATTTCCGGCGGGGTCAACATCTATCCGGCCGAAATAGAGGCGGCGCTCCATGCCATGCCCGGCGTGCACGATTGTGCCGTGTTCGGCATTCCCGACGATGAATTTGGTGAGGCGCTGATGGCCGTAGTGGAGCCCCAACCCGGCGTGACGCTCGACGCCCCGAACATACGCCAACACCTGAAGACTTCGTTAGCTGACTACAAAGTGCCGAAGCATATCGAGATAACGAAAGATCTGCCGCGGGAGGATTCCGGCAAGATATTCAAGAGGCGTCTGCGGGATCCGTATTGGGCGCGGGCAGGGCGGCGGATTTGAAAGCATCGTTGGCCTTGCGCTAAGCCCAAAAAATTGCGACTCAACGAGGGCCGGGCAATTCTGGAGCATCTCGCCATGTCACCCCAGATCATGCCTTCCGACGCCGAATTGCGGTCTAACCGCGCCGAAGAAGCCCTGGCGCTTGAAGAAGACGCCCGGTTGAGGAACGACATCCGGCTGCTCGGACGAATTCTCGGCGACACCGTCCGCGACCAGGAAGGCGATGACGTTTTCGACCTTGTGGAGCGCATCCGGCAGACTTCGATCCGCTTCCATCGGGATGACGATCGACCAGCCCGGCGGGAGCTGGAGAGTATCCTCGACAGCATGTCGACCAGCGAGACCGTGCTGATCGTACGCGCTTTCAGCTATTTCTCTCACCTCGCCAACATCGCCGAGGATCAAAACAACATCCGGCAAATGCGCGCCCGTGCGGCAGCCGGCGGAACGCCCGTTCCGGGAACGCTGCCGCTTACCCTGTCGCATGCACGAGCGGCCGGCTTCAGTGCCGCCGACCTGCGTCGCTTCTTCGCATCGGCGCTCGTCAGCCCGGTGCTGACGGCGCATCCGACGGAGGTTCGCCGCAAGAGCACCATTGACCGGGAGATGGAAATCGCGGCGCTGTTGAATCAGCGCGAACGCATCCAGCTTACGCCGGATGAACTGGCTGCCAGCGACGAAGAATTGCGGCGCGAGGTGCTGACGCTGTGGCAGACCAACCTGCTGCGCCGTACCAAGCTCACGGTGCTGGATGAGGTCGCCAACGGCTTGTCATTCTACGATTACACCTTCCTGCACGAGGTTCCACGGCTGCATTGCGCGCTCGAGGATCAACTAAATGATTCCGACGGCGCTCAAGAAGAGCTTGCCTCGTTCCTGCGGATGGGAAGCTGGATCGGCGGCGATCGCGACGGCAACCCTTTCGTTACGGCGGAGGTAATGCGCGGAACGCTGAAGATGCAGTCGAGCCGGGTGCTGCGCTACTATCTGGAGGAAGTGCACGCGCTCGGCGCGGAATTGTCGCTTGCAGCCCACCTGGCTGATATCTCGCATGAACTGCGCGCGCTTGCCGAGCGATCGCCCGACACCTCACCGCACCGAAGTGGTGAGCCGTATCGGCTGGCAGTCTCCGGTATCTATGCCCGGCTCACCGCCACCGCCGTGAGGCTGGATGTAGAAACCACCCGTGCACCCGTCGGGCAGGCCGCGGCTTACGCCGATGTCGCGGAATTCAAGGCTGATCTCGATATTCTACACCGCTCGCTGATATCGAACAATTCGCGCGTCATCGCGCGTGGACGACTGCGGCGACTTCGCAGGGCGGTCGACTGTTTTGGTTTTCATCTCGCGCGTCTCGACCTGCGCCAGAACTCGGCTGTGCATGAGCGAACCGTCGCGGAACTGATCGACGCGGCAATGCCCGGAATGTCTTATCTGGCGTTGAACGAAGAGGCGCGGATTGAACTTCTAGCCACCGAGCTTGGCAATGCACGGCCTTTGATCTCGTCCTTTGTGAAATACAGCGAGGAGACCCTGGCTGAACTAGCGGTCTTCCATGCGGCTGCCGACGCGCATGCGAGGTTCGGCGCCGATGTCATCCCACAATGCATCATCTCGATGTGCAAGGGGATGTCGGACATGCTCGAATTGGCTTTGCTGCTGAAGGAGGTAGGCCTGGTCAATCCATCCGGGCGCAGCGCGATCAACATCGTGCCGCTGTTCGAGACCATCGAGGATCTGCAGAGCTCAGCGGGCATCATGGATCGACTGTTATCGACGCATGAATATCGCAGGCTCGTCGACAGCCGCGGCGCGGTCCAGGAAGTGATGCTGGGCTATTCCGACAGCAATAAGGATGGAGGTTTCGTTACTTCGGGATGGGAGCTCTACAAAGCTGAAATCGGTCTGATCGAAGTGTTCGCGCGCCACCACGTTCGCTTACGGCTGTTTCACGGCCGCGGCGGCTCGGTCGGACGCGGCGGCGGACCGAGCTACGACGCGATTGTGGCGCAGCCCGGCGGCGCGGTGAACGGCCAGATTCGGATCACCGAGCAAGGCGAGATCATTTCAAGCAAATACTCCAATGCAGAGGTTGGCCGGAGTAACCTGGAAATCCTGGCAGCCGCCACGCTCGAGGCGAGCCTGATGCAACCGCGGCAGAGCGCGCCACGGCAAGAGTATCTCGAGGCGATGGACGAACTATCGGCATTGGCGTTCAAAGCGTATCGCGGGTTGATCTATGAGACGGACGGTTTCGCGGAGTATTTTTGGGCTTCCACGGTTATCACCGAGATCGCCACGTTGAACATTGGCAGCCGGCCGGCTTCACGCAAGAAGACGCGCGATATCGAGGACCTCCGCGCCATCCCCTGGGTGTTCAGTTGGGCCCAATGCCGGCTGATGCTGCCGGGATGGTACGGCTTCGCTAGCGCCATCGAAGCCTGGCTTGCCAAGCATCCGGACCAAGGCATGCCTTTCCTGAAGGAACTGTATCGCGAATGGCCTTTCTTCCGTACTTTGCTCTCCAACATGGACATGGTGTTGGCGAAAAGCTCGATCGCGATCGCCTCGCGCTACGCCGAATTGGTGCCCGACGTGGTATTGCGGGAAAATATCTTTGGGCGGATACGGGCGGAGTGGCACAGCTCCATCGAGAAGCTGTTGGACATCATGGGGCACGAGCGGCTGCTGCAGGCCAACCCGCTGCTGGAGCGTTCCATCCGCAACCGGTTCCCTTATCTGGATCCTTTGAACCATGTGCAGCTCGAGCTTCTCAAGGAGCATCGCGCGAACAACAGGGATGAACAGGTGCTGCGCGGCATCCAGCTCACCATCAACGGCATATCGGCAGGGTTGCGAAACAGCGGGTGAGGGCGTGTCGAATACCCAGGTTCTCACGCCAACGCGGGAATCCGGGAAATACGACGCTGCAGACGCAAAACGCGGGCTAGCCGAAGGGCAGCCCGCGCTTGTCGGCGAAGGCCGGAGATCAAGGCTTCAGAGCGCCCTGCACACTCGTGTACACTGCATACAGTGATGTCGAACCGCAGATGTAAAGTCTGTTTCGCTGCTGACCGCCGAAGCACAGATTGGCGACAGTTTCTGGTATGTGGATCTTGCCGAGCAGGTCGCCCTCTTTGGTGTAGCAGCGTGCGGCGTCCTCGTCCGGATCGCCCCAACCTACGGAACACCAGACGTTCCCCTCGGTATCACAACGCACCCCGTCGGTAATACTGGGCTTGGGCATGTCCGCGAACACTTTGCTGTTCGAAACCTTCCCGGCCGCGAGATCCACGTCGAACACGCGGATATGCGAGGGGTTCTCCGGCCCGTCTGTGAACCCGGTGTCGCAGACATAAAGCTTCTTCTCGTCAGGCGAAAAAGCAAGGCCGTTCGGCTCGACGAAATCATCGACGACGACTTTAACCTCACCGGACTTCGGATCGACCCGGTAGACGTTGCGCTTCTCCTGCTCAGGCTCGGCCTTGATGCCCTCATAAAAACCGCCGATGCCGTACACGGGATCGGTGAACCAGATCGAGCCGTCCGCGGCGACAACCGCGTCGTTCGGCGAATTCAGCTTCTTGCCGTTGTATTTGTCGGCGATGATCGTGACCGAACCATCGAGCTCGGTCCGAGTGACCCTGCGGCCGCTATGCTCGCAGGTGAGCAGGCGTCCCTCCCGATCGATGGTGTTGCCGTTCGAGTTCATCGAGGGTTGGCGGTATACGCTGACGTGGCCGTCATCTTCCGAGAAGCGCATGATCCGGTTATTCGGAATGTCGCTGAACAACACGTAGCGGCCAGCCGGGAAGTAAACCGGTCCCTCGGCCCAGCGGAAGCCGGTAGCCACGCGCTCAACTGCCATGGTGCCTGCGAAGGCGGGGAAACCGCTAGGTCCGAACGAGACCTTGGGTTTTTTAAGCGACTCCAGGTGAGGATCCGGATAGCGGCTCCCCGGCAACGGTCCCAAGGGCATCGGGTCGGTGGACGGAGTTAGCGAGCCCGTTTGTCCAAATGGAGTTACGGTTGCTGCCGAAGCGGCTCGGATGCCCACCCCGGTCGCGGCGAGAGCTGCCGCGCCCCTCAGCAGCTTGCGGCGGTCGAAACGTTGATTGCTCATGTCCGAAAAGGTCAGTGGAGTTGTCATGATTTCTCCCATTTTCTTGTTGGAAGAAAATTCTGCGCCCGCAATCGGGCGCAATGCGGGCAGCCAAGTTCAGCAGCCAACTTCAGATGATGTTGCCTTTCGCAAGCGCCGTGCCCTGGAGCGGACGCCTAAATCGCATCCCAGTTGAACACGTCCGCCGAGCGGTCCAGCTTGTAGAACGACGACTTCAGGGCGGGCATGCCGTGTTCGGCGATAGTTTGCGGGGTCCAGCCTTCGCCACGATGGATCGAGCGTAAGGGACGGGATTGTCCCATCAGGAAAATCTCGTTCATCCGAACTGCGAAGATCTGCCCGGTGACGTCCTTTGCTTCCTCGCTCAGCAAGTAAGCGACGACAGGGGCAATCTTCTCCGGTCCCATCTGCTGAATCTTGGCCACACGGGCCTTCTCGGCTTCGGTTTCTGTCGGAATGGTTCCGATCAGCCGGCTCCATGCAAAGGGCGAAACGCAGTTGGAGCGGACGTTGAAACGATTCATGTCGAGCGCGATCGATTTCGAGAGCCCGACAATGCCGAGTTTCGCGGCGGCGTAGTTGGCCTGGCCGAAATTGCCGACCAGACCGGAAGTGGAAGTGAAGTGGACAAACGATCCGCTTTCCTGTTCGCGGAACAGCCGCGCGGCGGCATGCGAGACATAAAATGAGCCCATCAGATGCACTTTGATGACGGACTCGAAAGCATCGATGCTCATGCGATGGAAAATTGCGTCACGCAGGATGCCGGCATTGTTAACGACGCCATCGAGCTTGCCAAAAGTATCGAGGGCGGTCTTGACGATCTTGCCGGCGGGGATTGCTTCCGCGACAGTTTCGAAATTCGCAACGCCGGTGCCGCCCCGCTTCTTGATCTCCTCGACCACTTCCTCAGCCGGCGAAGCGTTGGAGCCCGAGCCGTCGGCGGCGACGCCGGGATCGTTGACGACGACCTTGGCGCCTTCTGCGGCGCAAAGCAGCGCGATCTCGCGCCCGATGCCGCGCCCCGCGCCGGTTACGATGATGACTTTGTCCTGCAGTGATTTGTTCATGGAGGTCCTCCGTTCGTCGTGTGAATAAGTTTCATTCCGCGAGCGAAGCCGGTGCCCGGACTGGATAAGCATCTCGGGTCGGGCGAGGCGTATCCCGGGGAAGACGAAGCTCAGCGCTCGTTGGTGAAGATAATCGTGCCGCTCGCGGCGAACATGCCGCCGACTCCGTGACAGACCGAGATCTTCGCTCCGGGTACCTGCGCTGGCGCCACGCCGCGCAGCTGCCGCACGCTCTCCTGCAGCGCGTACATGCCGTACATGCCGGAATGCATATAGCTCAGGCCGCCGCCATTGGTGTTGAGCGGCAGCTTGCCGCCTGGCCGGGTATTGCCGTCCGCAATGAACTTACCGGTCTCTTCGTGCGGCATGAAGCCGAGATCGCCGAGCCCGTAGAGCGGCAGATGCGCGAACGCGTCGTAGATCATCAGGTGATCGACGTCCTTGTGGGTGATCCCGGCCTCCTTGAACGCCATCGGTCCTGCCACTTTGAACGCGCGAGAACTGTCGAAGGTCTGCATCTGGCTGACCATCGGTGTTTCGACACTCTCGCCGGTCCCGAGAATATAAACGGGCTTTTTAGGAAAGTCCTTGGCGCGGTCGGCGCTGGTGAGGATCAACGCGCCCCCGCCGTCGGTGACCAGGCAGCATTGCAGGATACGGAACGGGTACGCGATCATCCGCGAGTTCAGCACGTCCTCGACCGTGATTGGCGCCTTCATGGTGGCGCGCGGATTCTTCGCTGCCCATTCGCGCTGCACCACCGCAACCATCGCAATCTGCTCATGGGTGATGCCGTGGGTCTTCATGTAGCGAAGTACCGGAATCGGAAACATGCTCGGCGGACCGAACACGCCGAACGGGGACTCGAACTGGCCGTTCAAGCTGTCCGGCGGAGTCGAGCGAGGCTGCTTGCCGATCATCGATTTCCCACTTTCAGCGTGAGTGATGAGCACGGTCTTGCATAATCCGGCTTCGATCGCGGCCGCCGCATGACGCACATGAAGCATGAACGAGCAGCCCCCGACCGACGTTCCGTCGGCCCAGGTGGGCGTGATGCCGAGATAATGGGCGATCTGCTGCGGGGTTTCGACGGCCGTGGCGATGCCGTCGATGTCAGACAATTTAAGCCCCGCATCGGCGATGGCGTTGAGCGCTGCATCTGCATGCAGCTGGATTTGAGACACGTTCGGAATCACGCCGAGTTCGGTTGTTTCTGCAGCGCCTACGACGGCGACCTGGTTTCTCCGCATGGTGCTTATCCCTTTGCCGGACGGAACAGGGGAAGCGTGATCTGGTCATCGAGTTTTTCGAAGGCCACTTCCAGATTCATGTCGAGTTCGAGTGCCTCTGGCGTTTGAGGGCAATCGACGATGTTACTCATCATCCGCGGCCCTTCTTCGAGTTCGACCACCGCGATCGCGTAAGGCGGCGTGAAACCGGGTGCGGCGGGCCGATGATTGATGACATAGCTGTAGAGCTTTCCCTTGCCGCTGGCCTTGAAAACGCTGACCTTGCGGGACGCGCAAGCCGGGCAGAATGGGCGCGGCGGGAAATAGACGTTTGCACAGGTGTCGCAACGCTGGAGGCGAAGTTCGCCGGCCTGTGTACCGTCCCAGAAATGCTGGGTTTCGGGCGTCGGTTTGGGCTTTGCACGCGCGGGTTCGGCCATGGTGCTAGATCCTCCCTGGGCGGGTCTCAGCTTGCGGCCCGCTGCTTGCAGCTTTGATGCGACATTGGACGGCCCGACGTCAACGGTCCAGCTCACCTCATGCGCGTATTCCGGACGGCGCACCATTCTGCCAATGGGCAGCGCTTGTGCCGCCATCATCCCTCGCGCTAGATTGATCAGACAAGAGCGAAAGCGGGGGGATTCACCTTGAACAAGACGAGCCCGCTGCCAGGGCGTGAGAGCGCGCTCGTGCCCGGCGAACGTAGCCGCTCCGCCTGAAACTTTGAACAAGCAGCGAACAGGACTAGCAATGCTGAATACTCCGGCGCTTGCCGCACTGGCCGATGACCTCGAGAATGGCCGCACAACGGCGCGCAAGATCGTCGATGGCTGCCTTGCCAGGATAGCTGACGAAGCGGGCGAGGGTGCGCGAACCTTTATTCACGTCGATGCGGAGGCGGCGATCGAGGCGGCGGAAGCGATGGACCGGCTGCGACGCATCAATGCGGCGCCGTCGCGCTTTGCGGGAATCCCGGTTTCGATCAAGGATCTGTTCGATATTAAAGGCCAGGTGACGCGCGCCGGCTCGCGCGCGCTGGAAGATACGGCCCCGGCGCAAGCCGATGCGCCCGTGGTGGCGCGGCTGCGCCGCGCTGGCTTTGTCGTCATCGGCCGCACCAACATGACCGAATTCGCCTATTCGGGGATCGGCATCAATCCGCACTACGGGACGCCAAAGAGCGTATGGCGGCGAAGCGTGGGGCATGTGCCCGGAGGTTCGTCATCCGGGGCTGCGGTCTCCGTGGCTGATCGGATGGCTCATGGAGCGCTCGGCACCGATACCGGCGGCTCATGCCGGATACCGGCTGCGTATAATGGCATTGTCGGCTTCAAGCCGACGCAGCGGCGCGTCCCGCTGGAGGGTGGTGTGCCCCTTTCGTCTACGCTCGACAGCTTCGGGCCGCTGGCGCGTACCGTAGGATGTTGCGCCGTGCTCGATGCGGTACTGGCCGACGAGCCGGTGCTTCCGCTGCAGCCGCGCCCTGTGAAGGGGATGCGCCTGGCAGTGCCGACAACGGTTGCACTCGACCAGCTCGACGACGAGGTGGCGCGGGCTTTCGAGCGTGCGCTCGAGGTGCTCTCGCGGCAGGGCGCGCTGATCGAGCGGATCGCCGTACCGGAATTCCTCGATGTCGGCGTGATGAACGCCAACGGCGGTTTTGCCGCAGCGGATAGTTATGCCTGGCATCGCCACCTGATCGCCACCAAGGGGAACGTCTACGATCCCAGCGTCAGGATGCGCATCGTGCGTGGTGAAAGCATTAGCGCGGCGGACTATGTCGACTTGCTTCGTGCCCGGAAATCTCTGATTGAGCAATCCTCGCGCCGTCTCGCGCCATACGACGCGCTCGTTTTGCCGACTAGCGCGATAACGCCGCCGCCGATAGCCCATCTGGCCGACGAGAAGGAATTCGGGAAGGCAAACGTGCTGTCGCTGCGCAATTGTACGCTGATCAACATGATCGACGGCTGCGCCATTTCATTGCCCTGCAATCGCGAAGGGGAGGTGCCCGTGGGGCTGATGCTGGCAGGAACAGGCGGCGCGGACCGGCGCATTCTTGAACTGGCTGCCGGAATGGAGGACGCCATCCGTGTATGATCTTACATTCACCATCGAAGCCAAGGGCATGACGACCCCGCTGACGCTGCCCATTGATCAGGCAGTGATGGCCGGATGGACCGGCCGCGATCCGGTGGCGCGCGACAAACATATCGCCGAACTGGAAGCCATCGGCATTTCGCGCCCTGCCACCACTCCGATCTATTACCGGGTCGCCGCGCGGCGGCTGACCACGACCGACTGCATCGAAGTCAGCGGCGGCGACACAAGCGGCGAAGTCGAGTTCGTTCTGATCGGCTGGCAGGGCCGCATCTTTGTCGGCCTCGGATCGGATCACACCGATCGCAAGGTGGAGGCCTACAGCGTCACTGTCTCTAAGCAGATGTGCGACAAGGTCATGGCGCCGGTGCTGTGGGAACTCGAGGAGGTCGGCGGACATTGGGATCGGATGATCCTGCGCTCCTTCGCCTGGATTGAAGGCGCTCGCGTGCTCTATCAGGAGGATACGCTCGACAGCATGCTCTCGGTCCCCGAATTGATCCAGCGCGGCTTCGGCAAAAAGGGATTTCCCGATGGATGCGCCATGTTCGGCGGAACCTTTGCCGCCAAGGGCGGCATCCGCCCGTCCACCCGCTTTGAGTTCGAGCTTGAGGACCCCGTTCTCAAGCGGAGCATTCGCCACGCCTATGATGTCATCGCATTGCCGGTGCTCGGCTAACGCCCTACACGGAAATCGGGTGGCGCGGTTCGCACGGATTTGCGAGAGTCGCGGCCATGAAATCAAGTGCGACCAGAGTTGCCCGTCCGATCCCGCCCTCCGACATCTCGGCGCGAGTCGACGCCATCGACTGGACGCAAGCGACTCACGAACTTGATGCGCAGGGCTGCGCCGTTCTCAAGGGATTGCTCTCCACGGAGGAATGCCGCGCGCTTGCGGCAGTTTACCCTGACGATAGCCACTTCCGCAGTCGGGTTGTCATGGCCCGCCACGGCTTCGGGCGCGGCGAGTACAAGTATTTCTCCTATCCGCTTCCCGATTTGATCGCGAGGCTGCGGCCGGCGCTGTACGTGAAGCTCCGTGATGTGGCCAATCGTTGGAACGAAGCCATGGGGATCGATATCCGCTATCCGGAACGACACGATGCCTTCCTGAGGCGGTGCCATGCGGCGGGCCAGACTCGCCCAACGCCGCTGCTGCTCCAGTATGAGGCCGGCGACTACAACTGCCTGCATCAGGATCTCTACGGCGAACACGTTTTTCCGCTACAGGTTGCGTGTCTCCTGTCCGAACCGGGCCGCGATTTCAGCGGCGGCGAGTTTGTACTGACGGAGCAGCGCCCGCGCATGCAATCCCGGCCCGAGGTGGTGCCGCTCACTCAAGGGGATGCGGTGGCCTTCGCGGTGCATGTGCGACCGGTTCAGGGGACGCGCGGAACTTATCGGGTCAATCTCCGCCATGGCGTAAGCCGGGTCCGTTCCGGGCACCGCCATACGCTCGGCGTGATCTTTCATGATGCCAAATGAGTGCGTAGGCCTTTGACCGGAGATTTGTTCGAAACCGCCGCGCACGCGTTGCAGCAGAGGATCGCTGACGGCGCCATGCTTCTGCACGGCTTCGCCATGCCATTTGAACGTGATCTGATCGCGTCGATCGGGGCGATACTCGAACAGGCGCCGTTTCGGCAGATGTTCACTCCGGGCGGCCATCAAATGTCGGTGGCCATGACGAACTGCGGCAGCGTTGGCTGGGTGACCGATCGCACGGGCTATCGTTACGATGGCAGCGATCCGGAATCGGGAAAGCCATGGCCTGCCATGCCTGCCTCGTTTCGCCAGCTTGCGGAACAAGCGGCCGACCGCGCCGGCTTTGAAGCCTTCTTGCCTGACGCGTGCCTCATCAATCGCTATCAGCCAGGCGCGCGGATGTCGCTGCATCAAGACAAGGACGAGACCGACTTCAGCGCTCCGATTGTCTCGGTTTCCTTGGGGCTGCCCGCCATCTTCCTGTTTGGCGGATTGAAACGCAGCGACAAGCCGCGCCGCCTTCGGCTGGAGCATGGTGACGTCGTCGTGTGGGGCGGGCCGGCGCGGCTCGCCTTTCATGGCGTCGCACCGCTGGCGGATGGGGAGCACGCCTTGCTCGGTCGGCAGCGCATCAACCTGACGTTCCGCAGGGCGCGCTGACCGAGTCACATCTGCTCAAGGCGGTCGAGGAACGGCTGCTGGGCGGCAAGAATTTTTTGCCGCGCGAGTGGAAGCGCGAACCACTCCGCGCGATCAATCTCCGGAACTTCGATCGTACGGCCGGATCGGGGCGGCCACTCGATGGGGATCTTGTTGCTGCGCACGCTGTCCACGTCGAGCGTGCCTTTCAGCGCATATCCAAAAACCTTCTTGCCCCCGCGTTGACGCACCTCTCCCAATGATCGCATGAGACCAGTCGGCTTCACTCCGAGTTCCTCGGCGAATTCCCTGCGGGCAGCCTGCTGCGGATCTTCGCCGGCCTGAAATTCCCCTTTTGGAATGGACCACGCCCCCAGATCGCGATTACGCCAGAAAGGTCCGCCAGGGTGGACGAGCAGCACGAGCAAACCGTCCCCGCTATGACGGTACATCAGGATACCCGCGCTCATGCTTCCCATGCGGACGCCCGCCCGATATGCAGGGTTGACGGATAAGGTGATCCGACCAAAATCGTTTTAGACAAAAGCAGGCATCGCTATAGCAAATGGACCGAGACCCCGGCCAATTTCCTTATGAGGCGTTCTTCTGGCCGGCGATCGCAGCCGCATCGGCGTTCGAAACCGCGTCTTCCATGAGCGCGTATTTCCTCGGGCTGAACGGCGGCGAGGAACACAAGATGCAGGAGCCGGTGGGCGCCACGCCGAGCAAGATCGCGCTCCAACTGCCCAGCGTTCGGCTGCACGACTTCACCGTCGTCGATAACGGCATTCCGACCCTGTTGTGCACGCCGCTGGCGCTGCACGGAGCCGCGATAGCTGATCTCGCCGACGGGCACAGTCTGGTTGCGGCTCTACGTCTTGCCGGCATCGAGCGGCTCTTCATGACGGCGTGGCGCTCGGCCAGCCCGAAAATGCGATATCTCGGCATCGATGATTACCTCGCCGATCTGAACATCCTCGTCGATCAGATGGGCGGCCTGGTCGATCTCATCGGTCTCTGTCAGGGAGGCTGGCTGTCGCTGGTCTATGCGGGACGTTTCCCGGAAAAAGTACGCAAGCTCGTCATGGCCGGCTCGCCCGTCGACATCGCTGCCCGAGAATCCAAATTGTCCTCGATCGCTGCCGCAACACCGTTGAGCATGTTCCAGAGCCTGGTCGATGCCGGCGATGGCCGCGTGATCGGCCGCAACATGGCAAGGTTCTGGGGCAACGATACGGACCCATCCCGGATTCGTGAATCGCTGCAGGCTTTTCAGCCGGTCGGCTCGCCGGAATTCGCCCACCTGGAGGCTATCTTCAAGGCCTGGAATGCCTGGACCATCGACGTTCCCGGCACTTATTATCTCGAAGTCGTAGAGAAGTTATACAAGCTCAACCAGCTTGCCACCGGAAGCTTTGTCGCGCTTGGTCAAACCATCGACCTCACGCGCGTACGGCTTCCGACCTATCTTCTCGCGGGTAGCGCGGACGAAGTCGTCGCCCCCGAACAGGTGTTGGCGGTCGCGCGGCTGACGGCAACACCCACCGAGGATCTCCGGCACGAGGTGGCCCCGTCCAATCATCTCGGCCTGTTCATGGGAAGACAAACGCTCGAACGATACTGGCCGGACATTGCGCTCTGGATGAGAGAGCCTTTGCGTTAAGCGCGTTATCGCGACCGGGCATCACCGAGCGCCGACGCGGGCAATTTACGGCTTCGCGGGATGGATATACGTCCACGGCGTGGTCTCGGAATCCCGCGGCACTTCGATGTCGATCAGGTAGGGGCCGCCATGCGCCAGCGCCTTCTCCAGCGCCGGGCGAAAAACTTGCGGCGAGGTCACGCGGGCCGCGCCGACTCCGAAGGATTCCGCAAGCTTGACGAAATCTGGGTTGACCAGATCGGAGGCTACCACCCGGCCGTCGAAGCGCTCGCGCTGGTCGCGTCGCACATTGCCGTAGGAATTGTTATTGAACACCAGCGTAACCACGCCGATGTTGAACTGCACGGCGGTTGCCAGTTCCTGCACGCCGAACATGAAGCCGCCATCCCCGGTGATCGCGACGACCGGCCGGTCTGGATTTGCGACCTTTGCGCCCAGTGCAGTGGGGAAGCCGGAGCCAAGCGTCCCCTGATAACCCGAACTGATGAAGGTGCGCGGTTGGTAAACCGGAAAGCCGTACCAGGACGCAAAACCGACCTGCGACAACTCGTCGGTGACGATTGCGTTGTGGGGCAGCACTTCGCGGAGAACGTTCAGGTACGCCATCTGTGGCTGCACCTGCTGAATTTCCTGCAGCGCGGTTGCAGAGGCTTCGCGGATCACGGCGCGCCGGCCGCTGTTTTTCTTGTATGCGGCCTTTCGCACCGCCGCCAGCAACTCGGTCGTGCCCGCCCGAGCGTCGGCAATAATGGCCGCATCGGGAGTAAAGCGACGCATTTCCGAAGCATCGATATCGATGCGAACGGATTTCAACCCATCAGGCCGGAAGGGCCACCGCGACATCGTCGGCAGTTCCAGTCGCGTGCCGATGCCGATCATGAGATCGGTCTTCGGCCAAAGCCGATAGGCGGCCGCCATGGTGAGCCCAAGTTCATGCGCGTTTGACACGATGCCGCGTCCGCTGCGAAACGCGACGACAGGCGCGTCGATCATTTCCGCCAACTCGAGGATCTCGTCGCGCGCGTGAATCGCCCCGCTGCCGACGAAAATCATGGGTGTCTTGCTGTTCGCGATCAGCTTGGCTGCGCTCTTGACCAGTTCCGGATCGGGCGGAGGGGGAGGGAGAGGATCGAACGGGCCTGCCTCGCTGGCTTCGGCGCGCTGGGTGAAGACGTCCCACGGCATCTCCAGCGCGACCGGGCCGCGCCGTCCTGACAGCATCTCCTGGAAGGCACGCGACACCAACGCGGGCGCGGCGCCCGGATATTCGATGCGCTCGGCCCATTTCACAAAAGTTCTCAGAGTCGCGAGCTGGTCCGGCATTTCGTGCAGATGGCCACGGCCCTTTCCCAAAAACGCCGTTGGAACCTGTCCGGTCAGGCACAGCACCGGCTCGTTGGCGCCGAACGCGGTGAGCAGCCCGGCGCCGGCGTTCAGCACGCCCGGGCCGGGCACTACGCTGAACACGCCGGGCCTGCCGGTCGACCGCGCGTAGCCAAAGGCCATGTAGCCGCACGCCTGCTCGTGGCGCGCGCCGATCACCTTTAGCTGGGCCTGGTGCAACGCGTCGAACAGACCGTAGATCTGCGCACCGGGAAGACCGAACACCGTGTCGACGCCGTGAGCGACAAGGCCGCTGACGATGGCTTCACCGCCTGAACTTACTGTCATTGCATTGTCCAATCGCTTGCGAGCAAAATCATCAGGTCTCGTCGATCACACCATTGCGCAGGACGCCGATATTGTCCGCCTCGATCTCGATGAAGTCGCCCCGCTTTAGATAGCGCGGCGGATCGAAGCGCGCCCCGGCGCCGGTCGGCGTCCCTGTTACGATGACGTCACCGGGCGCCAGCGTGGTAAAGGTGGAGATATAGCTGATCAGGTAACGGAAACCAAAGATCAGCCGCCCGGTGCGGTCGTCCTGCCGGGTCTCACCGTTGACCCGCGTGGTCAGCCTGATGTCGGCGATCTGCTCCTCATGGGTATAAGGAACAAGCCACGGGCCAAGGCTGCCGGTCGCGTCGAAGTTCTTGCCTTGCGTCACGTTGAATTTCGCGTGCCGTACCCAATCGCGGATGGTTCCTTCATTGCACAGCGTGATAGCGGCGATGTGATCCAGTGCCCTGGCCTCGGGAATATGCCGGCCCGCCTTGCCGATAACGAGCACCACTTCGCCTTCGTAATCGAGCTGGCTGGAGGCGCGGGGACGAACCAGGTGCGTGAGATGACCCACGAATGAGCGCGGGGTGCGCATGAACATGCTGGGGTACTTCGGTGCGTCCTGACCGTCCTTGTATTCGGCGTTACGATCAGGATAGTTGACGCCGATACAGATGATCTTCTCCGGCGCCGGAACGGGTGGGAGCCAGGTGATGGCCTCGAGCGCATGATCCGGAGCGCGCCGCGCGCCATCCTCGGCCAATTTCATGAGCGCGTCTGCGGCAATGACTTCCCGCAGCGTGGGATAATCCTTGCCGAAGCGTGCTGATAGATCGACCATTCCACCTTCAACGACCGAGCCATATCGGATCAATCCGTCCGTGGAGAAAGTCGCGATCCGATGTGTCATGGGAGGTCCAACTAGTTGCAGCCGCTTATCCGGCTGAATCTGATCGCGACGTTCTAGCCGGGCGTCATGCCTTTGGCCTTGATCACGGCGGCGGCCTCAGGGGTAAGCAGAAAGCTGATCAGGGCATTCGCTGCTTCTGCCTGCTTGCTGGCGGCGGCGATGCTGGCCGTAAAAACCAGGTCCTGCTGCAGTTCCGCCGGAAGCGGTCCCACCAGTTCGACGCCCGGAGCAATCAAGACGTTGATGAGAAACACGCCGAGTTCGGCATCCCCGCTCGCCACAGCCTTCGCAATCTGGCCTGTGGCGGTCTGCGGCTTGGTCTTGGCTTTCATCGTCTCGGCGATGTCCAGTCGCTCGAATACTTTCAAGACATAAGCGCCCGCCGCGCTCTCGGGAAGGAATGCAGCCGAGCTCGCCTCAAGCAGCGCCTTTTTCAACGCATCGGGAGTGCTGACGTCAGGTTTCGGCGCGCCCTCGCGGACGATGACGCCGTAGCCGACCCGGGCGACGTCGGTGGTCGGGCCCGCGACGAAGTGGGCCTTTGCGGCGGCGTCTTTGAAAACATCGACCGGTACCACGGCGACATCAAACGGCTCGCCCGACACGACGTGCTTGATCAGGTTGGGAGTAGAGTCGAATCGAATGGCGAGCTTATGGCCCGAGCTTTGCTCGAACCGGGGGCCCAATTCGTTCAGCCACCAGGTCGTGGAGCCCCCGGCAATGACCCTGAGTTCGGCGGCGTGCAGGTCAGTCATGGCAAGCATGATCAGCGCCAGCCCAAGCAGCGAGGCGGCGGTAACGCGGACAGGTTTGTTCATGAGACTTCCATAGATCGCGGTGAATGAAACTCCGATTACGCATCCTAGTCGGCAATCGTCACGTCAGCGACGAACAGGGGCTCGCGTAGGGCCTGACCCGGAAACGGCGTTCCCTGCTCGAACCAGGATCGAGGTGCGGGCGCGCCCCACAGCGTTTGCCTTCGTGGGTCCTTCAACGACCAGCGCATCGGCTCGTGGTCGTGATCCATCGTGAAGTAATCACTCGTGTAAAGCTCCAGGCGGTGCCCGTCGGGGTCGCGCACGTAGAGGAAGAATGCATTGGAAATCCCGTGACGGCCGGGGCCGCGCTCGATGTTCTTCAGAAAGCCGCTTGAGGCCATCACATCGCAAAGGTGCAGGATATTCATCGCGGTGGGAACCCAATAGGCGAAGTGGTGCAGGCGAGGGCCCTTGCCGTTGGTGATGGCAAAGTCATGCACGTTGCCCTTGCGATGCATCCACGCAGCCGCAATCCGGCCGTTCTGTCCATCTTCCTCGCCGTACTCGGTCAGCCGAAAACCCAACCGTGCATAGAAATCGACTGTGTCCTGAACTTCGGCCGCGAACACGTTGAAGTGGTCGAGCCTTTGCGGATGACAGCCCTTGTAGAGATCGTAGCGGCGCAACAGATGCGGGCGTTTCTCCATCGAGGCGTAGAGTTCGATTAGAAACCCGAACGGGTCGGTGAATTGCAGGGTGCGGCCCTGGAACGGCTGTTCGGTGAATGCATAAGCGATGCCGTTTCCCGAACAAAAGGCCGCGGCCTTGTCGAGATCGTCTTCCTTGCCGACCTTAAACCCCAGGCGGTTGCAGCCGGACTTCGCCGCTTTTCGCAGCACCAGTGAATGGTGCTGATGCTCCTCGCTGCCGCGCAGATAAGCGGAACTCTCGTCGCAATCCTCGATGTGCAACCCAATGGTGTTCTCGTAGAATTCCCGGCTGGCATTCAGATCGACGACGTCCAGAACGGCGTGGCTGCACCGGATGATGTTGAACGGAGGATCGAAGACGTGTTGCGGGACAGGCATGGGGGGTCCTTGCTCCTAGATCTCTTATGGTGAGGAGGCGCCCTTACGCCCTCTCGGCGCGCCTCACGATGAGGATACGCCCAGGCGCTGAATTTTGTGCGTTCCCCGCGCAAGCGAGACGTGCTTGGTTTCCATGTAGAAGTCGAACGAATGATCGCCGCCGTCGCGGCCGATGCCTGACGATTTCATCCCACCGAACGGCGTCGGCAAATGCCGAACGTTTTCGGAGTTCAGCCAGATCATTCCGGCCTCAAGGGCGTCGGCGACACGCAACGCGCGGCCCATGTCGGAAGTCCAGACGTAGCCGGCGAGCCCGTATTGAACGGCGTTGGCGATCTCGATGGCTTCGTTCTCGTCCCGAAACGGAATAACGGTCAGGAAGGGGCCAAACACTTCTTCTTGCGCGATCCGCATTTTGGCGTGGGCGCCGGTTACCAGCGTCGGCTGCACGTAATGGCCGCCTCCCGGACCGTCATGCGGATTGCCACCGACCGCGATCACCGCGCCATCGTTCCGGGCGACGTCGAAATAGGAGCATACCTTTGCGAGGTGGCGTTCATGGATCAGGGGTCCAATTTCGGTCGCTGGATCGAGCGGGTGTCCGACCTTGAGTGCCCTTACCCGAACGGCGAGCTTTTCGGTGAAGCGGTCCGCAATACCCTCCTGGATGAGAAGCCGGCTCGACGAGGTGCAGCGCTCGCCATTGAGGGAATAGATCATGAAGACGACGGCATCGAGCGCGCGGTCCAGGTCGGCGTCATCGAACACGATCACGGGGTTCTTGCCGCCGAGTTCGAAATGCACGCGCTTCAAGGTCGGCGCGCCCTGCGCCATGATCGCCGAACCGGTGGCGCTTTCGCCGACGAAGCCTATAGCCTTGATGGCTGGATGCTCGGTCAGCGCCTTGCCGGCTTCTTCGCCGAATCCGTGCACGGTGTTGAGAACGCCGTCGGGAACGCCGGCCTGCTTGACGAGCTGCCCCAGCATGTCAGCCGTGACCGGTGACCATTCGGCGGGTTTGTGAACCACCGTGCAGCCCGCGGCGAGGGCCGGGGCAATCTTCCAGGTCGAGAGCATGAATGGTGTATTCCATGGCGTGATCACGCCGACCGGCCCGATGGGTACCCGGGTCGAAACATTCCAGTGCTCCTCGGCCGGCATGTTCAGGCCGTCGCGCGCCTCGGCGCACTTGTCGGCGAAGAAGCGGAAGTTCTCGGCAGCGCGGATCGCGGCCTTGGCCATGAACCGATGGGCCTGGCCGGTATCGATGCATTCGAGCACTGCGATATCCTCAGCGCGATCCTCGATGGCGTCGGCAACCCGATGCAGCAGCTTTTTGCGCATGGTCGCGGGCATCTCACGCCAGCTCCTGAACGCCAGCGCAGCCGCTGTTGCGGCGCGATCGATATCGCCCGCGTCGCCGCGCGCCACGCTCGCCAGCACCGAGCCGTCGACGGGCGATCTGGTTTCGAACGTAGCGCCTGAGATTGACGGAACGGTCTTGCCATCGATGATGTGCCCGATGCCGTCTGCCTTCAACTTGGCCAACAACGGCGCCGCCCGGTCGCGGTTGGCCTTGAAGGCATCGGACTTTGGAGTGATCTTATCCATGTTCAGCTCCCGCCTTCAGCGCCTCATGAATGTTGTTGCGTTTCCAGCTTGTTTCCTTGTCATTGATCTGCATGTCAAAAGACAGTGCGAGCTTGCCGGCGGAGAAAACCGGGTCAAGATAGCTCGATAGCGCCCCGAAGATATGTTCGCCCGCTGTCTTGCGCGCGGCCAGATCGCGCCCCTCGCCAAGTCGCAGCACCATGCTGACAAAGCCAAAACGCGCGTCGCCGGTAGCTATCGCGTAATGCTCGCAGCGGATGGCGCGGACGCGAATGCCCCCGATCGGAAAGATCCCGGTTTCGACCGCGGCCTTGCGGACGACTTCGACGACCTTGTCCATGTCGAGCCGTGCCTCGATATTGGCTGAGTACTCGATCGTGAAGTGCGGCATCTCAGCCCTCCAGGCGACCCGTTAGGGAGTATTATGCGAAGTAACAACTCACCGATCCATACGGTCCATAGTCCGCCTGGATCGTGTCGCCCTTGCGGGTCTCGATAGGGCGAATAAAGGACCCCGCCAGCACTACCTGACCTGGCTCAAGCGCAAGTCCGGACGGCGCGATCTTGTTGGCAAGCCAGGCGACGCTGGAGGCGGGATGGTTGAGTACGCCCGCCGCTAGCCCGGTCTCTTCCAACTGACCGTTGCGGTAACAAAGCGCGCCTATCCAGCGCAGATCGGCATCGAGCGGACGCAACGGTCGGCCGCCCAGCACAATGCCTGCATTGGCGGCGTTGTCGGCGATGGTGTCGAAAATCTTTCGAGCCGAGCGTGTCACTGGATCGATCCGTTCTATCCTCGTATCGAGTATCTCCAGGGCGGGGACCACGAAATCGGTCGCGTTCAGCACGTCGAACATCGAGCAGTCGGGTCCGGACAGCCGGTCCCTGATGATGAATGCAAGCTCGGCTTCCACGCGCGTGGCGATGAATCGGTCTGATGGCACGACGCCGCCGTCTGCAAAGAACATATCGTCGAGCAGCACGCCGGAGTCCGGCTCGTCGATGCCCAGCGCGCTCTGCATTGCCTTCGAAGTCAGCCCGATCTTGTGCCCCTTGACGGCGCGGCCTTCGGAAACCTTCATCTCGATCCACGCCTTTTGAATGGCGTACGCATCTTCGATGGTGATGCCGGGATGATCGAGTGATAGCTGCCGGATCTGCTGGCGGCTTTTCTCTGCCTGGTGCAGTCGCTCGGCGGCAAGACGAACGTCGTCTCTTGTCAATGCCATGGAAGGTGGCCAATTCGGACGAAAAGGAAGGTGCGGAAATGTAGTTAACATGTTAACTTTATCGGAGCAAAGCGATTTAGTGATTGTGCAGTGCAAACTTGTGGGCTGCCCTTTTATCCGGGTAGTTGCGGGAACATTGATATGGCGCGGCGGGAGTTTCGAACCAAACCTGAGATGCGGCAGTCGCCCATGCGCGAATTCTCCCGCTCGCTGCCGATGTCGCTGCTGCGGGCGCGCGAAGCGGTCATGCGACAATTCCGTCCTTCGTTGCGCGATCATGGCCTCACGGAGCAACAATGGCGTATTCTGCGCGCGCTCGCCTCGGTCAAGACGATCGAGGTCAAGGAACTTGCAGAAGTCGCTTTTCTGTTGGGACCCAGCCTTTCCCGGATACTGCGAGACCTGGAAGCGCGAGCGCTGATCCAACGCCGCGTGATGAAGGCCGATCAGCGCCGCAGCCTGCTGTCGATATCCAAAGCGGGCCTTGAGCTAATCGAGACCGTCGCGCCCTCTTCGGAAGCCATTTACGCCGCCATCAACAAACGGTACGGCACGCGCAAACTGGCCGCCTTGCAGCAGATGTTGCACGCGCTCGAAATTACTCTGTCCGACTTGCCGGAGCGAAAAGCGGGACGGCCCGGTTCGGGCGAGTAAGCACATTTTTGCATGATCGTGCCGGGACCACGCATAGCTCATTCGCGTCCTTCTTGACTTTAATGGCTGACTTGGCTGGCCTTGGCAGGTGCGCGTGAAATAGCCTTGCGCCATCGTTCGCTCTGGACCAGAGAATTCGTTAGATAAGCCAGGTTGAGGCCTAGGCGCCCCAACATATCACCGCCAGATCGTGAGTGGTGACCCCAGGTAAGTGCCTAAACCGCGAGAGAGGCAATGGTCACCATCAAGGTCGAAAATCTGATCGGGTTCGTCGCCGAAGTTTTCGCACATGCGGACTCTTCGCCGGAGGAAGCAACGCGCATCGCGACGTATCTGACGACCGCCAATCTGACCGGTCATGACAGTCACGGCGTTATCCGGGTGCCCGTCTATATGCGCTGGAAGAAGATGGGTTCGGTCATTCCCGATCAGACCATCGAGATTCTCGTGGATACGCCCTCACTTGCGGTGGTCGATGGCCGGTTTGGATACGGGCAGACGGTGACGCCCCAGGCGGTCAGGATCGGCATCCAGAAGTGCAAAGCCGTCGGGCTTGCCGCGGTGGCCCTGCGCAACGCAGGTCATATCGGGCGGGTGGGCGACTGGGCGGAAATGGCGGCGGCCGAAGGATTGGTGTCGGTGCATTTCGTCAATGCCGCCGGTTCGCTGCTGGTCGCGCCCTATGGCGGGGTAGAGAAGCGGCTATCGACCGCGCCGTACTGCGTCGGCGTACCACGCCAGGGCCAGGACCCGATCGTGCTCGACTTTGCGACCTCGATCGTCGCCGAAGGCAAGGTGCTCGTCGCAAGCCGCGGCGGCAAGCCACTGCCCAAGGGCGCGCTTATCGATTTCGATGGCGCCCTGAGCGAAGATCCGGCGGTGCTGTATGGACCCTACACTGCGGACGGAGCCCGCGATTACAGCCAGGGCACGGGCGCTATTCGAGCCTTCGGCGAGCACAAGGGTTCCGGTCTTGCATTCATCTGCGAACTGCTCGGCGGCGCGCTGACCGGGACCGGCGCGACCGCCCCCGACCGGCGTTTCGCCAACGGCATGTTCGCGGTCTATGTCGATCCCAGTGTGGTGGACACCAGCAGTTTCTTTGACGCCGAAATTTCACGCTATGTAGACTTCATCAGGGCGACCAAAACCGTCGCTGGCGTCGACACCGTGCTGATCCCCGGCGATCCCGAGCGGAAGATGCGCGCCGATCGCACAAAAAACGGGGTACCCTTGCCGGACGATACATGGGCGGCGATAGTGAAAACCGCCCGCGAGGTCGGCGTCGGCGAGGCCAGCATCCAGCGGGCCGTCAGTTGATGTTTTTGCGGTAAGGAATTGAGAGACGACAACAAGCAACAAAAGACAACAACCAAAAAAAGGGAAAACGCGAGCAATGGCAAATAATGTCAAGACAGTCTGGGCTTCCGGCAAGGCGGTAGTGAACGCCTGGCTCGCGATTCCATCCGGGTTTTCCGCCGAGGTGATCGCGCAGTGCGGTTTCGACAGCGTCACGGTGGACATGCAGCACGGCGTGCAGGACTACCACTCGATGATGCAATGCTTCCAGGCGATGCACGGCCATCCTGTGACGCCAATGGTGCGCGTACCCTGGAATGAGCCCGGCATGATCGGCAAGGTGCTGGACGGCGGCGCGTATGGCGTCATCTGTCCGATGATCAACAGCAAGGAAGAAGCAAAGAACTTCGTCTCCTATTGCAAATATCCCCCACAGGGCACCCGCAGCAACGGCCCGATCCGTTCCGGCATGTACGGGTCGGCCGGGACATATCAACTCACAGCCAACGAGGAGACGCTGTGCATTCCGATGATGGAGACCAAGACCGCAGTCGAAAACATGGAATCCATCCTTGATGTCGAGGGCATTGCCGCGGTCTATGTCGGCCCGTCCGATCTCGGCTTTTCATATGGGCTGGTGCCGAAGCTCGATCGCGAGGAGCCGGAGATTCTGAAGATCTATGAGAAGCTCGTGAAGGAGTGCGGTAAGCGCGGCATTTACCCGGGAATTCACTGCAGCGGCGCGGTTGGCGCGGCAAAGGCGATCAACATGGGCTTCAAGTTGGTGACGTTATCGAACGAAAGCGGCCTGATGGCGACTTACGCCAAGATGCAGGTGGCGCAGACCCGCAAGGACGCGAACGGCAAGGCGTAACTTCGCCAAAGGAGGAATCCATGGCCGCAGCAGCCGTCATCCGACTGCATCCCGATGATGGTGTGCTGATCGCGCGCGCCAGCCTTCCGCCCGGCACGGTCGTGGCGGAGGGCGTCATGACGGTCGAACGCATTCCGGCGGGGCACAAGGTCGCGATCCGGCAGATTGCGACCGGCGAACCGATCAGGCGCTACGGCCAGATCATCGGGTTTGCCACGCTCCCGATCGCGCCGGGGCAGCACGTCCATACCCAGAATTGCGGGATGGGCGACTTCGCCAAGGATTACGCCTTTGGCGTCGATGTCATGCCGACGCCCAACTTCGATCTGTCCGCGACCTTCGAGGGCATTCGCCGGCCCGATGGACGCGTGGCAACCCGCAACTATATCGGCATCCTGACGTCCGTGAACTGCAGCGCACACGTCGCCGGCATGGTCGCAGACATCTTCAAGAAGAACCCGTTCACCGGCGACAATCCACTCGCCGATTTTCCAAACGTTGATGGCGTTGTCGCGCTCACCCACAAGACCGGATGCGGCATGACCCAGGACGAGCCGCTTACCATCCTGCGCCGTACCCTTGGCGGTTACGCGCGGCACGCCAATTTCTCCGCCGTGGTCGTGCTCGGGTTGGGTTGCGAGGTGAACCAGATCGGCGGGCTGATGCAGGAACAGAAGCTCGCGGGCCGCTTGCGCGAACTCGAGATTCAGCAAATCGGCGGCACCCGCAAGACGGTGGAGGCCGGGGTTGCATTTGTGCGCGAGGCACTGACCGACGCCAACAAGATAAAACGCGAGCCGGTGCCTGCCAGCGAACTGACGGTAGCGCTGCAATGTGGCGGCTCCGACGGTTATTCCGGCGTATCCGCCAACCCGGCGCTTGGCGCGGCCAGCGACCTGCTGGTGCGGCACGGCGGCACCGTGATCCTGTCCGAAACGCCGGAGACGTATGGCGCCGAGCACCTGCTCACGCGGCGCGCGGTAAGCCGGGAGGTCGGTGAGAAGCTCGTGGCCCTGATGCGCTGGTGGGAGGAGTACACAGCGCGCGAAGGCGCGGAGATGAACGCCAACCCCAGCCCTGGCAACAAGGCGGGCGGGCTCACCACCATCCTTGAGAAATCGCTTGGCGCGATGGCAAAGGCTGGCAGCACCAACCTCGTCGATGTGGTGAACTACGCCGAAGCGGTCACCAAGAAGGGCTTCGTGTTCATGGATACGCCCGGCTACGACCCGGTCGCGGCGACAGGGCAAGTGGCGGGCGGCGCTAATCTCGTTTGCTTCACGACCGGCCGCGGCAGCGTGTTTGGCTGCAAGCCCGCTCCCTCCATCAAGCTTGCGACTAACTCGGCGATGTTCAAGCGCATGGAAGACGACATGGACGTCAACTGCGGTACTATCCTGGACGGCGAGGAAACCGTACAGGAATGCGGGCAGCGCATTTTCGAGCTGATGCTGAAGACCGCCTCGGGACAGGCTACCAAAAGTGAGAGTTTCGACTTCGGCGGCGCTGAATTCGCACCCTGGGTGCTTGGCGCGACGATGTAGCTGCGCCGCGAACCTCCACCTGAGCGCGGATCAAGCGCTCGGTCCTGCTCTACCTCGCCGCGGCGATGCGCCGTGCCTCACCGCCCGGCTGATCCAGCGGATCGGCGCGCAGATTGTGGAAGAACGTATCGACCTCGCGCGAGAGCGTTTGCGCGGTTGCGGTGAGGTCGCTGGAAGCCGAGAGCACCGAGGTCGCCGCCTTGTTGGTCTCGCCAATGGCCGCGCTGAGCGAACCGATGTTGGCCACCAGGGTTTCGTTGCCTTGCGCGGCTGATTGCGCGTTCGAGGAGATCTCGCGCGTGGCGGCGTCCTGTTGCCCGACCGCGCCTGCGATGTTCGAAGTGACATCATTGATGTCACGAACCGCGCTGCCGATTTCGCGCACGGCATCGACGGCATTGCGGGTTGATGCCTGAATCAGGCTGACGTTCTGGCCTATTTCCGAAGTCGCCTTCGCGGTCTGCTCGGCGAGAGCCTTGACCTCGTGGGCCACTACGGCGAAGCCCCGTCCGGCATCGCCTGCGCGCGCCGCCTCGATCGTCGCATTGAGCGCAAGAAGATTGGTTTGCTCGGCGATAGTCTGGATCAGGTTCAGCACGCCGTCGATACGCTGGGTTGCCGCGGCGAGGCTTTCGATTTCCGACACCGATTTTTCGGTCCGCAAACCGGCCTGCTCGACGACGGCTGCGGATTGACGAACCTGTCGGCCGATCTCCTCGACCGAAGCCGACAGCTCCTCCGCGGCTCCGGCGACGGCGTTCACGTTGCTGGACGCCTGCTCGGTCGCGCTGGCGGCGGCTATCGCCCGTCCGCTGGCGTCCGATGTTACCTTGGTGATGGACTGCGCCGTATCGCGCATGGCGGACGCATTCTCGGAGACTGCACGAAGCACCTCGCCGATCGCGCCGCGGAAAGCTTCCGCCGACGTCTCTATGTGCCTGGCCCGTTGTTCGCGCGCGCTGGAGTCCCGCAACACCTGCGAATTGAGGTTGCGGTTGCGGTCCATTGCTTCCTGGAAAATCCCGATTGCGCGCGCCAGTGCGCCGATTTCGTCCATTCGATCGGTATGCGGAACCTGGACGTTTTCATCGCCCCGGGCGACGCGCCTGATGGTCGCCGTGATCGCCGAGAGCGGCCGCGCCACTGAACGGGAAATTATCAACACGCCCATACCGACAACGACCAGCGTCAGCGCCCCGAGACAGGTGAGCAGGACGGCCAACATGCGGTTGACCGCTCCCTGGTGGGCGAGTTGCTCGCCACGATCGGCGTAGACCTTGGAAAGGGCTTCGAGGTCCTTGTTGAGCGCCAGACGCACGTTGCGGTTGGCGTCGTTGTCGCCCCACGCGCGGCCTGCTGCGGCGCCGAGCTCAACGCCGCGGCGAACCAGTTCCTTGCGGAATTCGACGAACTGCTCGATCCGTTTTTTGAATGTGGCGAATTGCGCCGCGTCATCTGCCTTGACGATGGATTCCCAATTCTTGACCACCGCAACGATCTTGTCCGTGAACTTGAGAAGTCCGTCGCCGTATTTTTTCACGTCGGCTGCTTCCGCCGACATATACACCCCGCGCGATTCCATCACGACTGCATAGACCAGCGAATTGATGCGCTCGATGTTCAACGCCGCAAGGCTGACGGTCTCGATCGCCTGCGTGACTTCGGCGTTGCGCTGGGTGTTATGATGCGAGAGCAGGGCGACTGCCGCGGTAAGAACCGCGATCACCGCGAAGATGGAGTAGAGCTTGACCGCCAACGAAAACCGGGACCCGGTGGCTGCGGAAACGGGTTTGGCGGGCTTCGACGTGTCGGGCATTGCACGGCCTCAATCGGGGGAAGGCGGTCAGCGCCGCCGGCCGCCCAAAAACCATGCAAAATGTTCGTGTAAAAGTGATTAACCTTTCGCTCATTTCGATTGGCAGACCAAAGTTTGTGCAATGACGCTCGCAGAGCCGGAAGAAGCTGCATCTGGTACAGATCGGAGAAGCTCGGCAAATCAAAGGCTTGTTCGCATTTCGCAACCTGATGGTCTTGGGACATTGTTCATCGGCAGGCCAAAGTCAGCGCGACCTCGCCTTCCGCGTGAAATCACGACGCCAAACGCACCTGTCGGGCTTCAATTCCCGCTGATCGTGCTTGCGGCTAGCTGCTAACCTCCCGACTGCCGACGCGCACCCCCAAACCGGGCCGGAGCCTCCATGGCCTATCGCCACACCATCGATTCAACGACCTATGTATTCGACGGCCTGCGCGATCTGCTCGCAAAGGCCACGCCGCCGCGCTCGGGGGACCGCCTGGCGGGCATCGCAGCGGACAGTGCGGCGCAGATGGTGGCGGCACGGATCGCCTTGGCGGACGTTCCGCTCAAGCAATTTCTGCAAGAGGCGGTCATTCCCTACGAAGAGGATGAAATCACCCGCCTGATCCTCGATACCCACGATGCATCGGCGTTTGCAGGAGTATCCTCGCTCACCGTCGGGGCTTTTCGCGACTGGCTGCTGTCGGACGCCGCGACCACTGCAACGCTCGCAAAACTGTCACGCGGGGTCACGCCGGAAATGGCCGCCGCGGTTTCTAAATTGATGCGAAATCAGGACCTCATCCTGGTCGCGAAGAAATGCCAGATAACGACGAAATTCCGCAACACCGTCGGACTGCGCGGGCGCATGAGCGCACGGCTGCAGCCCAACCACCCCTTTGATGACGCCAAGGGCATCACCGCATCGATCCTCGACGGCATCATGCTGGGGTCCGGCGACGCCTGCATCGGCATCAATCCCGCCAGCGATGATCCCGCTGTGATCGGCGGGCTGTTGCGGTTGCTGGACGAGATCATCGGGCGACTGCAGATTCCGACCCAGAGTTGCCTGCTCGCGCATGTGACCACCACGCTTGAGCTGATTGATCAGGGCTTGCCGGTCGATCTGGTATTCCAGTCGATCGCCGGGACCCAAGCTGCCAATCGAAGCTTTGGCGTCGATCTGGCGCTGCTGAAACAGGCGCATGAGGCGGGACGCTCGCTGGCGCGTGGCACCATCGGCAACAACGTGATGTATTTCGAAACCGGGCAGGGCTCGGCGCTTTCCGCTAACGCTCACCACGGTGTCGACCAGCAAACCTGCGAAGCGCGCGCCTATGCGGTGGCGCGTGTGTTCGATCCGCTTCTGGTCAATAGCGTGGTCGGCTTCATCGGTCCGGAATACCTGTACGACGGAAAGGAAATCATCCGCGCCGGCCTTGAAGATCATTTCTGCGGCAAGCTGCTGGGGCTGCCGCTCGGAGTAGACGTCTGCTACACCAATCATGCCGAAGCCGACCAGGACGATATGGACAACCTGCTGACGCTGCTAGCCGCCGCCGGCGTGACCTTCATCATGGGTGTTCCGGGCGCAGACGATGTCATGCTGAACTATCAGTCGACCTCATTCCACGACTGCTTGTATGTCCGCGATCTCTTCGGCCTTAAGCGGGCGCCGGAGTTCGACGAGTGGCTGTTTCGCGCCGGTCTTGTCGATGTCGATTTTCGGCTCTCCGGCACCCCGGCGCTGCTGCCCGATTTCGCATCCGGGCTGATCGAGTAGGAGGCGCAGATCAATCGCCCTTTTTCGGCGAAACCAACCGCTCGGTGCCGGGTTTAGACCGTTGCCACAATCTTGAGGAATTTATAGCTGAGCCTGACTGGGCATGCTTAAGTCGGTGCAGTCGTGCCGGAGATCGCAGAGGAGATCTGATGAGAGCTGAGGCGCTTGAGACTGTACGGCGCATCCTGTGCGTTTTTCCGCGCTATACCTCGTCGTTCGGAACATTTGAATACGCCTACCCACTCACGGACGGCGTGCAGGCGTTCATGCCGCCGCAGGGCTTGTTGCTGATCGCGGCATACTTGCCCGCAAACTGGCCGGTCCGTTTCATCGACGAAAACATCCGCCCCGCCACAGCGGAAGATTTCGAGTGGGCGGAAGCCGTGCTGGTCAGCGGCATGCATATCCAGCGCCAGCAGATGAACGATATCTGCCGTCGCGCGCATGCATTCAATTTGGCCGTGGCGATCGGTGGACCTTCGGTCAGCGCCTGCCCGGATTATTATCCTTCGTTCGACTATCTCCACGTGGGTGAACTCGGCGATGCGACCGACCAGTTGATCACGATTTTAGCTCGCGATCCGTCGCGGCCACCCCAGCAGGTGGTTTTAAAGACCGCGGATCGGGTCGCCATGACCGATTTCCCGATACCGGCCTATGAGCTCGCCGAGGTGAAAAAGTATTTCCTGGGCAGCATTCAGTATTCAAGCGGCTGTCCCTATCAGTGCGAGTTCTGCGACATCCCGGGCCTGTATGGCCGCAATCCCAGGCTGAAGAGCCCGCAACAGATCACCGCCGAACTCGACAAATTGCTCGAATGCGGGGTGACGGGATCGGTCTACTTCGTCGACGACAATTTCATCGGCAACAGAAAGGCCGCGCTTGACCTGCTGCCGCATCTGATCGAGTGGCAGAAAAAGACCGGCTTCGTGATGCGGCTTGCGTGCGAGGCGACGCTCAACATCGCCAAGCGGCCGGAGATTCTGGACAAGATGAGGCAAGCCTTCTTCGTCACGATTTTCTGCGGCATCGAAACGCCAGATCCGGACGCACTCAAGGCGATGCACAAGGATCACAATATGATGGTCCCGATTCTCGAGGGCGTTCGCACCATCAACAGCTACGGCATGGAGGTGGTTTCCGGCATCATCATGGGGCTGGATACGGACAAGCCCGAAACCGGCGAGGCATTGCTGGCCTTTGTCGAAGAGTCCAAAATTCCGCTGCTGACGATCAATCTGCTGCAAGCGCTGCCGCAAACCCCGTTGTGGGATCGCCTCGCACGCGAGAACCGGTTGATCGACGACGATACCCGCGATTCCAACGTCAATTTCCTGCTGCCCTATGACCAGGTCGTCAATTCATGGCGCAAATGCATGGAGGTGGCGTTCCGCCCCGACAAACTCTATGAGCGGTATCAGCATCAGATCGATTTCACCTACGCCAACCGGCTGAAAGTACCGGCCACGCGGGAACAAAAGAGCTGGGCCAACATCAGGCGCGGACTGATCATGCTCCGTAACATCTTCTGGAAGGTCGGCGTGCGTGGTGACTACAAGAAGGTGTTTTGGAACTTCGCGCTGCCGCGCCTGCGCCAGGGTGACATTGAAGGCCTGATTGCCGTCGCCATGATCGCGCATCATCTCATCGTGTTCGCGCGCGCGGCTTCGGTCGGCCAGCAGAACGCGTCGAATTATTCGATACGGCTGCGCGAGGCATCCGTTCCTGCCGAGTAGCTGCGGATGAAAACGCCAGCTCCCTTGCCCCGTTCGCTGACAGACTTGCGCAAGCTGACTCCGGCGCGGGTCGGGCTTGGAAGGGCCGGCGCAAGCCTCCCGACCGAAGCGATGCTTGATTTTACGCTTTCGCACGCGCGTGCCCGCGACGCGGTCCATGCGCCTTTCAATGCGCCGCAGATTATCGCAGGTCTGAACGAGCTTGGCCTGAGGTCAATAGAGGTGTGCAGCCGCGCGCGCGAGCGCACCGACTATCTGCGACGCCCCGATCTCGGTCGCAGGCTCGATGAGGCTTCGAAAGATTCTTTGCTGAGCCATGCTCACGGGGCGTGCCGGCTCGCCGTGGTCGTCGGCGACGGCCTGTCGGCAACCGCGGTCAATGCTCATGCCGTCGAGGTCGTGCGAAGCCTTATTCCGCGATTGGCTATTGACGGCATCAAAATCGATCGAACGGTCGTCGCGCGCGGCGCCCGGGTCGGACTGGGAGACGAGATCGGCGAAACCCTGGGAGCGCGGATGGTCGTGATATTGATCGGAGAGCGGCCCGGCCTGTCCGCCTTTGATAGCCTGGGAGCTTATCTTACCTACGCGCCGAAGGTCGGCCGCACGGATGCCGATCGGAACTGCGCATCGAACATCCATCGCGGTGGGCTCGGCTATGATGCAGCAGCGTTCAGGATTGGATGGCTGATTCGGGAAGGTCTTGCCCGCGAACTGACCGGCTTGGCATTGAAGGATCAAAGCGGAGAACCAATGCATGCCGCCATCGCCTCGCGATCAAGCTGATGTGAATTCGCGGGTTGCCGGTAACACCGGGAAGTGGCGATTCTGCCCCAGCGCGCGCGCTTGCGAGACGGCTTTAAGACCTATACATCTGTCGCGATAATTTTGTTGTATGTTTTCAAAGGCTAGCGCCTTCAAAATCGGCCGTTCACAGGCCTCATTCGCGCCCTCGAATTTTACTGTACAGATTGACCGGATGTGAGGACTGGACACGGCATGCTCGAAAAACACGGCGACAGCGAGGTCCATGTCGAGCAGATCGAGCAGCGGCCCACCGGCAGCATTGCCTTCGGGTTGGAGCGGCTGGGCCTGATTGCCGTAAAGGCGCCGATTCTGTCTTGCATCGTTCTGGTGCTGCTGATGATCGGCGCGATTGCGGGGATCGAGCGGATCAAGATCGACGATTCCCTCAGCCAATTGTTTAGGTCAAATTCCAAGGAATACCGGCAATACGAAGCGGTAACGAAGCGATTCCCCGCGACCGAATTCGACGTGCTGGTCGTCGTGGAAGGCAAGACGCTGCTTGCGCGCGAAAACCTGGAGAAGGTTCGCGAACTCGTCACCGATCTTCAACTGGTCGAGGGCACTCGCGGCTTGATTTCGCTGTTCTCGGCGCGACAGGCGCCAGCTCCCGGCAAGCTGCCGGCAGCGCTATTCCCGTCGGAGCTGCCGACCGGCGCCGATTACGACAAGTTCATCGAGACCGTCAAAGCCAATGAGATCATACGCGGCAAGCTGTTGTCGGAAGACGGCTCGCTTGCGCTGATCGTGCTCTCGCTCGAGCCCGATATTGTCGCAAGTAAAAAGCTCAAATCCACGGTCCGCGAAATTCGTGCGCTGATGGTCGACGATCTCGCAAATAGCGGTCTCAAGGCTGAGTTATCGGGCGTGCCGGTGATGCAGCTCGAGATCCGAAACGCGGTAGAACGTGACGGGCTCACTTACAACGTTCTCGGGATTCTGGCCGGTTGCATCATCGCCATCATCTTTTTCCGCAAGATATCGTTCATGGTGGTCGCGGCCTTTCCGCCGATGATTGCGATCTTGCTGGCGCTCGGCTCGCTCGGATGGGCCAATTTCAATCTTAACATGTTCTTGAACGTGATGACGCCGTTGATCATGGTCATCAGTTTCTCGGACTCCATGCAGCTTACGTTCGCGGCGCGCGACCGGTTGATCGCGGGGCAGGACAAATACACCGCGTTCCGGAACGCGGTTCTGGTGGTCGGGCCTGCCTGCGTTCTCACGCATGCCACCGCCGGGATTTCGTTCATCGCCCTGCAATTTTCCGATTCCGACCTGATACGCAAATTCGGCGAGGCGGGACTTGCCGCCACCATTATCGCGCTGATCGCGGTGCTGTCGCTCGTCCCGGTGTTCGGGGTGCTGTTCGTGCGCAACGAAAGGGTCTTCGCCGTCAAATTCCAGACCGCTGACGCGGGCGTTCAAGCGTTGCGCAATTTTTGTTATTGGATCGCGGTGCGGATGGTTAGCCGGCCCGGCCTGTTCAGCCTGCTAGCGGTGGTTCTCGTGGGCGGCCTTGGGGTCATCTACGCCAATCTGGAGCCGCGCTATCGGCTGGCCGATCAGGTGCCCGACAAGCAGCAGGCGGTGGCGGCAAGCGGGCGTTTGGACGCCAAGCTGACCGGCGCCAATCCAATCGACGTGCTGATCGAATTCCCGAAAGGCGCTTCCTTGTATGCGCCGGGAACATTGCAGGCCATTGCAGATGTTCACTCCACGCTGGAGAAACAGGCGGGGGTCGGCAACGTGTGGTCGCTCGAAACGTTGCGACGTTGGCTTGCGGAAAAGGCAGGCAGTGGTGACGTCGAAACGCTTAAAGAATACGTCAGCTTGATTCCCGAGCATCTGGTGCGCCGCTTCATTGCCGCTGATCAGCAAGCAGTGGTGGTCTCCGGCCGGGTACCTGATCTGGATTCAAGCGAAATTCTTCCGGTCGTCGAAAAGCTGGATCATGCGCTGGACGTGGTGCGCAAGGAACATCCGGGTTTCGAGATCGCGGTAACGGGGCTATCGGCAATCGCCGCGCGCAACAGTGCCAGCATGATCGAGAAGCTCAATCGCGGGTTGACGATCGAATTCGCGTTGGTTGCGATATTCATCGGACTCGCATTCCGTTCGGCGGTGGTGATGTTCTCCTGCATCCTGCCTGGCATTTTCCCGGTGGTACTATCGGGCACCGTGCTATGGCTGTTTGGGGAAGGGCTGCAGTTTGCAAGCGTGGTGGCGCTCACGGTGTCCTTTGGCTTGGGACTGAGTGCGACGATTCATTTTCTCAACAGGTTGCGACTTGAGACGAGCCCTGGCGTGAGTCCGGAGCTTGCCGTGGAGCGCGCCACCGTGCTGGTCGGTCCAGCTCTGATTCTGACCACCATCGTGCTGGCCTGCGGTCTGGTGGTGACGGTGTTCTCCGACCTGCCTTCGCTGCGGCTGTTTGGGTGGCTCAGCGCTTTTTCGATGGTGGCGGCACTGGTCGCGGACCTCTTCATCCTGCGGCCAACGGCGATGTTCCTGATCAACCTGTCGCGGCGGCTTCGCGGGACTGTCACTCCTGCGAAGCCGGCCGGGGAAACGGCCGCGAAAAGCTAAGCGGCTGCTGGCGTCAGCTTCTTACCATCGTGATGGTTACGCCCCTGATTTCGCCTTTGGAGCTGATCTGTACGGTCTGCTTGTTCCCGCTGGTCCGCAGCGACAGATTAGCCGCGAACCCCGCAGCCTCGACGAATACTTCGATTTGACCGCCGCCCGCGGTGCCCTGGAGATTGCCGAAGATATTTCGGCTAGCTTCGCTCCAGTGACCCGAAATGCGGTCACCCTGGCTGGTAACGTCGCTGCTCAAATCGAATTTGTAGCTGTCGCTGGCACAGCGCAAGCTTTGCTTCAGACTGAGGCCGGTGCCGTCTACCTTGTAGTCGGCCTTACACCGAATCTTCTCTGTGGTTCCGTCGGAAAGAGCCACCGTGCCGTTGCCGGACCATGCGCCGTTGAAACCAGTAAACGGGCCAGACTGTGCCAGTCCTGCGGATGCCGCGAGTACAAGCACGGCCCCGACTCCGGCAGCCTTCATAGCGCGTCCAAACAAACTGGAGCCAAACAATTTCATGGCGTTTTCCTATCAAAGTTGACGTTCTCTAACGAGATCCGTCTCGCCGCATCGAAGATTTAGTGTTCCGACAGTGTCTTAGGTTCAAATGTCAAGTCCATCGCCGCCCGCAATTGCGCTGAAGGTTCTGGCAGGACGTCGGGATCAGAAAGGGAGTGATTAGATCGTGTTAAGCTGCCCATCGCAGGCGTTTGCAATTTAGTTTTTGCACGCGCAAGCCGCAACGGAAAACTGCAGGAAAACGGATCACCAAACAAGAGAGTTGATCTCGACGGGCTCGCCATCAATTTGGCCGCATTTAGCAGTGCTTCTCCTGCGCGCGCCGTGTAGGTACGGTAATCGCAACGTCCGTCGTGATCATGGTTGGATCAGGCGGTTTGGAACTCTCTTACGTGTACAAGGAACATGATGCGAAAATCTTCCGTGGCACTGCTCTCGTTGTTGTTGTCGTTTTCCACCGCGGCCATCGCCCAGCAACAGCGCAGCGGAACGCCGCAGGAGCAGGCTGCCTGCTCGCGTGACGTGCAACGCTTCTGCCGCCCGGTCATCGATCAGGGCGATTTCACGATATTGGCCTGCCTTCAGCAAAATCGTCCCAAGCTGACCGCAGCCTGCAGTCAGGTGCTCAAGGATCATGGGCAGTAGGGGAGCACGCTTTGGATGGGCTGGCGGCGCCCAATAACGGGCTAATCTGGGCCTTGGCCCAATCCGCCGGACCTGCCGGATAGCATTGGTTTTACCGCCATATTCCCCTATATGGGGTTCGCGATCTGTCGGTATGTGCGCCAGCGCCACAGGCGTATAAAGCCAGTGCTTTCTGAGCAAATGTAGCCTTCTTGATGTCCAGCGCGAGCGAACTACGGTCCGGCAAGACCCATCGTGACGAGAACTTCCCGGTCGCGTCGTGGATCATCCATCCACGTCACCGTGCGCTGATCCTTGCCTTCTACAACTTCGTCCGAACCGCGGACGATATCGCGGACCATGCGGCCCTTGGCGAAGCCGAGAAGCTCGGTTATCTCGACCTGCTCGAGGCGGAATTGCTTGGAAGTGGCGAAACCCAGCCCGAAGCGGTCAATCTGCGTCGCGCGTTGGCCGAACGTTCGATGCCGCCGCGTCATGCCCTCGATGTTCTGATCGCGTTCCGGATGGATGTGACCAAGGCTCGCTACGAGACCTGGGACGAGGTGATCCACTACTGCCGTTATTCGGCGATGCCCGTTGGCCGCTTCATGCTGGATGTTCACGGTGAGAGCACGTCCACCTGGGCAGCTTCCGACGCGCTCTGCGCCGGCCTGCAGATCAACAATCACCTGCAGGACTGCGGCGAGGACTACAGAAACCTCAATCGGGTTTACCTGCCACGCGATGCACTGGCGGGAGCGGGAGCATCGGTTGACGAACTCGGCTCTGACCGGGCTTCGCCGGCGCTCCTGAAATGCCTGAATTCGCTCGCCGTAAGAACTCAGACGCTGTTCGATCAAAGCAGATCGCTCAGCGCCGAAGTGCGGGATTTTCGGCTCGGGCTGGAAATATCCGTGATCCAGGCCTTTGCGGAAAAGATCGTTGGCCTTTTGAGGATCCGCGATCCCCTGAGCGAGCGAGTGCATCTCGGTTCGATCGAACTGCTCGCCTATAGCTTGTTGGGGATGGCTGGCGAGATGACCCGACGCGCAATCGGACGCGGACAAGTCTCCAAGCCGGCGGCCGGCGCATGACGAACGAGGCTGCGGCGACCAACCTGAGCTACGGCACGACCGCGTCGGGCAGTTCTTTTTACGCCGCGATGCGGATTTTGCCGCGCGAGCAACGCGAGGCGATGTTCCAGATCTACAGCTTTTGCCGGCAAGTCGACGATATCGCCGACTCCGACGGGCCACGACCGCAGCGGCTGGCGGCCCTGCAACAATGGCGCGACGATATCGAGGCGCTGTACAAGGGCGATCCGCCGCCCCGCCTGCGGGACTATGCAGCCTCGGTCCGCAGATTCGATCTGAAGCAGCAGGATTTCCTGGCGATCGTCGACGGCATGGAAATGGATGTGCCGCGCGATATGCGCGCACCGGATCTTGCGACACTCGATCTGTATTGCGACCGGGTGGCGAGCGCGGTTGGACGGTTATCGGTGCGGGTATTCGGTCTTGACGAAGCCGACGGCGTCCTGCTCGCGCATCATCTTGGCCGCGCGCTGCAGTTGACGAATATCTTGCGCGACATCGATGAAGATGCCGCGATCGGCCGCCTTTATTTGCCTGCCGAGGAGTTGCGACGCGCGGGCATCACGTCGACCGATCCTCTTGAGGTCACCTCCGAGGCGAGAGTGGCGCAAGTCTGCGCGTCAGTGGTAGAGCAGGCGCGGACGCAGTTCGAGAAGGCGGACGAAGTCATGCGCCGTAATCCGAAGCGCGTGGTGCGTGCGCCGCTGATCATGTCAAAATATTATCGAGCCATTCTGGAGTTGTTGGTCGCCAGGGGATTTGCACCGCCACGCCCGCCGGTTCGGCTGAACAAGATTGCGCGCATCGCGATTGTTCTTCGGCACGCTTTCATCTGATGCAAAAAAACGTTCACATCATAGGCGCTGGAATATCGGGTCTGTCCGCAGCCGTTCAGCTCGCGAATGCCAACTGCAAAGTGCATGTGCACGAGGCTACGCAACAAGCCGGCGGACGATGCCGTTCGTATTTCGACGCCGCGACCGATCTGATGATCGACAATGGCAATCATCTGTTGCTCTCCGGCAACCGCCACGCACTCGCTTATGCTCGATCCATCGGGACCGAAGCCGGGCTGGTCGGACCGGCAGTCGCCCAGTTTCCGTTCGTGGATCTCAGCACCGGCCAGCGCTGGCTGCTCGATCTCGGAGCAAGCCGGCTGCCACTGTGGGTGTTCGACGAGGCTCGCCGCGTCCCTGACACCAGCTTGCGCGACTATCTCGCGCTGATGCCGCTGATTTGGGCGCCGCAAAGTAAACTGGTCGGTGGCGCTATCCCGTGCGAGGGGACGCTGTATCATCGCCTGGTTCAGCCGCTGCTGCTGGCGGCTTTGAACGTCGACCCGCCGGAAGGGTCGGCCGGACTCGCCGGCGCGGTGGTGCGCGAAACGCTGCTGGCGGGCGGACAGGCTTGTCGACCGCTGATCGCGCGCGAAGGTTTGAGCACGGTTCTGGTCGAACCCGCCATCAAGCTGTTGCAGGCCAAGGGCGCCAGTATTCAACTCGGTCGGGAGCTTGTCGGGCTGGGTCTCGCATCAGACAAGGTGGACCTTTTGAAATTCGGCGGCGACACCGTCGCCATCGCGCCAGACGACGCCGTCGTGATGGCGGTTCCGCCGCGCCCGGCTGCTTCGCTGGTCCCTGGGCTGAAAACGCCGACCAAGTTCAGGTCGATCGTAAACGCGCATTTTCGCTTCGACCCACCCAAAGACATGCCGCCTTTGCTCGGTGTCGTCGGTGGGCTGGTGGAGTGGTTGTTCGCCTTTCCGCAGCGGCTGTCGGTCACCATCAGCAACGGAGACAGGCTGTTGGACATGCCACGCGAGGAACTCGCGGCGGCGATCTGGCGCGACATCTGCAAGGCGGCTGGCCTGCAGGCGGACGTCCCGCGATGGCAGATCGTGCGCGAACGCCGAGCCACGTTCGAGGCCACGCCGGAACAAAATGCACTGCGGCCCGGCAGCGAAACCGCTTGGAAAAACCTGTTTCTTGCCGGCGACTGGACTGATACCGGGTTGCCGGCAACGATCGAGGGGTCGGTAAGGTCGGGCAATCGCGCCGCCGAACTGGTGCTGCGCAAGTCGCGGGCTTGATCGCAAGCTGGCACAAGGCCTGTGGCGTAACTTTGAGGAGGCAAAACAGCGATGTCGAGCCGGATGCATTCGGTTGACGAGTTAGCTGGGACCCGAAGCGGTGATGCCCTCGAGGCGAGCATCGGATCGGCTACGCGCGCGCTCCTGGACTACCGGCAACCGGACGGGCACTGGGTGTTCGAACTGGAAGCCGATTCCACCATTCCGGCCGAATATGTGCTGCTTTGCCACTATCTCGGCGAACCCGTGGACGCGCCGCTCGAAGCCAAGATCGCGAACTATCTCCGCCGGGTTCAGGGCGCCCACGGCGGCTGGCCGCTCGTGCACGACGGCGATTTCGACATGAGCGCGAGCGTGAAGTCCTATTTCGCTCTCAAGATGATCGGCGATGCCCCTGAGGCGGCGCATATGGTACGCGCCCGCGAGGCGATCCGCGCGCGCGGGGGTGCCATCCACAGCAACGTATTCACCCGCTTCATGCTGGCGATGTTCGGCGTCATGAGCTGGCGCAGCGTGCCGGTGCTGCCGGTCGAAATCATGCTGCTGCCGATGTGGTCGCCGTTCCATATTGCCAAGATTTCGTACTGGGCGCGCACCACCATCGTGCCGCTGATGGTACTGGCGGCGCTGAAGCCCCGCGCCAAAAACGTCGGCGGCGTGTCGATCGACGAGCTTTTCCTGCAGGAGCCGCATTCGATCGGAATGACGGCAAAGGCCCCGCATCAGAGCTGGGGCTGGTTTCTGCTGTTTCGCGGGTTGGATAGCGTGCTGCGCGTGATTGAACCGTTGTTCTCGAAGAAAATGCGGGCGCGCGCAATCGATGCAGCCGTCGCCTTCATCGAAGAGCGGCTCAATGGCGAAGACGGCCTCGGCGCGATCTATCCGCCGATGGCCAACGCGGTGATGATGTACGAGGTGTTGGGCAAGTCCGCCGATTATCCACCACGCGCGATCACGCGCAGAGCCCTGGAAAAGCTGCTGATAGTGGGTGAGCAGGAGGCCTACTGCCAGCCATGTGTGTCCCCGGTGTGGGACACTTCGCTGACATGCCATGCGCTGATCGAAGCCGGTGGCAAGGAGGCGCTGGAGCCCGCGATCGCCGGCCTGCAGTGGCTCAAACCAAGGCAGGTTTTGGACGTTAGGGGCGACTGGGCGGTCAAGCAGCCGGATGCGCGTCCAGGCGGCTGGGCCTTCCAATACAACAATGCGTATTATCCGGACCTCGACGACACCGCGGTTGTGGTGATGGCGATGGATCGTGCCCGGCGTGCGGACCAAACCCTCGATTACGACGCAGCGATCGCCCGCGCGCGGGAGTGGATCGAGAGCATGCAAAGTCGCAACGGCGGCTGGGCGGCCTTCGACATCAACAACCTCGAATATTACCTGAACAACATTCCCTTCTCCGATCATGGCGCGCTGCTCGATCCGCCGACCGAGGATGTCACCGCGCGCTGCGTGTCCATGCTGGCTCAGCTCGGCGCGACCGTGCAAGACAGCAAAGTGCTGGCGGACGGCGTCGCCTACCTGCGCAAGACGCAGTTGGCCGAGGGATCATGGTACGGGCGCTGGGGCCTGAACTACGTCTACGGGACCTGGTCGGTGCTGTGCGCGCTCAATGCCGCCGGGGTCGACCATGGCGATCCGGTGATTCGCAAGGCGGCGAACTGGTTGCTCTCGATTCAGAACAGCGATGGCGGCTGGGGCGAGGACGCGAGGAGCTATCGACTGGACTACAGCGGATTCGAGGGTGCCCCCAGCACTGCATCGCAAACCGCATGGGCCCTACTTGGCCTGATGGCAGCGGGCGAGGTCGGCAATCCAGCGGTCGCACGTGGTGTCGAGTACCTGATAGCCACACAGACGCAAAAAGGTCTGTGGGATGAGCAGCGTTACACGGCCACGGGCTTTCCTCGGGTATTTTATCTGCGCTATCATGGTTACCCGAAGTTCTTTCCGCTCTGGGCGCTGGCGCGGTATCGAAATCTGAAGAACACGAACAGCAAGGCGGTAGGGGTCGGAATGTGAATTTGGGGAGCGGGGAAGAGACCTACACGGACAATCCAATTGATCCGCGGCCGGTGTTGATTGTGACCGGTCTGGTGCAGGAGGCGCGGATCGCGGCCGGCCCAGGCATGACCGTGATCTGCAGCAGTAGCGACCCCCAGCAGTTGCGTGCGCTGCTCACGGTGGTCGATCCCACGACGATCAGGGGAGTCATCAGCTTCGGCGTTGCCGGCGGGCTGGATCCCTCGTTGAAATCCGGCGACGTCGTGGTCGCGACCGAGGTCATGGCCGGCGATGCCCGCTGGCTGGCTGGTCTGGCGTTGAATGAAGAGCTGATAACAAGCGTGGCGCTCGGGCGCAGACGCGTCGTCAGGGGCGGCCTTGCCGGCGTCGAGCAGGTGATCGCGGCGCGGTCACTGAAGGCTGCGCTCCGCTCCGCCACCGGAGCCGCCGCTGTCGACATGGAAAGCCATATCGCCGCGGCGTACGCTGAGGAGTGCGGTCTTCCGTTCGCGGCGCTCCGCGTGATCAGCGATCCCGCCAGCCGGGCCCTGCCGCCGCTTGCGATGGCCGTCATCAAGCCGAACGGAGACATCGATCTCCGCAAGGTGTTGCGCGGCGTGGCGCGCAACCCAATGACCTTGAGCGCGATGGTCTCGACCGGAATCGATTTCAACCGCGCCTTGCGAAGCCTACGCGGCTGTCGAGGCTTTCTGTTGGGCGGCGACGGCCTCGTCCCGGCGGATCTCTGAGAGGCGCTTCTGCACCTCGGCCGAGAAGATGTACTGAGCCGGGCGCTGGTTGGCCAAGCTGATCTCGGGCGCCATCGGTCCGGTGGTTCGAACCCCACGCAGCGCGACCCACATCGCCTTCAGCGGGTTGTTCAAGGCGGCATTGGCGGCGGTCGGCTCATAGCCACAATGGGCCATGCAGTTGGCGCACTTCTCGTACTTGCCGGTGCCGTACGTTTCCCAATCCGTCGTCTCCATCAGTTCCTTGAACGTCTTGGTGTAGCCTTCGCCGAGCAAGTAGCACGGTTTCTGCCATCCGAAGATGTTGCGCGCCGGCATGCCCCACGGTGTGCATTCGTAGTTCTGGTTGCCCGCGAGGAAATCCAGGAACAGTCCAGAATGCATGAAATTCCAGTTCTTGCCCTTGCCGAGCGCAAAGACGTCGCGGAACAGCTTCTTGGTCTTGCCCCGGTTCAGGAAGTGCTCCTGATCGGGGGCGCGCTCATAGGCATAGCCCGGTGACATCGAAACGCCGACGCCCAACTCGGTTGTGAAGTCGAGGAAGCGGGCAATGTCCTCTGCGGCGTGACCGTCGAAGATCGTGGCATTGACGTTGACCGTGAAGCCTCTCGCTTTGGCGGCCTTGATAGCGGAGACAGCCCGATCGAAAACGCCCTTCTGAGACACCGCCTTGTCGTGGTGCTCCTTCAGACCGTCCAGATGCACCGAGAAGAACAGGTAGGGCGATGGCTCGAACAGGTCGAGCTTCTTTTCCAGGAGCAGCGCGTTGGTGCACAGCGACACGAATTTTTTGCGCGCGACGAGACCGCGGACGATTTCGCCGATCTCCTTGTGGATCAGCGGCTCGCCGCCGGGGATCGCCACCATCGGCGCGCCACATTCGTCGGCAGCGTCCCAGCACTCCTGCGCCGACATGCGGCGGTTGAGGATCGCGTCGGGGTAATCGATCTTGCCGCAACCGACGCATGCCAGATTGCAGCGGAACAGCGGCTCCAGCATCAGCACCAGCGGATAACGCTTCCGCCCCATCAGCTTCTGCTTCACGAGGTACGCGCCGATCTTGATCTCTTTAAAAAACGGAACAGGCATCCTGCTACTTTCTCAAGTTAACCAGCGATTTCAGACGTTTTGACCGGCCGCGTCAACTCGCGCGGCTGACCGTCCGGGTGGCAAACCCCTCCGTCAACTCGGCGGGGAGGCGGAATTCCATGTGCTCTTCGCGACCGGGCAACGTCGACACCTCGACCGGTCCGATGCGGCGCAGCGCGTCGATCACGTCCTCGACCAGCACTTCCGGCGCCGAAGCGCCTGCGGTCAGGCCGACGACCTCCGCGTCCTTGACCCATTCGGGCTGCAGCGCCGAGCCGTCCGCGATCAGGTAGCTCGGGATGCCTTCTTCGGCGCCGATCTCGCGCAGCCGGTTGGAGTTGGACGAATTCTGCGCGCCCACGACGAGAATCACATCGACCAGCTTGGAGAGGTCGCGCACCGCGGACTGGCGGTTCTGCGTCGCGTAGCAGATGTCAC
>JBJMTO010000114.1:0-3101 GCA_045811665.1 Bradyrhizobium sp.
TGATCTCCTATGGAACTGACCTGGTCGACCAGTACCGCCGAGCGGCGGGATATGTCGATCGCATCTTCAAGGGCGAGAAGCCGGCCGACTTGCCGGTGCAAGCGCCGACCAGATACGACCTGGTGATCAATCTCAAGACCGCCAAGGCGCTCGGCCTTACCGTACCGCCGACCGTGCTCGCGCGCGCCGACGAGGTGATCGAATGAACGTGGCGACGACCACTGTTGGCACTGAACGGACCAAAACGATGCCCGCTCCGATGTCGGCTTTCAGGGGAAAAGCGGAAATCTTGTGCTCACTCCGAGCCTTTCGCCTTTTGCCCCAAACCGGACATCCGCCCCCTATCAGGGTCCGCATTTGAAACGGTACGATGCCGTCTCCTGAGCCATGGGGCGGACATGAGACGGCGTGAATTCATCGGTCTTGTCGGAAGCGCGGCGGCGACATTGCCATTCGAGGCACGCGCCCAGCAGTTGGCGCGGCCTGCGTCGGGAGACGCGCCTGCGATCAAGCCTGCGCAGGCCATCGCCGATTACATTGTCAATTTCGACCTCAAGAATGTTCCTTCAATCGTCATCGAACGGGCGCGCGTCGCATGGATCGACACCGTTGGCGTCATGCTCGCCGGCAGCCATCATCCGCCCACCGACATCATCTGCGACTTGATCAAGCTCGAAGGTAGCGCGCCTGCTGCGACCATCGTCGGCCGGTCGTTGCGCGCTTCGCCGCAGCTCGCGGCGCTTGCCAACGGCGTCTCCGCCCACGCCATGGATTACGATTTGACGTATTACGTCGGGCAATCGATTGCCGGGCTGATCCCGGCCATCCTGCCGATTGCCGAAACGGAAAAATCATCGCCGTCCGAAATCCTGGCGGCCTTCATCATCGGCGCCGAGATCTGCGGGCGGATGTCCCGGGCGGCGCCTACCATCTCGCGGCTCGGCGGCTGGCATGCCACGGGCACCGTCGGCACGTTCGCGGTGGCAGCAGCCTGCGCACGGCTGCTCAAAACCCCAAAGGCGGCGATCCCCGACGTCATGGGCATTGCGGCGTCGCTTGCGAGCGGGGTGACGGAAAATTTCGGAACGATGACGAAGCCTCTGCATTCCGGCCACGCAGCCCGCAGTGGCATCCTTGCAGTGCTGCTTGGTGCGAGGGGTTTCACGTCCAGCGCCACCGCGCTGGAAGGACGCAGCGGGTTCTTCGAGAACTTTGCGCGCGGGCTCGGCTGGTCGCCGGAGCCGTTCGGGGATCTCGGCAAGATCTACGACCTCGAGCAGATCGGCTACAAGATCAAACGATATCCGAGCGGCGGCCTGGGCCATACGGCAATCGATGCGGCCCTCGAACTGCGCACCATGGTGCTGCTGTCCGAGATCGCAGGCGTCGAGGTCGCGATCACCAAATTCGCATCGCGCCGCTATACCACCACCTATCCGCAATCGACCGAGAGTGCCAAGTTCAGCGGTCCCTATCTCGCCGCATATACGCTGGTCCACGGCGCGCCGATGGTTGCCGCATTCACCGAGGAGGCGCTGCGCGACGAGGCGGTGCGTACCTTGGCAGGCAAGGTGTCCGTGGTGATCTATCAAGAACACGCGGACCTGCTCGAAGAATCGCCCGCCAAGGTGACGTTGACGCTGAGCGACGGAAGGAAGATCGAGAGGTCGAAATACTACCCGACCGGCGCGGTCCAGGTGCCCATGACGACGGCGCAGATCGAGGAGAAGTTTACCGCCTGCGCCACGACGGCCATCAAACCCGACGCCGCGAACAAGATTTTCGCCATGTTGGGCGCGTTGGGCGAGCAAAAATCTTTCGACGAGTTCTGGCCGCTGCTCCGAGCAGGCTAGAGATTGCGGGCTCGGGAATATTCGCTATCGCTCACTCCGCCACGATGTTGTTTGCGCGTATCACCTCGCCCCAGCGCCGGGCTTCGTCCTTGATGAAGGCGGCCATTTCGGCCGGCGATCTGCCGTCCGGCTCGACATTGAGCGTGCGGATGCGCTGCTGCACATCGGGCATCTTGAGCACCTCGATGGTGGCCTGGGCGATCTGATCCCGCAGTTCCGGCTTGAGCTTGGGCGGTCCGACCATCCCGTACCAGACGCCTGAGACAAGGCCGGGGAGCCCGACCTCGGCGCTGGTCGGCACATTCGGCATCGCCGCGGCGCGAGCCTTGTCGGTCACCGCCAAGACCTTGAGCTGGCCGCCAAGATAAAAAGCGAACGCCCCCGCCATGTTGCCGAAGAAGACATCGACGCGCTCCCCGAGCATGTCGTTGTAGACCAGCGTCTCGCCGCGATACGGCACATGCACCATGCTGGTGCCGGTCATCGTCATGAACATGTTGGCGGTAAGGTGGGGAGTATTGCCGGCCCCTTGGCTGCCATACACGAGCTTGCCAGGATTCGCCTTCGCATGTGCAATCAGCTCGCTGACGGAATTTACCGGCAGTCCTTTGCGCACCATCACGAGATTGGGCACCGATCCGAGATTTGTGATCGGCACGAATTCTTCCGGCTTGTAGGACAACTGCTTGTAGAGGCTCTGGTTGGTGGCGAGCGGCGGCGTTGACGAGACCAGCAGGGTGTAGCCATCGGGCTCCGCCTGCGCCACCAGCGCAGCACCGATGTTGCCGCCGGCGCCGCTGCGGTTCTCTATGATGACCGGCTGGCCCCACTTCGCCTGCAACTTATCGCCGACGATTCGGGCAACCACGTCGTTGGTGCCACCGCTGGGATACGGAACGAGAAATTTTACAGGTCTTGTCGGGTAGGCGTCCTGCGCAAACGCCTTGTTGGAATCTGGCGCGGGAGCCATCGATAGAATGGAGACGATGAAGGCGAAGGCTGCAAACCAGCGGACCATGGGCATCTCCGTCGAACCCCGGGTCCGAGAGTATAGGTGAGGGATTGTCCTGCGGCCAATGGAGGGCGAAGATGATCCAGCACTAGTGTCCCGATTCCGAAGTTCGCACACCCTTGCGGTAACTTCTGATGCGAACTTCGGAATCAAAGGGACACTAGCAAGCATATGAAGCTAGTGTGGTTTTTGGTTCAGAAATTCCCTCGGCGGATTTGCGGCGAAGGTCGATGGAA
>JBJMTO010000115.1:0-4772 GCA_045811665.1 Bradyrhizobium sp.
TGTGCTGCGCGATCGCGAGCGGCGCGATCGAACCGACCACCTCGGCGCAGACCGCGCGCAAATCCGCGGTCTCGCCGGGATCGAGCACCAGCGTGTCCAGTTCGGCGATCTCCAGCAATTGCGCGACGATGCGGCTCATGCCCTCGATGTCGGCATGCAGCGCCTGCCTTGCAGCGCCGTCGCCGAGCGTCTCGATCCGCGTGCGCAGGATCGCGAGGGGCGTGCGCAATTGGTGCGCGGCGTCGGCGGTGAACTGCCGCTGCACCCGAAAGCCGTCCTCAAGGCGGTCGAGCGCCTGGTTGACGGCGGTGACGAGCGGCATGATCTCGCGCGGAATCTGCTCCGTCGGCAGGCGGATGTCGGTGCGCGCCGGGCCGATATTGCTTGCCTCCTCGGAGGCCTTCCACAGCGGCGCGACAGCGCGGCGAAAGATGATGATGTCGATGCCGAGCAGGATCAGAAGAATTGGAATGGTGATCCACCCGACCCGCCGGAAGAAGTTCGACACGATGTCGTCGATGATGACGTCGCGGTGCGCGAGGTCCTCCGCGACGCGAATACGTATTACCTTGCCTTCGATGGTGCGCGTGACGCCGGCGCCGGAAATCGTCTCGGAGAGCGGCGGTGGCGCGGCCGTGGCAGTGCCGGTCCTGCGCCGCGACGAGAACAGCAGATGTCCTTCGGCATCGCGAATGTCGTACTGGTAGCGGCCATAGGCTTCCGAATAAAGGCCCTTGAGACTGTCCGGCAGGTTGAACGTCAACAGGCCGTCGGGCTGGGCGACGATGCGCTCGGCCAACACCTCGGCCTGCGCGCGCATGGCATCGCGATGCAGCTGGTCGATCTCGGAATTGAGCAGCCAGAACAGCACCAGCGGCAGGAAGATCGCGACCACCGCGACCGCCACGATGTGCAGGAACACGATGCGCCAGATCAGCGATTTGAATGTCGGCGACCTCGCATGGATCCCGGCGCGGAATCCGGCGTGAGGTCCGATCGGGGCCACGCTATTTCTCCTCGGCCATGAGATAGCCGACGCCACGGATGGTGTGGATCACGACCTTGGCGCCGTGCTCGTTGAGTTGCTTGCGTAACCGCGAGACATAGACCTCGACCGCGTTGGAGGCGACCTCGCCGTCGAGGCCGAAGATGTGGTCCTCGACGTTCTTCTTCGGTACCACCCGCCCCTGCCGGCGCAGCAGGATCTCGAGCACCGAGGCCTCGCGCGCGGAGATGATGCGCGGCTGGTCGTCGACGAAGATCTGGCGGCTTTCGGTGTCATAGACGAGGTTGGCAAGGCGCAGCGAGCGGCCGAGCAACTGGCCGGGGCGGCGCAGGATCGCCTCCAGCCGCGCCACCAGCTCCTCCATCGCGAACGGTTTTGCGAGATAGTCGTCGGCGCCGCTGCGCAGGCCGCTGACGCGGTCCTGCAAGCCGCCGCGCGCGGTCAGCACCAGCACCGGCAATGGCTCCATCTGCCGGCGCAACTCGCGCAGCACCGACAGGCCATCGCCGTCGGGCAGGCCGAGGTCGAGGATCATCGCGGCATAGCTGACGCTGCTGACCGCCTCGCGCGCCTCGGCCGCGCTACCGACGATGTCGCTCTCATAGCCGGCGGCTGACAGCCCGCCGGCAACGAGCCGCGACAGCTCGGCATTGTCCTCGACGATCAGAAGGCGCATCGCATTGTCCCGCGGGATGTTCCGGTATCACCGCACGGCTTGCGCCGCATCTTCGCTGTTTTCCACGATCGGGGCATCTCGGCCAGCGAAAAAGCAACAGGCCGGGCCGGCCGCTCCCTTTCGTCAGGTTCCTGTAAGCCAATCAGGCACGTGCGGATGAGGTCGCGGATGGCGCGGCAGTTTGCCACTTTGGGCCCTGCCGCCGGCGTCGCACCGACCCTGCCAAGGAACGAACGCCCCGGCGAACCGTTCAACTCAGCTGCAACATTTCTCATTTGATGGGGCGTCGTGCAGACCACCACCTAAGGTAATGCACATGCGCCTTGCACGACGAACACGTTCCAGCTCCCTTTTATCCGACTGCCTGACCGCCATCACGCGACATCCGGGGGCCGCCGCGTTTGCTGCCGCAGGTACCTTCATTGCGGCGACCGCAATCATAAACCGGCGGCTCGCGAACAAAGCGCAACGCGATAATCCTCCGCAGGGGCGGTTCATCGATGTCGATGGCGTCCGCCTGCACTATCTGGAACGTGGCAGGGGCAAGCCGCTGGTTTTGTTTCACGGCAATGGCAGCATGGTCCAGGATTTCGACTCCAGTGGATTGATCGATCTCGCAGCCGAGAACTACAGGGTCGTGGTGTTCGATCGCCCCGGTTTTGGGCATAGCTCGCGGCCGAGGCACGTCGTCTGGACCCCGGATGCCCAGGCGGACCTGTTCAAGAAGGCGCTCGATGAGCTGGGCGTCTCTCAAGCGATCGTCCTTGGCCATTCCTGGGGAGCGTCTGTTGCGGCTGCGCTGGCGACAAGACATCCTTCGTTGGTACAGGCTCTCGTGCTGGCCTCGGGCTATTATTTCCCGACGCCCCGCCCGGACAGCGCCACCTCGCTGCTATCCGCCCTACCACTGGTCGGCGACGTCATCAGCTCCACGATTTCGCCGTTAGCCGGTCGGATGATGTGGCCCGCGATGTTGCGCAAGCTGTTTGGCCCACGGCCGGTCTCGGCCAAGTTCGCGGGCTTTCCGAAAGAAATGGCGCTCCGTCCATCACAGATGCGGGCCGCGGCGGCCGAAGCGACGATGTTGGTCCCCGCCGCATTCTCAGGCTCGAAAGCTTACGGTGAACTCAAGATGCCGACGATCATTATCGCGGGCCAGGGCGACCGTATGATCGATATCAAGCAGTCGGTCAGGCTGCATGGCGAGATCAAGCAGAGCAAATTGCACCGGATCGACGGAGCGGGACACATGATCCATCATTCCGCAACCGCTGACGTGATGGCGGCCATCGACGAAGCTGCTGCCGAAGCCGTGTTGACTCATGGAAGAGAAGGCCCGGGCGTACAACAGCCCGGAGAGACTTCCAGCGCGTGACGGACAGATGGTTGGCGAGAAAGCGGTTGCACTGAGTTTCCGAAGAAGACGCCGGGCACTCTAAGAGCCGCGATGCTCCGGCGTCAGTTCGCAGATGTCCTCAAAATCGAGACCACCTCAACATTTCAGTATGAAGGTTCACGAAGCAAATCGTAATCGCTGACGAACAACGCCGCTAATGGCCGTCGGCGAACCTCATGGCTCGTGTCCGAGGATCGCTTCTGGGCCAACTCGGGCTTGGGGCACACTTCAACCCGCAACCCGCCCTTTCGATCGCACCGAGACCTTTTCGACCGGGTATGGTAACTGTCGATCACCGGTCGGCAGAGGTGCCGATTTGGCCGGATAAGCAGGAAAGCAAAGCGCAATGTTTCCGAGCCAGGTGACGATGCCCTTGTGGCACGAAAAGCACCTCCGGGCTGCCACTCGTGCCGCCGGTGTCGCTCTATGGTCCTGGAACGTTGATACCGACGCCATCACCATGGATGAGCCCGCGTACGACCTTTGGGAGGTGCCCAAGGGCGAGCAGAAAATTACGTTCGAGATACTGTCCAAAAACATCCACCCAGCCGATCTCGAGAGGGTCAGATCGGCATTTGCGGCTACTCGCGCAGTCGTCGGCTCTTACGAGATCGATTTTCGTATTCTCACCGGAAGCGATATCCGTTGGATTTCCGCTCGGGGCCAGGGCGACGATGCCGACATCGCGGATCGAACCATGTTCGGTATTTTCCTTGATGTAACCCAACGCAAGCAAGCTGAGGAAGCCAACGAGCTACTGGCGGGCGAGATGAGCCACCGCCTGAAAAACCTTCTCACCGTCGCAACGGCGCTCACTCAAATGAGCTCACGCTCGGCAGCATCAAAAGAAGATATGGCCCAGGAGCTGACCAGCCGCCTGATCGCTCTTGGACGTGCTCAGGATCTTGTGCGCCCGGTACCAGGACGAAATAGAGAAGGGACGCTTCTTGGCGACCTCATCTCTGTTCTGCTTGCGCCGTACGACGAGAAGGGAGCCAGCGTTCGTATTCGCGTCTCGGTCCCCAAGATGAACGTGGGAGAGGCTTCCAGCACAGCGCTCGCCCTTGTGATGCATGAGTTGGCCACCAACTCTGCGAATACGGCGCGCTGTCGCTGTCAAGTGGCACCCTGGACGTATCGTGCAACGCCCACGAGGACGAGGACGAGGTCGTGGTCAAGTGGACGGAGCGGGGTGGTCCTCCCGTTGTCGCTCCAACAAAGCTCGAAGGCTTCGGAAGCCAGTTGGTGCACCGAAGTATGGCCGCCCAGCTTGGCGGGGCTATAAGTTTTGACTGGTCGGACGAGGGCGTGGTGGTCATCCTGCGAATGAGCAAAGACCGTCTTGCGAATTGATGTTCCGCTAATTTTCCGCGCCCACTCCTGTCACCGGTCTGCGATTGGCGCCCCTTGGCTTTACTTCGTACGATGCTCGTGAAAAGCGCCCCTGAGTTCGGCCAGTTCATCGCTTGTCGCTCCCAATTCCGCATCGGCACGGCTTGCAGGTAAATCCCTGTAAGCAATCGGCTGATAGAACTGGCTCGCCGTGAAATCGTACCGCCGGCCACCGATGCGATTGTAAAAATGGTCGCCCGCCGGCAGCGGCGTCTTCAGCAGATCGCCGCCGAAGAGCTCGTAAATCAGCAGCGAGGTGACGTTGCATTGCCCTGCCGCCGGATTGCTCGCCGTCCATTGAC
>JBJMTO010000116.1:0-8178 GCA_045811665.1 Bradyrhizobium sp.
GGCACACAATATTGTGCCCGCCATCCGCAGGGTTTAAGACACATGCGCTCATTGAGGGAGAATTGACGATGACGATCCAGGTTGGCGAAAAACTGCCGGAAGCCAAGTTTCGCGTGATGACGGCCGAAGGCCCGCAGGTGAAAACCACCGACGATATTTTCAAGGGCAAGAAGGTGGCGCTGTTCGCGGTGCCCGGCGCCTATACCGGCACCTGCCACAAGATGCATCTGCCCAGCATCTTCCTCAACGCCTATGCCATCAAGGACAAGGGCGTGAACACCATCGCGATCGTCTCCGTCAACGACGCGTTTGTGATGAATGCCTGGAAGCGCGACACCGACCAGCGCGACGAAGCCACCTTCCTCGCCGACGGCAATGCGGACTTCACCAAGGCGATCGGCATGGAGCTCGACGCCTCCGGCAACGGCCTCGGCATCCGCTCCAAGCGCTATTCGATGCTGGTGGAAGACGGCGTGGTCAAGAAGCTCAACCTCGAGGCCGCGCCCGGCAAGGTCGAAGTTTCCGGCGGCGATACGCTGCTGGGGCAGCTGTAAGGCACGGCGTCATTGCGAGCGAAGCGAAGCAATCCATAGTGCGGCATAACGGATAGATGGATCGCTTCGTCGCAAGCGCGCCTCGCAATGACGGATTGATGGTGTAGCCGCAAATACAACTGTCATCTCGCCCGGCTTGACCGGGCGACCCAGGGCGGCCTGTCGGCTATCAAAATCGTCTCTGCAGCACTGGATCACCCGCCCCGGTGCGCAATTGCGCACAAGGTGGGTGACGAGGGCTGCTGCCTATCGCAGCATCCTGCGATCTAACCGCCGACCTTCTGCTTCAACCTCGCCATCGCGACGCCGTCGCGGGCGAGTTGATCGGCACGCTCGTTTTCGTCATGGCCGGCGTGGCCCTTGATCCAGTGCCAGCGCACCTCATGCGGCTTCAGCGCAGCATCGAGGCGCTGCCACAGTTCGGCGTTCTTCACCGGCTTCTTGTCTGATGTACGCCAGCCGTTCTTCTTCCAGCCGTGGATCCAGCCGGTGATGCCCAGGCGCACATACTGGCTGTCGGTGGTGAGGTCGACGACGCAGGATTTTTTCAGCGCCTCAAGTGCCGAGATCGCCGCCATCAATTCCATGCGGTTGTTGGTGGTGTGTGCCTCGCCGCCCTTCAATTCCTTCTCGACCTCGCCGAAGCGCAGGATCGCACCCCAGCCGCCGGGACCGGGATTTCCGGAACAGGCGCCATCGGTGAAAACAGTCACATGCGGCTTTTCGCTCAAGCAGCGCATCCTGCCGGCGTGACGCCGTAGTCGCTGATCCCCGCGACACTCTGCTGGAAGCGCAGCTTGCGGACATATTCCAGCGGATCTTTCGGCTTGACCAGCGCGCCCGGCGGCACGTTGAGGAAATCGACCAGCCGCGTCAGCAGGAAGCGCAGCGCAGCGCCACGCGCCAGCAGCGGCAGCGCGTCCTGTTCGGCGGCCGAGAGCGGCCGTGTCCGGCCATACGCATTGAGCAGCGCACGCGCCTTGGTGACGTTGAAGGAATGATCGGGCTCAAAGCACCAGGCGTTGAGGCAGATCGCAACGTCGTAAGCGAGAGCGTCGTTGCAGGAAAACGGGAAATCGATCAGACCCGACAGCTTGTCGCCGAGAAAGAACACATTGTCCGGAAAGAGATCGGCGTGGATCACACCTTCAGGCAAACCATTCGGCCACCGTGCCTCGAGATGGTCGAGTTCGCGCGCGATGAAATCGCGCAGCCCCGCCTGCACGCTGTCGGCGCGGTCGGCGGCGCGCGCAAACAGCGGCCGCCAGCCCGACACCGAGAGCGGGTTGTCGCGCACGAGTGGAAAGTCGCGGCCTGCCAGATGCATCCTGGCCAGCGCCTCGCCAACCCCGCCGCAATGCGCCACGTTGGGCCGCCGCGGCCACATGCCTTCGAGGAAATTGATGATCGCCGCCGGCCGCCCGGCCAGATGGCTGTAGACCGCGCCCTGGCGATTTTTCGCCGGCTGCGGGCAATGCACGCCGCGCTCGGCCAGATGCGCCATCAGCGACAGGAAATAAGGGATGTCATCCATCGCCACGCGCTTTTCGTACAGCGTGAGGATGTAGGCGCCCTTGCTGGTGTGCATCAGGAAGTTGGAATTCTCGACGCCTTCGGCGATGCCCTTGTAGGACATCAGCTCGCCGATATCGTAGCCTTTGAGAAACTCCGCGAGATCATCGGCGGCGACGTCGGTATAAACCGCCATCGGAGGCTACGCCGCGTCGGGCCGCAGCGAACGCGGCAGCGGGAAGAACTCGTTCTCCTCCGCGGCCGACACCGTCTCCACATGCAATTCGAACCGCTCGGCGAAGGCGCCCATGATTTCCTCGACGATCACTTCCGGCGCGGACGCGCCCGCGGTGATGCCGAGGCTCCTGATGCCTTCGAACCGCGACCAGTCGAGATCGCTGGCGCGCTGCGCCAGCACCGAGACCGGGCAGCCCTCGCGCTCGGCGACTTCGCGCAGGCGCTGTGAATTCGAAGAGTTCGGAGCGCCGACCACGATCAAGGCGTCGACCACGGGCGCTACCTTCTTCACCGCGAGCTGACGGTTGGTGGTGGCGTAGCAGATGTCTTCCTTGTGGGGGCCGGAGATGTTGGGGAACCGCTCCTTCAACATCGCCACGATCTCCGCGGTGTCGTCGATCGACAACGTGGTCTGGGTGACGAATGCGAGATTGTCGGGATTCTTTGGCGTGAAGGTCGCCGCATCATGCGCAGTCTCGATCAGCGTCACTGCTCCCGCCGGCAGTTGCCCAAGGGTTCCCACCACTTCGGGGTGGTGGGAATGCCCGATCAGCAGGATTTCCCGGCCGCGCTTGAAATGGATCGCCGCCTCCCGATGCACTTTGGTGACCAGCGGGCAGGTGGCGTCGAGCGAAAAGAAATTGCGCGCGCGGGCATCGGCCGGAACCGACTTGGGGACGCCGTGCGCCGAAAATACGACCGGCGCGTTGGTGTTGTCCGGGATCTCGGCGAGTTCCTCGACGAAAATCGCGCCCTTGGTCTTCAGGCTATCCACGACATAACGGTTATGGACGATCTCGTGGCGGACGTAGACCGGGGCGCCGTATATCGTTAACGCCCGCTCGACGGTGTCGATCGCCCGCACCACGCCGGCACAGAAGCCACGCGGAGAGCAAAGCACGATCTTCAGGGGTGGTTTGGCCTGCATAGGAGCGATCTCGGACCGAATCACCTCTCGCCGCCGGGCGGGGAACGGTCAATTCCGCTAAGCACTTGGGACTGCTTTCAGGCGCTGTCAAGGCCGATCAGCTAACCATTGCGCGGCATGCCTCGGACGGCTTATATAGTGCGTAATTCCCCGTCATCGCTGATGACCACGGCTTCGCCCCCCAAGGGGTGGGCGAAGCGCAAAGGAGATTTGCCATGAGCAATGCACCGCTGATGCCAAAGGCGACTGCCGTGTGGCTGGTCGACAACACCGCGCTGACGTTCGACCAGGTCGCCGACTTCACCAAAATGCACCCGCTGGAGGTCCGCGCGATTGCCGACGGTGACGCGGCCCAGGGCATCAAGGGCATGGACCCGATTTCGACCGGCCAGCTCACCCGCGACGAGATCGAAAAAGGCGAAAAGGACCCGAACTACCGCCTCAAGCTCGGCGAAAGCAAAGTGACCCTGCCCACCCAGGCCAAGAAGAAAGGCCCGCGTTACACGCCGGTTTCACGCCGCCACGAGCGGCCGAGCGCGATCCTGTGGCTGGTGCGCAATCACCCGGAATTGAAAGACGCGCAGATCATGCGGCTGGTGGGTACCACCAAGACCACCATCGCCAGCGTGCGCGACCGCACTCACTGGAACGCCTCCACCTTGACCCCGATGGACCCGGTGACGCTCGGGCTGTGTTCGCAGATCGAACTCGATTTCGAGGTGCAGCGCGCGGCCAAGGAAAAGCCGGCCGACGCTGCCTACGGCGGCGCGACCCTGCTGCCGGCCTCGGAGACCACGCGCAAGGAGCCGGAATTCGAGCCGACCGAAAAGCAGCGCGACGATCTCAACGTGGACGCCGTGTTCGCCAAACTGAAAACGATCGGCGGCAAGAAGTCCGACGAATAAGGCTCGTTTGGTGATCCGCTTCGGCCGTTCGTTCAGGTCACGCAACGCCCGGGCTGAAGCAGCTTGGCGACTTCAGTCAAGACGCTGACGACAGGTTCGCAGGCGACCGTGGGCTTGCCACTGCCGGACCTGATCGATGACGGCGCGGAAGAGCCATTGCGGCTGGCAGCGGCGGCGGGCATGCGGATCACGACCGAGGTATCGGCCAGACCAGACACCTGCAGCGAAATCGTCTGAGTTGCAGCGTCAGGTCGCATCACGCGCGGGAAACGATCGGCCTTGGCTTCGCGGTTAATCCCCGAAGGCGGCGCACCCAAAAGCAACTGCGTGCCTCCAGGAACATCGCGACCGGCGGCGACCGGCAGGGCGCCCAGCATCAGCGCGACCGCGACCACTCCGTAAAGTCCCCGCAAAGCCTGCGACATGATCGTGGTCCCTCGCCCCATGGCCATCGGGAGCACAACGCGAGGGAACTAGCTCGGTTCGGAGCGTGAGGCATCACTTAACTGTGTGCAAAATATTTTTGAGCAGCCTGGAACGAGTCACGGGACATTGGAGTCATTCTGGCAGCCGGTTATCCCCCCTGCCCCATTGACCGGCGATGTAGGGCGCGACTGTGGTGATGCCAGTCGCGCCTTACTTTTATCCGGGCGAGCCGCAGTCAGACGTCGGAAAAAAATCCGGCGCCCGCATCAGGCGCGCCGGATTTTTTGTCTCCGAACAGCAGTTCCCAGGTCGATCACGCCACCCGCGGCGTCCGGTTGCGGGAATTACGCTGGAAGAACAGCGCCTGGCTGGCTACCGCCGAGACCATTGCGGGCTGGAAGGGCTTTGAAATCAGGAACGCCGGCTCGGGGCGCTCGCCCGTCAGGAAGCGCTCCGGATAGGCGGTTATGAACACCACCGGCACCTCGAACACGCGCAACAGTTCGTTGACGGCATCGAGGCCGGAGCTGCCGTCTGCCAGCTGGATGTCGGCCAGGATCAGCCCGGGCTTCCTGTTTTTCGCCAGCGCCACCGCATCGGAATGGGTTCGCGCCACGCCGATCACGTTGTGACCCAGGTTCTTTACGAGGCTTTCGAGGTCCATCGCAATGAATGTCTCGTCCTCGATGATGAGGACGTCGGTCGCAATCTCCGCCGCCATCTCGCGACCGGCCGCGTCTGCAAGCTGCCGGGTCTCGGCCACGTCGGTACCGAGAATGAAGGCGACTTCTTCCTCCGAAAAGCCTTCCAGCGACAACAGCAGGAACGCCTGGCGCGGCAGCGGAGTTATATTCGACAGCCGCCGCTCGGAGGGAAGTGGAAGCGTGGTTACATCCGCATCTTCATTGATGGCGACCGAATTCCATATCTGGGTGAATAGCTTGAACAGCCCGGCGCGCGGTCCGTGCTGCTCGTCGAGCAGCGAGGGGTCTTGAAGCAGGGCCTCCAGCATGGCGCCCACATAGGCGTCGCCCGAGGCCTGGCTTCCGGTCAAGGCACGGGCATAGCGCCGCAGCAAGGGTAAATGTTCAGCAACAAGCTGTGATCGGGACATCCCCACTCCATTGTTCTCTGGGCCAAGCATCCCTGCGGGGTGACCCGGTCCCCCTTGGATCAAGCTGTTTACGCCTTAGTCCCATAAAAGTTCCCCAGCATGCCGGAACTATTAGGCGGAGTTCGAATTAGCCCTGCGAAAGGCCTTGTACGAAGCATAAAATTATTGAAGCCACAGGGAGTTAACTCTCGGGGAAGCGTGGAACAGGTCATGAAAGAAGTAAAGTCTCAGGCCAGCAAGGCTGCCGGCCCAGGCAAGCAGGGCGGCCTCAACGCCGAAATTCAATCGAGAATCGGCCACCAGCTTCGGGCCATGTACGACGATGTTGTACGTCAGGGGGTGCCCGACCGGTTTGCCGAACTGATCCGTAAGCTTGATGTCCCCGACCCCGATCCCCAAGTGGGAAACACGGGCGAGCCAGAAGACGGGAGGAGCTGATGCCTCTCACAGATTCTCTTCGCGACGATATTCTTGCTTCAGTGCCCAGCCTGCGCGCGTTCGCGATCTCGCTCAGCGGCAACGGCGATCGCGCCGACGATCTCGTGCAGGAGACGCTGCTGCGAGCGCTAGCCAACATCGATTCGTTCCAGCCCGGCTCTAACCTCCCCGCCTGGCTGTTCACGATTCTCCGTAACCTTTTCCGCTCGGATTACCGTAAGCGGCGGCGCGAGGTGGAAGATGCCGAAGGCAGCTACGCCAAGACGCTGAAAACCCAGCCGGCGCAAAACGCGCATCTTGAATTCGAGGAATTCCGCGCCGCGCTCGACAAGCTTCCGCAGGATCAGCGGGAAGCGTTGATCCTGGTCGGGGCTTCCGGCTTCTCCTATGAAGATGCCGCCGCGATCTGCGGTTGCGCCGTAGGGACGATCAAGAGCCGCGTCAACCGAGCGAGATCGAAGCTGAGCGCCCTGCTTTATGTCGAGGGCACCGAGGATTTCGGTCCCGACGAGACGGTGCGCGCTGTGATCGGCGGCAGCGGCGGCTAGACCGGCTCGCCTGGCGTTGTTCGCTTACTTCCTTCCGCACAACACACCTGCGCGAGCGAAAGCGTGTCGAATGGCCACTAACGACGTTGCCGCGGCGGAGCCGAAAATTTTTCAGTCCGGTCGCGCTCGGTCATGTCGATGACCGTTTCCATCGGTGCGGTGAGTTCGTAGACGTAGCTGACGTCGGTGAAATATCGCTTCGATACGCCGCCCAGCGCCTCGGGCGCGACTCGATCAAGCAAGATCAAGCCGAAGTCGGTATCCGGACGGCGCGTTGCCTCGCTGGTGTTGAATTCCTCCCAGCGAAAATGAAAAACGGTTGCGGGCTCTTCCCCGGTCACTTCCCACTTCGCGACGATATGCGGGTGCTTGCCGACAAGCGAAAGCCCTTCGTCCGAATGCGACGCCAACTCAAAAAACAACAGCGAAAGACTTTGCGCTGCCCGAGCGCTGACGGCGATGTCTGGACCGCTGACGGCGATTCGTTCGGAGTGGGGGATGGCGCGCGCCTCGAAAAGCCCCTTCAATTGCACGCCCTGCCACTGGCTTTCGCTCAGCAGCGAGACCACGTTGGACATTGCATGGATGCGGCCGATCAAGAGCTCGCGGGCGACATCAATGTCCGAGCCATGGCGCAGCGTGCGGGTCACGATCGACTGGATCACGGCAAGGATGTTCTTGACCCGATGATTGAGTTCATCGATCACCGCCGTGAGCCGGCGTTCAAAGCCGATCCGCACCTGGATTTCACGGCTGAGGCGCAGGTTGTTGTAGCCGACGTAACCGAACAGCCCGCAGACAATGCCGGTCAGCGCAAGCCCGATGGCCGCAACGATGGCGGCGGTCTGTTCGGCGCGCTTCATGGTGTTGGTCTTGGCGTAGTAGCCGAGCGACCAATCGCGGCCTCCGAACGTCACCTTTCGGGTCGTGTACGGCGAACTCCCTTGCCGCGACTCCGTTCTGGTTGTGATCCGGCCCTGGTGGTCGGCGATGAGTTCGGTGCTGGGAGTACCGGGATCCTTCAACACCACCGAGAACAGGGAGAGGTCGTCGTTGGTCAGCATCAGTGAGCCAAGATCATACGAAAAGGCAACGAAGCCGGCAGGCTCAGTCCGGCCCTCCTGAAGAACGGGCGCCGCCAGCACAACCCCGGGCTGGCCATCGGGACGGAGCAGCGGTATCGGATCCGACGCTATCGGCTTGCCGTCGGCCATGGCCCGCGCCAGCATCGGTCCCAGGATCGGCTGTTCGTCGAGCACGCGGCCGGGAAACGACATGGTGTCCGCGTTGCGCGGTTCGACATCCATCAAGACCTCGACGGGGTGGTCAAGCGAGCGCGCGTCCAACGGCTGATCGTCGTACCGGCGTATCGTCGGGTTAGCAAATCCAGCGCGGGCGAGTTCCGCACGCGCCGCATCCAGTTCGTCCGGCCTTAGCCGCGCAATCCAGCTTGCAATCACGAAATCGGTTTTGAACGCGTAGATCGAAGCCCGTAACGGGTGCAGCATATTCGCCG
>JBJMTO010000117.1:0-12235 GCA_045811665.1 Bradyrhizobium sp.
GCCCGCGCTCGCCGCCGGCTGTACCATGATCCTGAAGCCGTCGGAGTTCACCCCGACCTCGGCGCTGATCTTCGCGGAAATCCTCCATGAAGCCGGCGTGCCGAAGGGCGTGTTCAACCTCGTCAACGGCCTCGGCCCTGAAGTCGGCGCCGCGATGGCCGAGCATCCCGATATCGACATGATCTCGTTCACCGGCTCGACCCGCGCCGGCATCGATGTCGCCAAGCGCGCGGCCAACACCGTCAAGCGCGTCAGCCAGGAGCTGGGCGGCAAGTCGCCGAACGTCATTCTCGAAGGCGCCGACCTCACCAAGGCGGTCACCGGCGGCGTGATGCACATGTTCAATAATTCCGGACAGTCGTGCAACGCGCCATCGCGGATGATCGTGCCGCTCTCCAAGATGAAGGAAGTGGCAGCGATCGCCAAGGGAGTTGCCGAGAAGACCAAGGCCGGCGATCCCCGAGGCGAGGGCACCACGATCGGCCCGGTCGTGTCACGCATCCAGTGGGACAAGATCCAGAAATTGATCCAGAAGGGGATCGAAGAAGGCGCGACCCTGGTTGCGGGCGGCCCCGGCCTGCCCGAAGGCGTCAACAAGGGCTTCTATGTGCGCCCGACCATCTTCGCGGACGTCACCAACGACATGACGATTGCGCGCGAGGAAATCTTCGGGCCGGTGCTCACCATCCTGGGTGCCAAGGACGAAGCAGAGGCGGTGAAGATCGCCAACGACACGCCGTACGGTCTCGCGGGTTATGTCTCGGCCGGTTCGGTCGAGCGCGCCCGCAAGGTCGGCCGCCAAATCCGCGCCGGCAACGTCAACCTCCAGGGCGTTCCCAACGATCGCACCGCGCCATTCGGCGGCTACAAGCAATCCGGCAACGGACGCGAATGGGGCAAGTACGGCCTGGAGGAATATCTCGAGGTCAAGGCGGTCGCCGGCTACAACGCCGCGTAACATTGCCGTGAGCTAACGCAAAGCGCCGGAGCGGGTTCGTCCTGCTCCGGCGCTTTTGTGTCTTGGAAGCTTGAGTAAACGCGAATCTTATCCGCCCAATGCTCCCTGAGTGTTTACGTAGAGCGCATAGATCGATTGGCTCGCGGCCATGAAAAGCCGGTTGCGCTTTAGTCCGCCGAAGCAAACGTTGGCGCAGCGCTCGGGCAGCGCGATGCGGCCGATCAACACGCCGTCGGGCGCATAGACCACCACGCCGTCGAGTTCGGGATCTCCCATGCCCCAGCCGCACCAAAGATTGCCATCGATGTCACAGCGCATCCCGTCTGGCGTGCCGGGGCCGGCGTCGATGAACACCCGCTTGTTCGAAATCTTGTCGCCTCCGGCAGAGACGTCGTAGGCCAGAATCTTGCGGTTCGGCACGCCGCGGGACTCCACGACGTACAGAATCTTTTCGTCGGGCGAAAAACACAGGCCATTTGGCCCAAGCACGCCCTCGGCGACGATGCTCGCCTTTCCGGACTTGCCATCGATCCGGTAAACGTTCGGATCGATCTCGGGCTCGGCCTTGTAGCCCTCGTAATTGCCGAGTAGCCCAAACACCGGGTCGGTGAACCAGATCGAGCCGTCGGATTTTACGATCACGTCGTTTGGCGAGTTCAGCCGTTTGCCCTCGAAGGAGTCCATCAGCACCGTAATAGAGCCGTCGTATTCCGTGCGCGTGACGCGACGTCCGCCATGCTCGCAGGTAATGAGGCGTCCCTGACGATCGCGGGTGTGGCCGTTGCCGAAATTGGACGGCTTGCGATAAATGCTGACCGCACCCGTTTCCTCTTCCCATTTGATGATGCGGTTGTTCGGAATATCGCTGCACAACAGATAACGACCGTCGCCGAACCAGACCGGCCCTTCCGCCCAGCGCAATCCCGTCGTGAGCCGCTCCACCGCCGAAAGTTTCAGCCAGTATTTTTCAAACCGCGAATCGAGCGCATAAATAGCGGGATCGGGATAATACGTCGCCGGCCGCCAGCCGGTCGAATGGGATGATGCCTCGGACATTTTGCGGTTCTCGTTGCTGTTGCGTTTTCCTCGCGGTTTGGTTTGCTATCATTCACGGTCAATGACCGCAAATCGACGGCAGAACGAGGAAAGAAATGGGACGTATATTGGTGACTGGCGCATCCGGAGAAATTGGCACAAGCCTGCGCAAGCTTTTGCCGCCGTTTTATCCCGACATGCTGTTGAGCGACGTCAAAGCACCTGCGAGCCTAGGCACCGACGAGAAGTTCAAGCCAGCCGAGCTTTCCAACCTGGCGCAGGTCGAGGCGATCTGCGAAGGCGTCGATGGCATCCTGCATTTCGGCGGCTATTCGGTGGAAGGCCCGTGGGACAGCATCCTGCAGTCGAACATTATCGGCTGCTACAACCTCTTCGAAGCCGCGCGGAAACAAGGCGTGAAACGCATTGTCTTTGCGTCGTCGAACCACGCGGTCGGCTTCTATCCCCGGCATCAGCGGATCGGGACCGACGTGACCGCGCGGCCCGACAGCAGATACGGAGTGAGCAAGGTTTTCGGCGAAGCGCTTGGTGCGCTCTATGCGGACAAGCATGGGCTGAAGGTTACCTGCCTCCGCATCGGCAACTTCGGGGACCGGCCGATTGATCACCGCCGGCTTTCGATCTGGCTCAAACCGGAAGACCTGGTTCAGCTCTGCCGGATCGGGCTAGATCATCCCGGCATCCACTTCGAGATTCTTTACGGCGCGTCCTACAACGAGCGTGCGTGGTGGGACAACCACCGCGCCTACGACCTTGGATACCGTCCTACCGGTCGCGCCGAGGATTTTCGCGATCACGCGCTTGCCGCGCAGGCCAAGCTTCCGCCCGATCGCGTTAGCGATTTCTACCAGGGCGGCTCGTTCTGCGGCATGGAGTTTGACGGCGACGCGAGCAAGATCATCGATTGGCGGTAACGACTGGCTCCGGTCGGCCGACCCGGCCGAGATAGTCCGATTTGCTGTACTGCATGTGTGCTCGACGCAGAGCTGCGCCAACGCCCAGTTATCGCGTCCAGGCAGCAGCTCGATCATGATGTCATGCTGGCGCCGAGACAGCGACAGACCTTGCTTGTCAGCAAGGTTCTTGGCGCGCATGGGCAAGGTCAGGTTCATGTAGTCCTGCAGCGAACGCACCAGATAGGGATTGCCGTTGGCGGAAAACAGGGCGAGGTGGAAAGCATCGTTGGCTTCATGGATGCCGCGTAGATCCTGCGCCTCGGCTTTGGCGCAGTATCCGCGTTGCAGCCCGATGAGGTGTTCGATCAGTTCCGCGGTCGCGGGGGTCTTGATGATCAGCGCTGCCTGGCGCGTCAGCATCTGCGAACCTCATAAATCCGTTGCAAGCTTGTCGCTTATACATCGAAGATTGACAATAATTCGGTGCGCTTCATAACTGGCGGTGTGGGACGACTGGAAAAAGCAACATGGCAGACGGACTCCGCAAGGGACTCACGAGTTATGGCGATGCGGGGTTTTCGCTGTTCCTGCGTAAGGCGTTCATCAAGGCAATGGGTTATTCCGACGACGCCCTGAACCGGCCTATCGTCGGCATCACCAATACCTACAGCGACTACAATCCGTGCCACGGCAACGTGCCGCAGATCATCGAAGCGGTGAAGCGCGGCGTGATGCTGAGCGGCGGGATGCCGATGGTGTTCCCCACCATCTCGGTAGCGGAAAGCTTTGCGTTTCCGACCTCGATGTATCTTCGCAACCTGATGGCGATGGACACCGAGGAGATGATCCGCGCGCAGCCGATGGATGCCGTGGTCGTGATCGGTGGTTGCGACAAGACCTTGCCCGCGCAGATCATGGCCGCGGTGAGCGCCGATTTGCCGACGGTGGTGATTCCCGTGGGCCCCATGGTGGTCGGGCATCACAAGGGTGAGGTGTTGGGGGCCTGCACCGATTGCCGTCGGCTGTGGGCGAAGTATCGGGCGGGTGAGATCGACGATGTCGAGATTGAATCAGTGAACGGCAGGCTCGCGCCTTCCGTCGGCACCTGCATGGTGATGGGAACGGCAAGCACCATGGCCTGCATCAGCGAAGCGCTTGGCCTGTCCCTGCCAATGAGCGCGACCATTCCCGCGCCGCATGCCGAGCGGTTTCGCTCGGCGGAAGCCAGCGGCAAGGTCGCGGCCGCGATGGCCAAAGCCAAGGGACCAAAGCCGAGCGAATTGCTGACAGAAGCGGCCTTCAGGAATGCCCAAGTGGTACTGCAGGCGATCGGGGGCTCGACCAACGGTCTCATTCATCTGACTGCGATAGCCAACCGTACGCAGCACAGGATCGATCTCGAAGCGTTCGACAAGCTCGGCCGCGAGGTGCCGGTCCTGATCGATTTGAAACCATCAGGCGAGCACTACATGGAGCATTTCCATCATGCCGGCGGACTGCCGAAGCTGATGGCCCAGCTAGGGGACCTGATCGATCTCGACGCGAAAACAATTACAGGCGCAACTCTGAGCGATGTCGTTGCCGGCGCGGAGGACGTCCCCGGGCAGGACGCCATTCGTCCTCGCGGCAATCCCATCAAGGCGGAAGGCGCGATGGCCGTACTGCATGGCAATCTCGCGCCGCGCGGCGCGGTGATCAAGCATTCGGCGGCGAGTCCAAAGTTGCTGCAGCATACCGGCCGCGCCGTGGTGTTTGAATCGGTAGAAGACATGACGTTGCGGGTTGACGATCCCGACCTCGACGTGAACGCCGACGACGTGCTGGTGCTGCGTAACGCCGGTCCGAAGGGCGCGCCGGGCATGCCCGAAGCGGGCTATCTGCCGATTCCCAAGAAGCTCGCGCGCGGAGGCGTCAAGGATATGGTGCGCATCTCCGACGCGCGCATGAGCGGCACCGCTTTCGGCACAATCGTGCTCCACATCACGCCGGAATCCGCGGTCGGCGGCCCGCTTGCGCTGGTGAACAACGGCGACATGATCCGGCTTGACGTTCCCCGGCGAAGCATCGAGTTGTTGGTCGAGCCGGCTGAATTGGAAAGTCGCCGCGCGAAGCTGGACTTGCACAGCGCGCCGGAATGGGCCCGACGCGGCTACGCGCATTTGTTCAACGAGACCATCCTGCAGGCCGATGAAGGCTGCGATTTTGATTTCATGCGTGGGAAGGGGCGGGGGTAGGTTAGCGTGGTGCTATGGCCGCCGAAGCACGTGATTCCGGAATCGATAGGCTGCTTCAAGTCACCGGCGGGCACCGGGCATATATGTCCGAACTGAAGAAGTCGGCGGCCCGAGCCGTCCAGCTTATTTGCTTTTGCTGGTGAACTTCTTGACTGCGACGCGGAATTCGTCCGTGTGCATGCAATCGATGATGGCGTCGCGCTCCGCGTCGAGCTGCTGCTCGATCGGGGTGATGTGGGCGCGGTGGATCAGTGCCTTGGTCGCCGCCAATCCTGTCGGTGCGTTCTGCGCCAGCCGTTGCGCCAGCTCGCCGGTCGCCGATTTGAGCTCGGTTGCCGGAACGACCTTGGCGACCAGTCCCCAATCATAGGCTTGGGCCGCCGAAAAACTGTCTTCGGCAAGAAAGATCTGCAGGGCGCGACGGGCGCCGACACTCGCCGCGAGCCCGACCGTGCCCCCGCCATCGGGCGATACGCCGAGCTTGGAATATGCCGGGGTGAAGCGGGCGTCCTCGGCCGCGATGCAAAGGTCCGCCACAAAGGCGAGCGACAGACCGGCGCCCGCAGCCGAACCGTGCACGCTCGCCAGCACGATCTTCGGCATCCGCCGCAGCGTTGTGATGAACGCGTGATAATGCTGCAGCAGTTCGCCCACCACCGGGGCGATATTGTCGGCAGCGGCTGCCGCTCCGATGGTTTGCAGATCGCCACCGGCGCAGAACGCGCGGCCCTCGCCTTCGATCACCAGCACCCGCACGCTGTCGGATGCTTCGACATCGGCGCTGAGTTGCTCCAGCTTTTTGGCAATCGAAAGATCGATCGAATTGAAGGCGCTCGGACGGTTGAGCGTGATTGTGGCGATCGGGCCTTCGGTCCTGAGCAGTGCCGGATCGTCGGAGGCGCTGGAAACTTGGTTGGGTGTCGGCATTGAAAGACTCCGGGCGAGAGGAGCTTGCCATCATATAAATAGCAGAAGCCAAGTGATGACAATCCCCCGGCAAGCCTGCAAAATGCTAGCAACCCGGCAGGGAGTGTTGCCCCGTGGAGAAAATGTGGTGAGCATGAACAAGTTCGTTTGTCGTCAGGTCTGCGGGAGCCGGTCTTTTTCCCGTTGCTTCGTTCCGGTTTGAGGCAATGGCGCGGGGAACAGTCCTGATTGTCGGCGCCGGCCACGCCGGCTTTCAGCTTGCAGCATCGCTGCGCCAGCACGGCTTCGGTGAACGCGTCTGTCTGATCAATGACGAGGCGCATCTGCCGTATCAACGGCCGCCTTTATCCAAGGCCTATCTCAAGGGTGACGGCCGCCCCGACAGCTTGATGTTCCGGCCGGACAAGTTCTACCGCGATCAGAACATCGAGTTGATCGGCGATCGCGCGGTCTCGATCGATCGCAATGCGCGCAAGCTGCTGCTCGCCTCCGGCTCATCGCTGGACTACGGGCATCTGGTGCTGGCGACCGGCGCGCGCAATCGCCTGCTCGACATTCCGAACGCCAACCTGCGGGACGTGCGCTACCTGCGGACAATGGACGAGAGCGAAGCATTGCGGGAACGCATCTCCTCGAGCCCGCGTGTCGTTGTGATCGGCGCGGGGTTCATCGGGCTCGAGTTCGCGGCTACTGCGCGCGGCAAGGGCCTGGAGGTGGATGTGGTCGAGCTCGGCGGACGTGTCATGGCCCGGGCCGTTACCGCGGAAATCTCCGACTACTTTCAGGATCGCCACACCGCGGCCGGCATTCGAATTCATCTCGGCGTACAGGCCACCGGCATCGAGGCCGATGGCGAGGATGTCACGGGGGTGAGCCTGAGCGATGGCCGGCATGTTGAAGCGGATCTCGTGGTGGTCGGGGTCGGCGTCCTGCCCAATGTTGAACTTGCTGCCGCAGCCGGCCTCGCGGTCGCCGCGGGCGTCATCGTCGATGAGCAATTGCTGACGAGCGATCCCAGCATCTCGGCGGTGGGCGACTGCGCGTTGTTCGCCAGCCCACGCTTCGGCGGCTCGTTGCGTCTTGAGTCCGTGCAGAACGCCACCGATCACGCGCGTTGCGTCGCGGCGCGACTCACAGGAGACGCAAAGACCTATGACGGTCAGCCGTGGTTCTGGAGCGATCAGGGCGACGACAAGCTCCAGATCGCAGGCCTGACTACGGGTTACGACCGTGTGATGGTGCGCGGTGATCCCACGCTGAGATCGTTTTCCGCATTTTGCTACAGGTCGGGGCAGCTTGTCGGCATCGAGTCCGTCAATCGCGCTTCCGATCACGTATTTGGACGGCGCATTCTCGGAATGAACCGGTCAATCGCGCCGGAACAGGCCCAGGATCTCAGCTTCGACTTGAAATCGGCGCTGGCCTGACTGGACGCAGGCCGTCGGCTGATTGCCGGACGGCGTCGCTCCTCTTGCGGGAGAACGGGCTAAACCCGTTCACCTAATTGATGCCGGATAGCCTCGATATCGGCAAGCGTCGGCAATCCAGCCTCGTTGCCCAGACGCTGTATCTTGTAGGTCGATGCGGCCCGCGCGAAGTCGAAATGTTCGTGCCAGCTTTTGCCGGGATTGCTGAGGTAAGAAAAAACATAAGCGCCATGGAATACGTCCCCGGCCCCGTTCGTGTCGAGCACGCGCTCGGGCGGCACCGGAAATGCGGGAAGCGAGTGCGTGTTGCCGGCCTCGTCATACCAGAGCAGGCCGCGCTCCCCCAACGTGACGCCGCCGACCCGGCAGCCTCGACTCCTGAGATATTCCAGCATCCTCTCTGGGGTCATGGCCATCTGCTCGCACAACCGCTCTGCAACGATGGCTACATCGACGAATTCCAGCAGCTCGTGCGTGTTGGTACGCAGGCCACCGCCGTCGAGAGAGGTCAAAATTCCGGCTTCCCGGCAAAGTTTGGCGTAGTGAATTGCAGCGTCCGGCTGGTGTCCGTCAACGTGCAGCGCGCGGCAGCCGCCGAGGTTCAGGAGCGGAAATGGGTGAATGTACTCATCGTCGCGGCAGCGAACGATCGCGCGCTTGCCGTCCTTGGGCATAATGAACGATAGCGACGAGGAATGCACCTTGCGCGGATGGATCGAGATTCCGTATTTGGCGCTCATGTCCTGAAACATTCGCCCGAGCCAATCATCGGCGATAGTCGTAATCAGGTCCGGCACGATCCCGAGCTTGGCGCAGCAGAATGCCGCGGTGACGGCGTTGCCGCCGAACGATACCGCATACGCCGAGGCGACGTGTTTCTCGTCGCCGGTCGGCAGGTGGTCGGTGATGAAGGTGACATCGATATAGGTTTGTCCGATGAAGAGGGCCTGCATTCGTTTTCCGTCGTGCTGAGGGTGGTCCCGCGGCGCCGCACACTAGCACCGGTCATGCCGGATATTCGCCCAAATGTTGGCCGGGCGTCACCTAATTGCTTGAGATAGCCATGTGGCCGGACTACGACCGTCGGTGCGGGTATTTTCGTCGCGCTTGAGTTCCTGGCGCGACACACAGGGGAGGGGGCGATGACCGTCTATTCCGGGCCGGTGTTCGATATGGCCGTGAACCAGTTCGCCGTGATCGCCGATCATCTGTCGATCCCTTTGGACGAACGCGATCGCCTGCTGTTGCCGAAACGGGCGCTGACCATTTCCTGTCCGATCCATCGCGACGACGGTTCGATCGCGGTGTACGAAGGCTATCGCGTTCAGCATCATCTCACGCTGGGTCCGACCAAGGGAGGCACCCGCTTCGCTCCGAGCGTCGATATCGGCGAAGTGGCCGCGCTTGCGATCTGGATGAGCTGGAAATGCGCGCTCGTGGGTTTGCCCTATGGCGGCGCAAAGGGCGGCGTCCGGGTCGACCTCTCCGATCTTTCCAAGCGCGAGCTTGAGTCGCTGTCGCGGCGCTACATGCAGGAGATGATACCATTCGTGGGACCGCACATCGACGTGATGGCGCCGGACATGGGCACCAATGAACAGGTGATGGCCTGGTTCATGGACACCTATTCAATGTATCAGGGCCGCACCGTCACCGAGATCGTCACGGGCAAGCCGGTTGCGTCCGGCGGCACGCTTGGGCGGCGGGAAGCGACCGGGCGCGGCGTCGCCCATCTCGCAAGGAGGGTGATGAAAGAACTCGCGATCGATCTTGGCAACGCCACCGCGGTGGTTCAAGGGTTCGGCAATGTAGGCTCCTACGCCGCGCTTGGACTGCATCAGTTCGGCCTCAAGGTAATCGCCGTATCCGACCATACCGGCGCGCTGTACTCGGCGGGTGGACTCGACATCCCCGCGCTGATGCGGCACGCGACCGAGCACGGCAGCATTGCCGGCTTTTCCAACGAGCTTCACTTCGATCCGGCGCAGATCCTCGCGCTGGCCTGCGACGTGCTGGTGCCCGCGGCGATGGAGCGCGTGATCGACGCGAAGGTGGCGCAGAACCTGAAATGCCGGGTGCTGGCAGAAGGCGCCAACGGACCAACCACGCCGGATGCGGATTTGATTCTGGAAAAGCGCCAGGACGAGATTTTCCTGATTCCCGACATTCTCTGCAATTCCGGCGGCGTGGTCGTCAGCTACTTCGAATGGGTGCAGGATCTGCAGCAGCTATTCTGGGAGGAAGAGGAAGTAACCCGGCGCGAATACCAGATCCTCGATCGCGCCTTCGATCAGATGGTCACCCGGGCGAGAGTGGACAAGATCCCGCATCGCACCGCCGCTATGGCGATCGGGGTGGAGAAGGTGCGCGCCGCCAAGACCACAAGGGGACTCTTTCCGTGATCACCGCGCTGGACCATCTGGTGGTGCTGCTCGGGGATATCGAGGCCGGCACCAAGGCTTACGAAACGCTGCTCGGGCGCGCCCCATCATGGCGCAGCCGCACCGACGGCGCCGACAGCGTGTTTTTCACGCTGGAGAACATGTCGCTGGAATTGATGGCTCCGGCAGGCGAGGGCCCCACCGCCGATCGGATCCGCGAGGCGATGAAAGCCTCGGGCGAGGGACTTGCCAGCATCTGTTTCCGGGTTGCCGACATCGCCAAAGCCTGGCGCAGGCTCGATCGCGTTGCGCTGAAACCGGAGCCGATCGCAGATGCCGAGAGCCGTGATCTGGCTTCAGGCGACGGCTTGCGATGGAAGCGCACCAGGGTGGCGACCGAGCTTTCGCGCGGCGTCCGGATGTTCTTTCTCGAGATCGAACAACAGCTGCCTCGCTCTGCTGCGACTTCCGCCTCGCCAGTGCTGGGGCTGGATCATGTGGTGGTTTCGACAGGGGATACAGAACGTGCCGCCGCGCTTTATGGTGCGCGATTGGGCCTCGACATGGCGCTCGACCGCTCGCACGAGGATTGGGGTCACCTGATGTTCTTCCGCTGCGGCGATCTCATCGTCGAGGTGGTTCGCAGGCCAGGCGCTGAGCAGACCAACGATGAACTGATGGGCTTGAGCTGGCGCGTCGCGGATATCGATGCGGCGCGCGGACGCCTTGTCACCGCTGGACTTGACGTCTCCGAAGTGCGGGCCGGCCGAAAGCCGGGCACGCGGGTGATGACCGTCCGCGACGGCACCTGCGGCGTCCGCACGCTGTTTCTGGAATTGACGCCGCGGGCCTGATCCGCATCTGCCGAACGAGCAGCCTGCGATCCGTTCTCAAATCGTGCCATGCGTGCTAAATGCCGTCCACTGCAACGACCGGACGATCCGATTTGACCAAGGCCAAGCGAGTTCTGAAGTGGCAGCGCGATCCACAGGGAATGCGGGTTCGGATCCTTGATGCCGCAAAGCAGGAATTTGCCGCCCACGGCCTGGCCGGCGCGCGCGTGGACCGCATTGCCGCCAACGCCGGCGCCAACAAGCGCATGCTGTATTACCACGTCGGCAAAAAGGACGACCTCTACCTGGCGGTGCTGGAAGGCGCCTACGAGAAAATCCGGGCCGAGGAACGCAGCCTGGATCTCGAGCATCTCGACCCGCCCAAGGCTATCGAGCGCCTGATCGACTTCACATGGAACTATTTCATCCGCAATCCGGAGTTCCTGGCGCTGTTGAACACGGAGAACATGGCGCGAGCCCGTCACCTCAAGCGCTCCACCAAGGTGAAGTCGATGCATTCGCCGTTCGTCGAGATGATCCGCACCGTCGTGAGGCGCGGCGTCGAGAGTGGCGACTTCGTGGTCGCCGTCGATCCGGTGCAGCTCTACATTTCGATCGCCGCGCTGTGCTTTTTCTATCTCTCGAACAGCGCCACGCTCAGCGTGATCTTCGGCCGCGATCTCCTGGCCAAGGACGCCAAGGACGAACGGCTTGCCCACATGGTCGCGCTGGTGCTGGCGGCGCTCACCGGGAAATCAGCCGCCGCATTCGGCACACCCAAAGCCCCACGCTTGCGCGCCGCGGCTCGGCAGCCCGCGTGACGCCAGCTTTCGGCACTGGCGCAGTTCGTCGCCGCTGCTAACGTAACTTTTGGTAGCAGCCCGACTGATCCTCGGCCGTCGTCCCGGCCAAGCGAAGCGCGAGCCGGGACCCATAACCACAGCGTTGCGTTTATGACCGAGTTGACGCGACAGCCGTGTCTTACGACTAGTGCTTGCGGTCCACGCTTCGGCAGGGACGACGAGCGCGCGCCGCTCCCCGCCCTGGCTCGGCGCTTGCGCACACCGCGGCGTCATTGGAGCGCAGCCAAGCAATCCATGGCCACATCCGCAAGAAAGCTGGATGCTTCGCCGCGCTCGCAATGACGGCAACTTGCGGCTTTGCGATCGTGCAACGCGAATGCGCCGGAGTCATGCGCACGGAAGCTCTGCCCTATGGGTTCCAGCTTGACCAGTAGGCTGCGGGCGTATTCCCTCTAGACAGTATTTATCCAACAGGTTAATTTGTCCCTGGAAAACAAAACCGGGGAGAGGACCGTGGCCGAATTCAGGGGCCAGGGAGCGTTGTCGAGGGTGGTGAACGCCGCTTGGGTGCGGCCGTTTCTGTTTTTGATTTTCATAATAGTCGCCTGGGACGTGACGATACGGCTCATAAAGATTCCACCGTATCAAAATACGGCCCCTGCCGATGTCGTAGTGGTGCAGTGGAACCCCTGGCCGGAACAGTTGCGACAGACAATGCCC
>JBJMTO010000118.1:0-23027 GCA_045811665.1 Bradyrhizobium sp.
CCAGTGACGTGGCAGGCCGAACGGATTGACGCGCAGTTCGCCGAGCGATTTGAAGCCGCCAAACAAGGTCGCGAGCAGCGGCACCACTACGATGATGGCAACGACGGCCAGGAACACCATCTTGAAAAGCATTGAGGGATCGAACGGCGCGCGGATCGCCTTGGCGTTACTCATCGCGCATGAACCATCGCTTGTACGTGAAGGCAAACGTCACGCAGATCGCGAACAAGATGACACCGATGGCGCTGCCGTAGCCGACCCGCATGCGCGAGATGCCGTTGTTGTAGAGAAAGCTCACCATCGTGTTCGACGAGTCTGCTGGCCCGCCGCGCGTCAGCGGCATGACGAGATCGAACAGCTGCAACGAGCCGACGATGGCGAAGAACACGGAAAGCCGAATCGTCGGATAGAGCAAGGGGATGATCACATGCCGCAAGGCTTGCGATCGAGTCGCGCCGTCGATGCGTGCCGCCTCGACCAGGCTCTTGTCGAGGCTCTGGAGCGCTGCGATGAAGAGCATCATGTGGAAGCCAAAGTACTTCCAGACGACCACGATCAGCACGGCCAGCATGGCCGTATCCGTCGAGGCCAACAGATGCGGCGGCTCGGCGCCGAAGCTGCGCCAGATCGAGGCCACAAGGCCGTAGTCGCCATCATAGACGAAGCTGAAGATCAGCCCGGTCGCGATCTCCGCCAGGATATAGGGCATGAAGAACAGCATGCGCAGCGCCACCGCCCCGCGAAAGCGTTCGGCGAGCATCACGGCCAGCGTGAGCGCAAGCGGCAGCTGGATGGCGAGCGAAACAGCGATGATCAGCCCATTGTTGCGCAGCGCGAGCCAGAAGGCGCGGGTTTCCAGCACAAAGCGGTAATTGTCCAAGCCAATCCAGTTGGTCGGACTGCCGAACCCGTTCCAATTGAAGCCCGAATACCAGGCTGCTTCGCCGATCGGCAGCACAACGAACAACGTGAACAATAGCAGCGCCGGCGGCAGGAACAGGATGAGCACCGTCAGCCTGCCGTCCCAACTCGGCCCACGGACCGTGACCTGCGGTACCATCTCGCCAGCAGCGCCGATCGCCGACACGCTCGCGGTCCGCCGCGTCACCGTCAGTTGCCTTGCTTCCACGCCGCCTCGATCGCCTTGGCAGCCTCTTGCGGGCTCATGCTGCCGCCGGCGATCTCGGCTGTGACGTCGTTGACGACGCGGCCGACCGACGGACCGAGGCTCTGGTCATAGAAATTCTGGTGGTAGTTCGACTTCGCCAGATTGGCGGCAATCAGCTTCATGAAGGAGTTGTTGAGGCCGACATCTGCGCCCTGCACCACCGGGATGATGAAGTTGCCGGCGGCAAGCCGCGTCTGCACCTCTTTGGAGACGAAGTATTTCAGGAAATCGACAGCCTCCTTCGGCGAGCCTTTCGTAGTCAGCCAACCGGTGATGCCGCCGAGCGTATCGAGCGGAGCGCCCTTGCCGCCGGTCACGACAGGGAAGTCGAACCAGCAGATCTTGTCTTCGGTCAATCCGACCTTGTCCGCGGCGAGAGCGCGTTGCAAATGATAGACCGTGCTGATCGCGAGCGTCATCGCCGCCTTGCCGTCGCCGAAATAGCCGACCGCCTGCGGGTTCTTGAAACCCAGGAAGCCATTCTGGAATGGCTGGAGATCGACGAGTTGCTTGAAGAGCTCGCCGGATTTCTGGAAGGTGTCCCCGGCAAAGCCGCCGTTCTCGCCACGCAACGCGGCATCGAACGCCGCCTTGCCGCCGATGCGCACAGCAAGATGCGTCCAGTAGAAGTGCAGCGGCCATTTATCGGCGCCGCCGACCACGATCGGGGTCACGCCGGCGGATTTCAACGCCTTCACGGCAGCAAGCAGGTCGCCCCAGCTCTTGATTCCGGCAGGATCGACCTTCCCCTTGGCCATCAGCTCCTTGTTGCATAGGAAGCCGACCTGGGAGAGCGCCGTGGGCAGACCATAAACGCGGCCGTTGCTGGTGAAGGCGGCGAGCGCGGCGGGTGTGAGACTGTCGCTGTAACCCTTCACAGAATCGGTGATGTCGTCGAGCACGCCGGCCTCGATCTGCGTCTTCAGGACACCGCCGGCCCAGCTGTAGATGATGTTGGGCCGGTCTTTGGATTGCAGGATGGTCGGCAGCTTGGCCTTGTAGGCCTCGTTCTCGAGGAACTGCATCTCGACCTTGACGCCAGGATGCGACCCCTCATAGGCGCGCGCAACCTCCTCCCAGATTTTGACCTGGGCCGGGTTGGCCTCGATGTGCAGCCACTTGACCGTCGTTTCGGCCCCAGCGAGTTTTGCTCCGAACAGGCATGCGACAACGGCCAGTCCCAGTTTCCCGAGCAGTCTCATCACATTCCTCCCAACGGCATTTATTCTTTGGTGCAATCCTGCCTTCGATTTTTGAGGTACGCAACTGAAATTCTGATCTATGCACCTCACGAAGGAGGTCGCTAAGGTGAGCGGGAGAGTCGGGCGCGCGTCGCGCTGCCCCAACGCAAATCGAGGGATATCCATGGCTGCCGTCTATTCCGACCTCGCCGGCAAGGTCGTGCTCGTCACCGGGGGCGCATCGGGAATTGGCGCTGCGATCGTGCGGCGCTTCGCACAGCAGAAATCCAATGTCGTGTTCTTCGACATCAAGGTCGACGAGGGCCAATCCCTGGCACGCGAGCTGTCGGATCAAGGTCTTAGCGTGCATTTCATGCGTGTCGACTTGACCGATATCGCCGCGTTACGTGCCGGTGTCGCGGAGGCGCGCAACGTGCACGGCGCGATCAACATCCTCGTCAACAATGCCGCGCATGACGAGCGGCACAGCACCGAGGAAATGACACCGGAATATTGGGACAACCGTATCGCGGTCAACTTGAAGCACCAGTTCTTTGCTGCGCAGGCCGTGTTGCCGGACATGAAGGCGGCGAACGCCGGCGCCATCATCAATTTCGGCTCGGTGTCGTGGATCGCCGGACAAGGCGGCATGGCCGCCTACACCGCCAGCAAATCAGGCGTGATCGGTCTCACACGCTCTCTGGCGCGCGATTACGGCGCCTACAACATCCGCGTGAACGCGATAGCGCCGGGATGGATCATGACCGAGCGCCAGCTCGATAAATGGATGACGCCACAGGGCGAGGTCGAGCTGATGCAACGACAATGCCTGAAGCGCAAGCTCATGCCGGACGAGGTCGCGAAGTTCACCATCTTCCTCGCGTCCGACGAGGCGTCCGCCTGCACAGCCCAGCACTACATCGTCGATGGCGGCTGGGTCTGAGGCGGACCAGACCAGATCCTGCATTGGCGCGCCGCTACTTTGCTAAACGGAACTTCCCACCTTCGACCTTGATCAGAAAGGCCGAGCGCTCGTCGTAGCCGTTGTGATCGGCCTTGCTCATGTTCGACAAGCCGTTGTTGAGATAGATGTTCTGCCCTCGCTCGAGTGCGTCCCGCAGAGCCGCACGAAATTCGGTCGTGCCAGGCTTTGCCATCTTCAGCGCATCCGGCGCAGCTTTTCCGATCAGCGCCACGACATCCCAGAGGTGAGCAGCGAACATGTTGGGCTTTTGCCCGTTCGCCGCTTCATACGCGGTCACGAACTCCTCCGTCGAGCGACGGAACGGATCTCCCGCCGGAAGATCGGCGGCAATGGTAAAGGCCTCGCCCGCGAATACGGCCCCTTCGACGTTCGCGCCACCGAGCTTGATGAACTCCTCACTGGCCACGCCGTGTGTCTGAAATATCTTCCCGGCGTATCCGCGCTCGCGGAGCGCCTGCTGCGGCAGGACGGCCGGAGTTCCTGCGGACGCGATGAAGACGGCATCGGGATTGGTCGACATCACCTTCAGCGCCTGACCGGTGACGCTGGTGTCGGCGCGCGCGTAGACCTCATGTGTGGTCACGGTCAGGCCCAACGCAGGCGCGAGGCGGCTCACCTCCTTGTAATAGCCCTCGCCGTAGCCATCCGAAACGCCGATATAGCCGAGCGTCTTCACGCCTGATGTCGCGATATGCTTGAGGATGGCGGCCGCCATGAGGTCGTCATTGGGAACGACCTTGAAAGCCCAGGCGCGCTTCTCATCCATCGGTTGAACGATGGCGGTAGCTGCAGCGAGCGACAGCAGCGGCGTCTTCGATTCGAGTGCGACATCCAGCATCGGCATGGTCACCGGGGTCAGAGAGGAGCCAACCAGCACGTCGACCTTGTCCTGGATCACCAGCCGGCGTGCGTTCTGGACGCCTTTGGTCGAATCCGACTCGTCGTCCAGGACGATATAAGTCACCTTCTCTCCGCCGATCTCTTTCGGAAGAGCTGCAACCGTCTTGAGCTGCGGCTGTCCCAGTGCGGATCCGGGGCCGCTTGCTGAAATCACAATTCCAATCTTGATTTCAGCGTGAGCAGCATTTCCATAGAGGACGCATGCCGCAAGAAGCGAGGCTCGCGCGAAACCGATCTTCATGTCCTGTTCCTCCCCGTCCGCTTTCATGGCTCCGCCGGCTGCATCGGCGCCCCGGCTCGAGCTTGCAGTGCTCCCCGGGACACCGTCGCCGCTCAAGAGGCATGTCGTCCGACATACGCGTTTCCTCCTGCGGTCCCGAGCAACCGGCGGGCCATTCTAAGCGGATCGCAGCAACGTGTCTGTCCCTAGCGTTAGGGACAAGACATCGATGGCCGAACCGAATCTCGAGCTAGGCGGACGCACCGCCGCGTTCTCGCTGCGCATTTCGCCCGAGGTTTGCTTGGGCATTCCACCCTCAAATCCAAGAGGGCACAGGGAAGACGGGTGCCGGCTGGCACCGACGGTCCGCTGCGCGAAGCTGTAGCGCGAGTTTCTGTTCTCCTTCACCCCAGCGAAAGTCGCCGACAGCGCGCCGATTGACGCAGATGCCGCATTCGCCGGGGCTTGACCGTAACAACGACGGCCAGGACCACACGTCTATATTTTGGCATTCGGTGAAACACACCGAAAACTAAGAAAGACCTTGATACGAGGGCTTTTCGACTACCCCCATGCGGGCTGTTCCAGTGGGCTTCACCAAAATAAGGCCCGGCCCTAAGTCTTTCAGCGTTCGCACGTCAAACTGAATGCCGAAGCTCGATCCGGAACACCCGCGCACCCGCCTCCTGTCGGAGGACGAGATCAGGGTCTTTTGGCACGGTCTTGATGGCGACAACCTGCCCTGGGACGGCCGGACCCGGCTGACCCTCAAGTTCGAACTCGTGACCATGCTGCGCTCGCGTGAGCTGCTCGGTGCACGCCGGGATGAGCTATTCGACCTCGACGGCGACAACCCGCGTTTTAACGTGCCGGGCCTAATGAAGGAGGCTGTCCCTCAATCCAGCCTCAGACGTATGCATCATCGACCATACCGTTGGGCTGAGGCAGGCGCTAGCGATCCAGGGATCGCGCCTGATGGCCGCTATGGCTGCAAGGAGCGTGGTTCAATTCTTCGGGGCGAACGCTTCGGTCGCCGCCTTCATGGCAGCCTCGCCCATGCTTTTGGTTTGCTCGGTGAGCAATCGCATCTGGACCTGGAAGAAATCAGACTGGATCTCGAGGGCGTCCTTCATGTCCTTGGCCTGCACGAGCTTGTCGCTGAGGTCGAACGTCGCGGTGACATTGCGCTGCATGTATCCACAGAACTCCTTCGCGTGGTTTGCAACGGGCAGCTTTGAGGCGCTCAGGCCTTTTTCCAGCTGCTCAAAATATTCAACGTTGGCCTTGCGCAGACGACCGAGCGTCTCCGCTAGCAGCGTGCGAATGCCTTCGGTGGATGGATTTATGTCGGCCATGGCTCATTCCTCCTAGTTATTGCGCAAGTCCCCCGAACCATGCGCCGAAATAGCCGGCGTAGAGCGCGGGCAATTCAAGATTCATCGAATGTCCGACACGAGGCACGTTGACAAGGCGGCAATCCGGCATTGCCTCCGCCATCGTGACTAAGTCGCCAGGCGGAATCCAGCCGTCCCACTCACCCCACAAAACCAGATGCGAATGCCCGATACTCGGCATCCGGCGCTCCAGCTCCCGGCTCTCCCGCTCGCGGGTGAGATTGACCGGCGTGCCGATCCAGATACCCTCCGAGACGCCAAAGGTCTGCTCGATGATCCGGTCGAACAGCGCTTGGATGTCCGCGATCCCGGCTCGGAATTGCGGAATCATATTCGGCGCCATGCTCTCCGGAACGAACAGCGATGAGGCCGCGGTCGCCATCACCGACCGCGTCACTTCCTTGCTCGCCATCATGGCGCGGAACAGCCCGATCTGGTCGGCATTAAAAGCCATGCCGAGCGGCGTGACCGGATCAAGCGCAAATACCCGCCCGAAACGGCGTGGTTGCATCAGCAGCATACGGGCCGCGATGATGCCGCCGGTCGAATGCGTTGCAAGATGGCAGTATCCAATGCCCAGCGTATCGAGCGCAGCCAGCATGTCCTCCGCATGCTGCTGCATCGTGTAGTTGGTGTAGTCGACCGTAGGCTTGGGCCGGTCGCTGTCGCCGCAACCGCGCCAGTCGATGCCGATAACGCGAAGACCAGAAGGAAACAGCGGGGCAGCGAGCTCGATCCAGTCCTTGCTGGCGAGATTGCCGTGGATAAACACGACGGTGACGTCGCCTCGTCCCCACTCTCGCCAGCCCAGCTGGACTTCGCCCGCCTGCACCCTCGGCATGGACCGGGTCCTACTTGTTCAGGCCGGCGGTGGGCGTGGCGCCGGCCGGCGTCGGAGCCACCGGCAAGGCCGAGACCACCGCCCCCTTGATCATGCGGTCGGTCCCGACCGGTGATGACGTGTCGACGCTTCCCCGCGTCACGAAATCCACGACATCTACCGAGTATTCCACCGGATTGTCCGTGTGGATGAAGTGCCCGGTCTCCGGATAAATCTTGAGGATCGGCCGGTTGCCCGCATTGGTCATGCGCGTCATGAACGGCGTGATGGCATCGCGTCCGAGATCCGTCAGCCCATTGAATGCGGGCGTCGGGATGAACGGCTCCTTGTCGCCGAAGGCGAGAAAGATCGGCGCCTTGATCTGCGTGAGCCGCTCGTACAGGTTCTTCGGATCATCCTGCTGGAGCTCCGCTCCGATCGTGTAGACGTCGTAGATGAACACGTTGCACCACTGCTCGAGCTCCTTCGGGTTGCCCTTGGTCAGCCCGACGCGCTGCTCGGTGTGAAAACGCGCATATTCGCTGTCGCTGAAGAAATAGCCGCTCTTCGCCGCCGACACCGCGCCGGTCTCCGGGTCGCGTTTCTTGAAGTAGAAGAAGTCGCGGATGTTTTGCTCGTCACGTGCCTTCTCCGCACCCAGGATCCCGGTCTGGTCCCAGGTCGCCCTCCACTTGTCGAAATCATGATCGAAGGCCGGGTCAAACAGCGGCGCCTTCTTGCCCTTGGAGATAGTGATCTCGCGCGGATATTCCTCCAGACCGGACGGTGCCTCCAGCGCTAGGCCCTGCACCGCATCCGGCCAAGTCAGGGCGTAGCCCATCACGAACTGCCCGCCCAGTGAATGGCCGAGATAATACGCTTTCTTGACGCCGAGCTGGTTGACGACGAGATCGTAGATGACCTCGCGCATGTCCTGCATGGTGCGCGCCGGACTCTTGTCGAGATTGCCGGGCCCGGACATGCCGTAATGCGGCAGGTCGGGCACGATCACGCGCAGGCCGCTGCGTAGCGCATACTGCATGATGTTGCCGTAGTGCCCGCCGAACGCGCCTTTGCCATGGACGATCACAAGGATCTTCGGATCCTTCTCCGTGCCGGCATATTCATCCATGTAACCGATCTGCCAGGAATTTCCGCCCTTGTCTTTGGCATTGGCGTACTTGACCGGATAGGGATACGTCACGAACTCTTTCCAGAACGATTTCTTAGGGTCGATGCTCTCGGCGACGCCGGGCACGCGATAATTCTTGTCAACGAATTTCTGCGCGCGGTCGAGGCTCGCAACATCATCCATGAAGGCAACGAACTTCGGGTCATTCTTGCGTTGGTTGATGATCGGAAACACACCATAATGGGCGACCGGGCTTTCCTGAGCGATTAGGTCCGCACCGGGCACGCGATCGACCGCCTTCTGAGCCAGCTTGAAGTTCAGCCACAGGTCGTTGGTGATGTGCATCACCAGCGTTCGCGCTTGAATGCGGCCGAGATAGGGGTTGATGTTATGCGTTTCGCCGACACGGTTGCGCCAGACCAGGTCGACCGCATCGTAAAGCTTGGCACGGTTGACGACGTTTAAAGCCGCCTTTTCGTTCGGGGGGTCCCAATAAAAGATTTCGGGCTGGACGGCGCCCCAGTTCTGGGTCGTACGGAACGCAAAGTCATAGCCGGTCATGCCGAGGATCGACCAGCCGAACGCCACGCCCGGCATCGGATGCTTCTCTTTGGCCAGCTTGTAATAATCACCCTTCGTGTCCTGCCACACCGGATCGGATTCGATCGCTGCCGTCATCATCTGGAATGTCCAGTTGCCGACCGGATCTTCGCCATCCGATTGCGTGGTGCCGCCGATCGGCATCATTGCGCCGATATATTCGGGATGCATCACGCCCCAGACATAGGTCTGCGTGCCGCCCATGGAAACGCCGGACACCAGGGCTACGCGCGCGACCTTCAACCCGTCGCGCAGCATGCGATAATTAGCCTGGACCATGTCATAGTAGCTGTACTGCGGAAACTTTACGCCGAGACCGTCGGAGGGTTTGCTCGCGCCCCAGGTTCCAAGCGGATCGACCATGATGACATAGTAGCGATCCGTATCGATCGGCCGGCCCGGACCAATGATAGGCACGGTACCCGACAGCGCGGCGCCCTTGACCCACTGCTCGTACATGTCGGTGGCATCGCCGGAATAATATGAGTTGATGACGACGGCATTGGTGATCTCACCGGCGGCGTTGCGCCGCGGCGTACCGACCGCGATATAGGCGGTGTGCAGTTTCCCGGCGCCAAGCGATTCCAGCGTGACTCCGCCCTCGCCGCCGTTCTCCCACTTCGAGGGATCGGCGAGATCGTACTTGCCACCAAGTCGGAAATTCGAAATCTCATAGGTCTTCTTCAGCCCGTCATGCTGCATCTGCGATGAGCGGCGCGTGAAGGGCTGCGCAACAGCGAGCGATGTCCCGATCAATAGCAACAGCAGGCTGATGAGATATCGCCGCATGAAATGTCTCCCGATCATGGCGAATTCCTCCGGCAGGCTTTGATTTTGCCGAACGCTAGGAGCGGACGCGGCGCGACCTTTGATCTACCGCAAGGGATTTTGCGCTGCCCGCGCGAGAATTTGGGACCGAATTATCTGCCGGGTCGCCGCGATGCCTTTCCTCACCCACGGCTCCTACCGGATCCGGTATGAGCTCGACGGTCCTGCGACGGCACCTGCCTACGTGCTGGTCAACGGACTGACCCAATATTCCGAACTGTGGACCGCTTATCGTGACGCGCTCATCGCACGGGGATTTCGCGTTGCGACATTCGATCTGCTCGGCCAGGGCGCCTCTGACAAGCCGACGCTTTTCATCGAACAGGACGACCATGTCCTTGCGCTGCATCGCCTGATCGAGATGCTCGGTGAAGGTCCGGTCTTCCTCAGTGGAATTAGCTTCGGCGGTCTGATCGCGCTGCGCTACGCGATCGAGCATGGGGCGCGCCTCTCGGGTCTGGTGCCAATGAGTTGCTTTGCCGAGCTTTCGCCTCAACTTCTCCTGATCGGCAACGCACTACGCACCGGCCTAATTCTGGGTGGAACCGGCTATCTCCAGGATCTGCTGCTGCCGATGAATCTGTCCGATGCATGGTTGAAGCCGCTGCTGGACAACCTCGACGGGGTCAAGCGGCAGGGCTGGCTGGTCAATGACCTATACGCGTTGCAGAACCTGATGGAGTCGTTCCTGGACTTCCAGCCGCTGACGCCCAAACTCGCCTCGATCGCCGTCCCAACCATGATCCTGAACGGAGAGTTCGACTTCCTGACGCCGCGCGCCCTGCACGAGACGCTGCGAGTCGGAATCTCCAACAGCGCGCTCGTGATCATCCCGGGCGCCTATCACGCTTTCACGTTGGAAAAGGGTGCGCTCACAGCCGACCTGCTCGCGCGCTTCGCCGATGACGTGCTGGCTGGACGCTGGCAGGGTAACAAAGCGGTCTGGATTGCGCCTGAAGATCCTGGTGGTGAGCTCACTCCATTTCCCGCCGGCTACGACCATCTGCGTGCCATCCCCGTCCAGAGGACCCGGGCATGAGCGGACTTCTCGGACCACTCGATACCGAAGGCCGCGTGCCACACGGCCAGCAGACCCGCGTCGCCGCCTTCCTGATCTCGGCCCATGGCGCTCTCGCTAGGCAATTCGCCCTTGCCCTGCCGGCGAAGTTCGAAGCCGGCTGGCAGACAGAACTGAACGCTCAGTTCTATCGAGAGAGCGAGATCGTCTCGCTTCTGATGCGCGCAACCACATGGGTGCCGGACCTCGCCCTGGGCTATATGGCCATATCCTGGGAGGCCGCCTGGCTTTCGACGCCGAACGAAAGCATTGCCGATCGCTCTCTTTGGCAAGCAGTCCATCTCGCCACGCTCGCGCATGCCGTCCACGCCGGGATCCGGCCAGCGGCGTTACTACCGCTTGAGGCAAACCCGAATGACCCCTTCGTGATGGCGTTGCGCCGCATCGAGTTCGAGAGCGGGCGTATGTTGCAGGCGCAAATCCTGTTCCTGAAAGGTCCCGACCTGTTACCCTTCCGCGGCACCGTCAGCACGGTCCTGGAAAGCCGACATACCGAACTGCGCAAGCTCTGGCACGACACGCTCACGAGCTTAGGAATCGTCCGCGAATGATGCGGAGCCTTGACCCAGATCAAAGCAGCGCGACATCGGCCCTCCAGCATTTTATTGACCGCCCTGCACACGCCGACCGGAGTTCTCCCTCATGAAGGCCATTTCGCTTGAAGAAGCCATCGCAATGATCCCGGCCGGGGCGAGTGTCATGGTCGGCGGGTTCATGGGTGTCGGAACACCGGAGCGCCTGCTCGACGAGGTGGTGCGGCAGAAGAAGGGCGGCCTGTCGCTGATCTGCAACGACGCGGCGATCCCCGGCAAGGGCGTCGGCAAGCTGTTCGATGCTGCGCTGGTCGCGCGATTGACCGCAACGCATATCGGTCTAAATGCGAAGGCACAGCAGCAGATGCTGGCAAACCAGATCACCGTTGATCTGGTACCCCAGGGAACCTTCGTCGAGCGCATTCGTGCGGGTGGATGCGGGCTGGGTGGAGTTTTGACGCCAACCGGCGTCGGCACGCTGGTTGCGCAGGGCAAGCGCGAGATCGAAGTCGACGGAAAGCCTTTTCTGCTTGAGACAGCCTTGCGTGCGCAGTTTGCGCTAGTGCACGCCTTCCTTGCCGACTACCTCGGCAACTTGGCGTACGCACTGACCTCGCGCAACTTCAATCCAGTCATGGCGATGGCCGCCGACACCGTGATCGTCACGGCGGAGAACATCGTGCCAGTCGGCGTGATCGCGCCCGACCACGTCGTGACCCCGGCGCCGCTCGTCGACTACCTCATTACAAACGGGTGACGACATGGATCCGCAGATCATCATCGCCCGGCGCGTCGCCAAGGAGCTTCGGAGCGGCGACCTCGTCAATCTCGGCATCGGTATCCCGACGCTGGTCGCGAACTACGTTCCAACGGACCTGAAAGTGTTCTTCCAGTCGGAAAACGGCCTGATCGGAACGGGGCCTATCCCCGAGCAAGGCCTGGCGCATCCAACGCTAACGGACGCAGGCGGGCGCCCGATTAGTGCGCTGCCCGGGGCCTCGACGTTCGACAGCGCGATGTCGTTCGGACTGATCCGCGGCGGCCATGTCGACGTCACGGTGCTTGGCGGCCTTCAGGTCGATGCCCATGGCCATCTCGCCAACTGGATGATTCCGGGCAAGATGGTTCCTGGCATGGGCGGCGCCATGGATCTCGTCAGCGGCGCCAAGCGGGTCATCGTCGCGATGCAGCACGCAGCAAAAGGCAAGTCGAAGATTGTTGCGAAATGCAGCTTGCCGCTGACCTCGGCGCGGCCGGTGAATCTGGTCGTCACCGACTTGGCTGTGATCGGCTTTGCCGACGGCAGGGCGACGCTTCTTGAGACCGCGCCGGGCGTCACGATCGGCGAAGTGATGGCTGCGACGGAAGCCGACCTCCTCGTCGGCGACCATGTCCCGGAGATGATGATCTGAAGGTGATGGACATGCGGATATTCGGCGATTTCAATGAGATAAGATCTGCGGTCGGCACCGAAATCGGCGCCAGCGACTGGATCGAGGTGACGCAGGACCGGATCAACAAGTTTGCGGAGGCGACCTGCGATGAGCAGTGGATCCATGTCGACCAGGAGCGCGCAAGGACGGAAATGCCCGGCGGCACCACCATCGCCCATGGCATGCTGTCCCTGGCGCTGGCACCGATGTTCATCCGCTCGGTGATGGGGTTGAAAGGCCTCCGCAACACCCTGAACTACGGCGCCGACAGGATCAGGTATCTTTCACCGGTCCCGGCGGGTTCGAAGCTGCGCGGCCGCGTCAGTGTTGCTGAGACGGAGGACGTGCCTCCCGATGGGCTGCGCGTGAACTATCATCTGGTCATCGAGATCGAAGGCGGCAAACGGCCGGCCTGCGTCGCCGAGTTGATCGCCCTGCACTATCGCTGAGCCGCGTCCCGTCCTCTTCAATCGATGATGTGATAACCGCCATCAATATAGAGAACGCTTCCCGTAATGAGCTTGGCCCCGTCGAGCGCGAGAAATGCCGTGGCATTGCCGACGTCGTCAATGCTGACGAGACTGCGCGACGGCGCCTTGGATTGCGCTTTGTCCATCAGTTCGTCAAACTCGGGAATGCCCGATGCCGCTCGCGTAGCCAGCGGCCCGGGCGAAATCGCGTGCACGCGGATGCCCTTCGGCCCAAGCTCGGCGGCGATGTAGCGGACGGAGGCTTCGAGCGCCGCCTTGGCCACGCCCATCACATTGTAGTTTTCGACGACCATCTGGCTGCCGTAATAGGTCATCGTGAACATGGTGCCGCCGTTCTTCATCAGCGGCTCGGCCAGATGAGCCATGCGCATGAAGGACCAGCAGGAGACCTCCATCGTCTTCAGAAACCCGTCGCGGCCGACGTCCACCACACGTCCGTGCAACGCTTCCTTCGGTGAGAAGGCGATCGAATGCAGCAGGAAGTCGAGCTGGCCCCAGTCCTTCTCGATCCGCCCGAACACGTCTTCCGTCTGCCCCTCCACCATAACGTCGAGTGGCATGAAAATAGACGCCTCAAGCGCCTGCGCCAGAGGCTCGACGTGCTTCTTCGCGCGGTCGTTCAGGTAAGTGACGGCGAGATCGGCGCCGAGGGCGCGAAAGGCCTTGGCGCATCCCCAGGCGATCGACTGGTCGTTGGCGATGCCCACGACGAGGCCTTTTTTCCCCTTCAGGGCAATCTTGGTATCCGGAAATACGGGAATCATGATGCCCTCTCCTGTCTTTGATTGGTCGATGTTCCGTTCATCAGCACTGACAGAGTGTGCTGCGCGATCATCAGCTCCTCGTCGGTGGGCACCACATAGACTGGGATGCGACTGTCGGGACTCGAGATCAGCTGTGAGTGGCGCGTATTCTCGGCTTGATTGAGCGTGACGCCCAGCCACGCGAGCTGGCCAGCGACATACGCACGAATTTTTACGGAGTTTTCGCCGATACCAGCCGTAAACACAAAGGCGTCTAGCCCCTGCAGCGCTGCCGCGAGCATGCCGGCATTGAGGCCTATGCGATAGCTGAAATATTCGATCGCGAGTCTGGCTCGCGGATCCTCACTGCTCTCCAGCTCTCGCATATCGTTGCTGACGCCGGATAACCCCTTCAAGCCGCAATCGCGATAAAGGAAGTTCTGGATGTTGGAGGCTGACATCCCCTTCTCGGAAATCAGATACAGCACAACCCCGGGGTCGATCTGACCCGGGCGAGTTCCCATCGGAAGCCCGTCGAGAGCGGTGAATCCCATGGTGCTTTCAACGCTTCGTCCCGCGCTCAGAGCGCACATCGAGGCGCCGCTTCCGAGATGAGCGACGATCACCCGCCCATTCGCGATTTTCGGCGCGACCTTTGGCAAGGTCTTCGCAATGTATTCGTAGGAGAGACCGTGAAAGCCGTAGCGACGCACGCCCTCGGCATAAAGATGATGTGGAATCGCATAATGATCAGCCACCGCGCTATGTGTGCGATGAAATGCGGTATCGAAGCAGGCGACCTGCGGAAGCTCCGGGAAATTGGCGAGAATCGAGCGGATGGGCGCCAGATTATGCGGTTGATGCAGCGGCGCGAGCGCGGTGAACCGCTCCAGCCGGGTCACGACTCCATGATCGATCCGAATTGGCCGGTCGTAGTCCGGGCCACCGTGAACGACGCGATGACCGACAGCGATCGGGTGAATGCGTTGCTCGTCCCGCAACCAGGCACCGGCGATGTCCATCGCGGCAGGAACATCCGGCACGGCCTCGATCGGATAGGCGCGATCCGCGAGCGGATCGCCGGTGGAGCCACTTGCGCGCAAACGCGGGCGGCTGCCAATCCCATCCATCTGCCCTTTCAGCTGTCGACGCAATATTCCTTCGCCCTGGATCGAGTAGACCTGGAACTTGACGCTGGAGGAGCCGGCATTGACCACAAGAATGGTGTCCATGGCGTTCACGCGGCAATCGTTGGAGCACGCCGGCGCCGGGCATGGGCATACAGCGCGGCGACCGCGCACGAGGCCATCCGCGCGCGCGCCGAATCCGCGCGTGAGGTCAGGACGACCGGGACCCGGGCTCCGAGCACGATGCCCGCGCCGTCCGCCTTGGCGAAATAGGCGAGATTCTTTGCCAGCATGTTGCCGGCCTCCAGGTCGGGAACGACGAGGATCTGCGCGCGACCGGCAACTTCGGACTTGATCCCCTTGATGCGCGCCGCCTCCACGTCGATGGCGTTGTCGAAAGCCAGCGGTCCGTCGAGGATCCCTCCGGTGATCTGCCCGCGGTCCGCCATCTTGCAGAGCGCTGCCGCCTCGATCGTAGACGGAATTTTCGAGGTCACGGTTTCAACCGCTGACAGGATTGCCACGCGCGGCGACTTGCCGAATCCAGCTTCCACGTACAGATCGATTGCGTTCTGGATGATGTCGCGTTTGGCGTCCAGATCAGGGAAGATGTTGATGGCCGCGTCCGTCACGAAGATGGTCTCGGCATAGGCCGGCACGTCCATCACGAAGACATGGCTGATACGCCGATCGGTACGCAAGCCCCCGGCCTTCGCGGTGACGGCGCGCATCAATTCGTCGGTGTGCAAGCTGCCTTTCATCAACAGCTCACCTCTTCCGGCGTGGATCAGCTCTACCGCCTTTGCAGCGGCTTCATCGCTATGTGCTGCGTCAACAAGCTCGAAGGCCGCGATGTCGAGACCATGCATGGCGGCCGTATCCCGAATCTTCCTTTCAGGTCCGACCAGGAGCGGCCGGATAATGCCGGCCTGTGCACTATCGACAGCGCCGCGCAATGAGCTTTCATCGCAGGGATGCACAACGATGGTTGGGGCCGGCGGCACGGCCTGCGCGGCCGCGATCAGACGGTCGTACTTGCTCGGGGACTGTGTCGGCGACATGTCGGCTGGCATGAGCCGGTTCCTTCCAGACAGTGTTACGATGCCTTCGCCTTGGGGTCGAAAGGGGCAACGTTCGACGCCCTCCCCGACGTTTCGGCGTCGAGACCGAACAGCTGTGCTACACGCTGCAGGCGGCTGGCGCGCTCGCCTGTGATGTCCTCGCTGGCCGACAGCACCTCGCTCATCGTCGTAAAAGCCGCGCGGCGTTGATTGACATCGTCGGGAAGCAACTTCGGGATAACGGCCAGCGCCGCCTCACGATCGAGCAGCAGCATGAAGAACTGCTCGCGAACCAGCATCTTAAATTCGGCAAGCGTTAATCGCGCTCCGCTGTCGTCGCGACGAGCCTGGCGCAACGCCTCGATGCTGCGTTCATCCACCATTCCTCTCGCCGAACCGATATAAAGCAGGGCACGGATGGCCGCCTCGCGAAGCCCGCCTTCGCCAATCCTGGATCGGAGCTCGGCGATCCGTTTGTCGAGCATGGCACGGTGTTCGGCCGGCATTTCACGCCCGCGCGACGGTTCAGCTTTCGGATCTATGCCGACCGCCGCCTGTAGCGCCGGCGAGCCGTAGACGTTGAGGAAGATCGCCTCGCTCATCGCTTCCTGCGAATCGCGCCAGCTGTCCAGCGCATGAACGATCTGCTTGGAGACCTGCTCCTGAAATGCCAGGAACGGATTGTCGTTCGAAACCGGCTTGCGGTTCTCTTCTAGCCCTTCCGCTGCCGACTTCACCGCTTTCATCCACGGATTTTGGCTGCTGAAGGCCTCATACTGCGTCCGCAGCGGGTGCAGGTTACGCATCAAATCTGCCGTCTGCGGCGCCACCATGCCCTTGATCCAGGGCTGCACGAACTTGCGATAGGCGGCAAGATTAAGCTCCGAGACGCGTTTGGCCGCGGCAAAGCGCCGCTCGTCCTCAGGCGAATTGCCGCCCATGGCACGAATATCGTCGAGCGTTCGGGCCTCGCAGCGCATCACCCATTGGCCAACAACGAGATCGGAACTGGTAGTTTCCTCGTCCTTGGCTTCGAACGTCGCTTCGTAAAGGCCGGGCGGTAGTACATCGATCAGATCGATGTTGCTGGAAAATTCAGCGTGCTCCTTCTTGGCAACGCCGCCCGAGACGAAGATGCCGAGATGGCCGACGCTCTCGTGAACGGTATAGACGATCGTTTGCCCATAGGCCCTGATGTCATCCACGTCGGCGTAGCATTCGAGGATCCAACCCAGCGCCTGCTGCGGCGGAGTGATGTTGTCGCCTTTGGAGCAGAACACCACGATCGGCGAACTGATGTTGCGCAGGTCAACCTTCTGCCCGTCGGACAGGGTGATATTGCCGGCGGCCAAGTTGTTGCCAACGAAGAGTTCGTCGACAATGAACTGAATCTCCTCCGCGTTGAGATTGACGTGCCCACCCCACCAGCGCTCGAATTCAAGGTAGCGATCGGCTTCGGTGTCGACCTTCGAATAGACATTGTACTGCTTGGTCCAGAGCGTGTTCGAGGGGTTCTGGCCTTCGAAATTCTGGACCAGCCAGGCACCATCGAACTTCCCACCGCCGAGATCGCTAACGAGCGCAGTTAGCCAGCTTCCGCCCAGCAAGCCGCCCGAATATCGCATCGGATTTTTACCATGCACGCCGGCCCAGTACGCGAGCGGGGCTCCGGCGATGATCAGTGGACCAAACAGATCGGGCCGAACCGAAGCCAGGATCATGACCGCCCAGCCGGCTTGGCAATTGCCTATGACGCAGGGTTTCCCGTCAGCGTCTGGATGGAGACTGATCACCTTTTCGATGAACAGTGCCTCGGCACGCGCGATACGCTCGATCGTCTGGCCCGGCACCGGCTCCGGCAGGAAGCCGATGAAGTAGCAGGGATGTCCCGCCTTCATCGCGACGCCGATCTCGCTGTCGGCCTTGAACCCGCCGATGCCTGGACCGTGCCCGGCGCGCGGATCAATCACGATGAACGGCCGCCGCGCGGAATCGATTTGGACGCCGGCTGGCGGGATGATGCGGACAAGCGCGTAATTGACGGGTTCGTCCAGCTTGCGGCCATCGATGATCAGTTCGGCCGCATATTGCAGAACGTGGGGAGCGGTTTGGGCGACGTGCTCCCGATATTGGTCGCCGCGCCGGCGCATCACATCGAGAAAGAGTATGCTCCGTTGTCCCGCATCGACCATGTATTCAACCGCCGACGCGACGAGGCCGGACATCGGACCACCGGGCGATCCAGGCACTTCCATCTGCATGCTCCGACCTCTGTGTCGTACGAATACATCCAAAGCCCGCCGCAACTGCAGGCCTTTGATATAGGTCAATGCTGGACGGCGAGTACGCCGACCCAGTCGTGTCACGTCGGTCATGCCGCCCGAATTTGTCGAGCTGACTGCCGAGATTCAGGCCGCCCGCTTTTTGCGGGCCCTTGATACAAATCAAACGGTCAACCGACCGCCCGTTCATAGACGAGCCTCAGGCCGACGTGTTTTCCGGCCGCCCGAGCCAAGACCTCGCATGTCGGACATCGCTAAATACAGCGTGACGGAACACACGCGGGACGGCAGCACGGCTGAAATCCGAGCGTTGCGGCCGACCGACGAGACGGCTGTCCTCGACGCGCTGGATCAGACCAGCAAGCAGTCGTTGCAGCGCCGTTTTTTTGGGATCAAACGTCATTTCTCTGACAAGGAGCGCGCGTTCTTCATGGATGTCGACTTCATGAATCACGTCGCGCTGGTGTGCGAGGTCGAGAATACCGAACGGACAATGATTGTCGGAGGCGCTCGATATGTCGTGTTTGAGCCCGGACGAGCCGAGGTGGCGTTCGTCGTCATCGACGCTTGGCAGGGCCGAGGCATCGGCTCCATCTTGATGCGCCACCTCGGCTCGATCGCCTCCAATAACGGATTGCGTGAGCTCACTGCGGAGGTCCTGCCCGAAAACAAGTCGATGCTGGCGGTGCTCGGCAAGTTTGGCTTCAGGCCGAACGGGAACCGCGACCCACACACGATGCATTTGGCGCTACGCCTGGGCGAAGAGGGGCAGTGATCAATGAGGGTGCATGGTTCGGGCCCGCGCCCACAGTGGTTCCGGCAAGATCATGCCGCGCGATGCATCGTCGCACCCCACTGCCGGTCGGCCCGGTCGCCCTAGTTATCCTGGTGCCGGTCGGCCCGGTTATCGTCCCGTGGCTGGTTATCCGGGCTGCTACTATGGCTACCGCGCATACGGAGCGGCGGGCGCCTTAGGAGGGGCCGCCCTCGGAGCTGCAGCCTCGGGGAGCTACGGCAGCTGCTAGTACGACAACTATGGCAATTACGTCCCGGTCAGTATCGTTGCTGACTGCTGCCCATCGGCGACAGGTCACCCCACGCCGTCGCCGGCGCTTTCTTTATACCTGTGTATCGATCCGTGGCAGAGACTTTCCGCCCACACATTTGTGGCCTCAAAGAACAAAAAATTTGGCGACTTCCCGCAAGCGAGTGTCTGCCGAGTACTGCTATGTCCGACTCACCCCAATGCGCAGGCTGGTCGCGGACGACCAAAGCGCTTGGTCAATGCTCCCACAAGACACCCAGGATCGAATTTTGGTCGACGGCAGCACGCCCGAAAGAGCGCTTACGCAACTGAAGATCGCGCAGGCTTACGTTCGGCTTTCGTGCATCCCCGACAACGATCAAAATTTAACCGTTTCGGTTGCCACGGTGGCAGGCTGTGTAATACGCATGTTGCGAGGCCCCGAACTCGATCTGAATGGGGTGCCACTATTTTGGCTAGAGCTGTTCGATCTCAGTGCCGGACTTTCATTCGACAGCTGCTGCTGCCACAGGATCGAGGATGCGGTAGCGGTGTTTGAGAGCTTCGTTGCCCAGGCCGCAGCCATGAGCCAGCCCGGGGGTGAGCCGCTATGAACGATCACCGGCATCATCTCGAAGCACTGCGAAAGCAAGCAGCAGAGGCTGCGTTGATAAGCGCGCTTGCGACATCGCCAGAGAAGAGAGAACTTTTCGCCAAGATTGCGGAACATCTCAACACGCTGGCGGCTGCTGTGGAGCTGGCATTGAAGGCCGGCTTCATGTCAGAGGCAGGTACCGGACCACATAGGTTGGGGACTGCTGGGGCAAAGATTTGATCTAGCTCAACGCGGCCTTTGGTTATGCGCCGACGGTCGGCACATGAAACCGCTCGTCAGAAAACGCGCGCGGCTAAAAAGCTCAAGCTGTCCTACACGGAATGGCGCGCCGAATCGTCACGGAACACGCCAACCAGCTGGGGACGACCATCAAGCAACTCCGCCGCCGCCTGCAATTAAAGCCGCGATCATCTACAACTCCGGACGATGCTCACGATCCGAACGCTTCCATGCACCCGGTTGCAACCTTTAGCATAGCCTTGACGGGTGTTCCGTATGACAAATTTGAAATCGCGGGCCGTCTATCTGGTTCTTCTTTTGGTTCAGCTCAGTGGAGCCCTTTTCATAATCCTGGAGGGCTTGCCCGAATTTAGGCACTTGATGAACTATCCCGGTGAGCAGCTGCCGTTCGAACGATCTGACAATCTTGCTGCACCGATCATGATCATGGCAATGCAGGTCGCCTATTGGTATCGCCTGCAGCGCGTTCTGCTTCCCCCTCAGCGCTCGAATCCAATCCTGAGTCACCTGTTTCTGTTTCTGGGGCGTCTTGCCTTCATTTTTGGTGGGTCGCTGTTCGGCGTCGTGTTCTTCAGACATTTGCCCGAGATTCATCAGGGCGCCGATCTATGGCTCATGTTCCGTCGGGGGCTGCAACTCCTGGCGTCGTTGTTCGCGCTATTCTGCGTAACGCTGGAATTGGAGCGATTAGGGCGCGCTCTTGGAAGTAATCAATAGCCGCCTCGCCTAGTTCAACACCCGCCGGCTTCACGCCACGGCCGAACCTGCATTGGGACAAAACGCAGTAGCCAAATACTGACATCCTGTTTGTCTAAGGCGCGCCTGCCAATCGTACAAGCTTCCGACGATTGGCGAGAACGTCGAAGGCCCCGGTGCAGTCACCATCTTGATCGGGGCCGATCACGCCGTGGGCGGCCTACTTTCTCGGGTCTCATGGAATGATCACGCCCGCGAAGTGTGATTCACAGAGCCACGACCTTTCCGGGTTCGTGCGCATTTCCGCTGGGCTGGAGACTCCCGCGCTGGCGCGCATGATCGTGGCTATGCCCGCACCATCCCGGCGGGCATAGGTCAAACAGTTTGCGCAGGCCTACAAGCCTGGGGGCGGATGCTGCTCAAATGCCGGTCTTTTTGTTACCGCCCCGCAGCCCTTGCCCTCTTCTTGACCGACGGGCGAAGCCGTCAAGTTGGTGACCCAGGGCTTTCCAGCTAACGGAAAAGCTCATAAGCACCGAAGATCGGGGGTCCGGGTGGAAAACTGGCCGACTTAGATAGCTCTATTCTGAATGGCCGTTGGTAGGCTGCGAGATTTGTTCTTCTTGCAATACGTAACGACCGCACTGGAATTCCTCTGAAGACGGTCGAAATCCAATAAACTGTTGCTTGCCGCGGCGTTGTAGTAGCCACTCATAAAATATCTTACAAACTCTTGATCCGCTGGACTGTACGCCAACCAGGTTCCGCAAGTGATCTTGTTGAAATCCAGCGTAGCGTTAGGCACCGCAGTTACGCCTATCGATTTTTCCAGCCCTGCCATCACACTGGCACTCGGGTTGGATTGGCACCAACCTCTTACGCTTGCGACATTTGTCCGATGCAGGTCAAAATCTACAAAAGTCCTCCGACTTTCATATCCAAACCAGCCGGTCATCCAAGCCGAAAACTTGCTCGACGGTGCAGCCGACATGGCAAGATATTCGCCACACGTGATGCTGCGAATATCGGCCGTCGTGGCGCGCGCCTCACTGGCAAAAGCTGAGGAGACTAGGACCAGCGCAAGCAGAAGAAATCTGCACCTCATTGTGATGACCTCCCGAAACTTCCAACGATCCCGCTGTCATTAACTTTCATGGCTCGCCGATTATTGACTTAGATCAACGCCAGTCCCCACCCGCAGGCAAACTTCTTCTAGGTTCCTGCCGTTAGCTGGAATCGGAAGCCGGGAGCCACGGTTTTTTTTGCCAGAGCGCTCACTCCCGCATGGCGGAGCCGCTATTCCCGTTCACGCCGGTCAAGAGCGATCATGAGAGTCGCTGGTTGTTGCTAGTTGATGTCTCGCTCGGAGAGGCAAACGATGAGAATCCTGCCGCTGTTGCTCGCTCTTGCATTCTTGTTTGCATGCACCGGCGATGGCCATGCAGTAGTGCGAATTGCCAATGATCGGGGTGGTTTGATTCAACGTTACCTGGATCGGTATGATGAGCTAAAGGGCACGGGCCAAACCGTGGTAATCGATGGCCTCTGCGCGTCCGCCTGTACGATCGTACTAGCAAAGATCCCATCAGGTAGAGTTTGCGTAACTGAAAGGGCAAACCTTGCTTTCCACGCAGCATGGGACCTCGGCGCTGGCGGACGACATATTACAAATCGAGAAGCTACGCGGATGATCTATTCGATGTACCCGGCTCCAGTTCGGAGCTGGATCTCAGGGAAAGGTGGTTTGTCGCCTCACACCATTTTTCTCCGCGGGACGCAGTTCCAGACCATGTTTCCACGCTGCTATTTGGATGCTGCAGTTTTCCTGCGGTCGTAGTCCACCAAGGGCACGCCTCTAGTGCGGAAAGAAGAGCTAGTTGTTGGGCGGATCACCACAGCACCGAGTGTGTTCTGCAGTTCGAAAATTTCAACCGCGGCATCCATACTGAACTGCTCTCGCTGACAAGAACTCCTAATTCCTCCGAGAAGCGATCTTCTTAAGCGTGGCGATTTGTCGAAAGAAGTCTTTTATCGACTGAGCCGGGCTTCCAAGAACCTTGGCCCCGGGTGCAATATCTGAGATTACGCCTGCTTGCGCGCCGATCTCCGAACCTCGCCCTATCCGGAGGTGCCCCGCCATAGCCGCCTGCCCCCCGACGCGGACAAAATCCTCAAGCACCGTCGAACCCGAGATCCCGACTTGTGCAACTACAACGCAACAGCGGCCGAGAGTAACATTGTGGCCGATTTGCACGAGGTTATCGAGGCGGGATCCAGCGCCGACCACGGTGTCTCGCGATGATCCGCGATCAATCGTCGAATTGGCACCAACTTCAACATCATCTTCAAGAATAACTCGCCCAAGCTGGGGGATCGAGAGAAACCCGCCGTTGGTGGATGCGAATCCGAACCCTTCCTGGCCAATCCGCGCACCCGGATATACGTAAACGCGTGCTCCCAATACCGCGTAACTCA
>JBJMTO010000119.1:0-42463 GCA_045811665.1 Bradyrhizobium sp.
AATGTCGCCGTATGACCTGGAAAAAGGCCGCCTCATCTTCCGCCACAAGGACGAGCGTCCAGGTGGCGGAGCTCCACGCGGGGCACCGCCCCGCGGCCAGTTCCGGCGCAGGTAGGTGCTCGCTGCTGGCAACCGAGGCTCTAGATTTCGGTTCGACCGTTTTCTTCGCCTGAATGGCTACCGATTTCGTCGCAAGGCTTGCGGTCTCGCTGCCGGTGCGGATGGCCTAATCACGTAGACGCGCGCGCAAAAAAACGCGCACGTACAGGATTGTTTTGGGGCTTGCTTTGGAATAATATAAGGAAATCGATTTTCGGCCGGACGACATTAGCTATCCACCGGTACAGCCGGTTTAGACGCTGACGACCCTTCCAAAAATTCGATCTCACCAGCCTGCCGAAAGCAGGCTTCTAGTATGTCTATATCTTGAGAAGGGACTATCCCGTGAGCATGGGAACCGTGAAGTGGTTTAACGCAACCAAGGGCTTCGGCTTCATTCAACCTGACGACGGTGGCAACGACGTATTCGTTCACATCAGCGCCGTAGAGCGCGCCGGTCTTGGAACTCTGCGTGAAGGCCAGAAGATCAGCTACGAAATCGTAGCCGATCGCCGCTCTGGCAAGTCTTCGGCGGACAATCTTCGCGCCGCCGGCTAAGCGAACCTCATCCGGTCCGGCTCGCGAGGGCGGGGCCTTGAGAATTCCGGAACAGGAAAGGCCGTGCTGTCAGCGCGGCCTTTTTCTTTGGCTCAACTCTTGATGCAGATCTAAGGTGTCGGGCAATCGTTGGGGGCAGCCGCAGGAACGCCGTTATAAACCACGCAGGCAACCTGACGCGGCCGCGTATAGGTGACATCCTTCAAATTCACGCCAGTCTTCGCCATGACGTAGCCGATGATCGGTATATACAGGTAGCTCACCTCACTGAAAATCAGATAGGTCTGCTTGACTGCAAGCTGCGTGGGCAAGCTGACGACATCGCCTGCCGTGCGCGTCGAGGTTGCCAGCGTCGCCTGGGTCGCGCCACTGCCGATCGTGGCCGCCTTGCTCCATTGCACCTTCGCGACCTTGTTGGAATCGACGTAGATCTCGGAAAGCTGGGCCTTCACAGGTGTCGGCGAATACGGCTGCAAGATCGCGATGCTCGCCGTGAAGATATTTTGCAGGTAGTTGTCGTCGACCGTCGACTTTACTGAATTGGGGCTGCTCGGCGGCGATTGAGAGGTCAAATCGGAAAGCGTTCTCGCCACGATCGTCAGCTTGCGGTCAACCGCCACGCCCGACGAAAACTCGACGGTGCCGAAGAACATCACCAACATCAACGGCACGATCACCGCAAATTCCGTGGCAGCAATCGCGCGACAATCGTGCCGCATCTCAGCAGCGCGACACCATACGACGCTCAGAAAACTCCTCATCGCGGCCCTCATAGATAAGGCTCGTTGCGGAAGGCCGCGGTTGCCATCAGCAATCGTTTGCTGCCGGCGAGATTCGACATGTTGAAGCCCATCCCGGTAACAATGAGCGGCCATTTATAAAACAGCCGCACGACGACGATGTCACCCGGGCCGCCGGGACTGTAATTCATGGTGTTGATGAAATTCCCCCCGCCGTCGATCTGGCTGCTGATGGTTACGTTGCTGAACCCCGGGAAGCTTTGGACGTCCACGAACACGTCCGCACAGGTGAACAAGGCCGGGATCTGGGGGCAGACCACGTTGCTCTTGAACAGGGCCGGAGTATAGGCGGCGTTCTGCGCCTGGCCGGTCATGATCGTGCGGGCGGAATTCTGACCGATGGTTTCGAGCACCTGGTTGGCGAAGAACACCAACGCCGTCTCGATAATCGCAAACAACAATGCGAAGAACACCGGTGCGACCAACGCGAACTCTACCGCCGCCGAGCCGCGCCGGTTGCGACGAAAAACGCGAAATGCCTTTCGCAACGAAGTCATTGAAGCGGCATTTGACGACATCAGGGGATCCCCAAGCAGCTCAATCATCTGCCCCCGAGAAGTATCGGAAACTGATTGTTGAAGTGTTTCGGCAGGTCGGGGCAAAGTGGCCCTTTCCGTTAACCGATGCTTAACGAAGATTCAGTCGTGCCGAACAGGACTGATTCGAGGTCCTCAGGCGGAAACGCCGCGGCGGCCCGCTGACTTAATCCGAGAGGCCGCTAGTTGGTTCGTCCTGCTGCGGCGGCGGCACTTCCGCTGGCCTGGCTGTTAAGCGAACCGGCCTGATCCATTGTCGACTTGAAATACGTCTCGCCGTCGCCGAGCGTGATCCGCCGCTGGCAGATCGGCATGCAGCTATAGGACTCCCGCTCGACCCCGCGATAAATCGTGACCAGCTGGTCCGTAGGACCCTCGACCTGGATCACGCGATCCACCAGGACTTCACCGCTGCGATCCATGGCAATGAAATTGGTGGCGCCATAGCCCTTGCCGGTCACCACGAGAATTCCGCCGGTCTGCAGGGTTACGTCGGCGATCAGCGGGTTTCCGACAACAATGGTCGAAACCCGCGTTGGAAGTTTCACGAGTTTGGCCTGGTCGACGTTAACCGCGATGGCATCGGCGTTGGATCCCGCCGCGGCGGCAACCGGCCACAGCAGCAAGCCAACCGCGAGCGATCGGAGCTTGGACGACGCGCTTGCGCGCCTACGCGGGAAACTGAACGACATACTCTACCTCGGGGCGTTGCAAGCCGGCTAAGGCGATACACAGCGGAACCGGTGCCCAACGCGGCAATCTAGCCGTCAATTGATGAACGAACTGCAAACGGCGAGAGAGACGCGTCGGTCAAGTTTGCCTGAATGGGAATGCCAATTGCCCGGCGATCTCCGAAGGCATGGCAGGCTCATCCTTGCCGTAACTGGCGGGCAGCGTGTTTGTCGGCATCCGGAACGTTCCAAACAGCAGATCCCAAACTGGAAATGTCCCGGCGAAGTTGGTGTTGCCGCCCTCTTCCAGAGCGGTGTGATGCCAGCGGTGGAAAACCGGCGTTGCCAGCACATACCGCAACGGGCCCAACGTCCAGTTCAGATTGGCGTGGACGAAAGCCGAGTGGAAGGTGGTGAACGGCCCTACCCAGAGCATGACGTTTGGCGAGATCCCGGCCATCAATAGTATGACGTCGACCATAATGGTGCCGAGGAACAGGTTGATCGGGTGGAAGCGTGCAGCCGAAATCCAATCGAGTTCTTCCGACGAATGATGGATGGCATGATATTTCCAGAAGCCGCTGCCGTGAAACAGGCGGTGCAACCAGTAGAGCATCAGGTCCGCAAGCACTACGAACAACAAGCCCTGCAGCCAGAGCGGCAATTGCGCAAGAGGACCATGGCCGTTGTCGTAAAACGCAATCAGGCCGTCGGCGTCATGAATATCGAAGACCACTCCGGCGCCAAGCACCAGCAGCCCGATCCGCATGACCCGCGCGAACAGCGGGACAAAAAACCAATAGCAAATGTCAGTGATCAGCTCTCGCTTGCGCCACCAGGGGCTGCCCGGATTGCACGCCCAGAAATGCGTCAAGACGGAGAAAAGCAAAGCAAGCGCTACCGTGATCGGCACCACCTTCGCGATCGTCTGGCCGAACATCTCAACCACTTCGAGCGGTAGATTGGACATGACAGCCTCATCTGATGAGATGGCCTATCGGTAGCGCGGCGCGCTTAAGGAGCGATGAACAACAGGCTTACTTACCGGGATGGGTTGAATCACGTCACAACGTCATTCACGCCTTTAATCCTCGATTCACCGTGCTCAAGAAGATCTCGTTCCGGCGCCTGACGCGCGATGAATTTAACCCCAGCGCAAGCTCCGGACTTCACGGTGAGGCCCCGCTCCCGGTATGTCGGCGAGACCAAGTGAGTTCGATTGTCAGTCGCGTGAAGATGCATAAGCCCGATGCGGCCGCCACAGCGGCAAGGCCGACTTCGCTGCCGGCACGTAGCCTGGATCATCTCTCGACAGAACTGGTTTGCCTTGGGCTGACCGTGGCGCTTCTCTTTCTTGCCGCGCAGATTGCGATTACCTGGTGAGCCGTCATTTCCCGATTCTTCATTTCTCGCCGCTAGCTTCGGCGATGCTCCGACCGCGCCAGCCTCACGGGTCCTGAACCGATGATCCTCGATATCACGCGGCTTCTGCTGTTCCCGTCGCTGATGGCGTTCGCGGCGGCGAGCGATCTTTTTACAATGACCATTCCGAACCGACTGTCACTAGCGTTGACCGCCGGCTTCGTCGCGCTCGCCCTGATCAGCGGCATGGAATGGTACGACATGCTCATGCACTTCAGTGCCGGCGCGACCGTGCTTGTGGTCGCGTTTGGCTGCTTCGCGATGGGTTGGGTCGGCGGCGGAGACGCCAAAGTAGCGGCTGCCGCGGCGCTTTGGTTCGGTTTCGGCCATCTCCTCGACTACCTGGTTTATGCTTCCCTGTTCGGCGGAGCCTTGACGCTGCTGCTGCTGCAGTTCCGCCAGTGGCCGCTGCCGTATTTATTTACGGGTCAATCCTGGCTGATGAAATTGCACGCCCGGGACAGTGGCATTCCATATGGCATCGCGCTCGCGATCAGCGCGCTCGTGGTCTACCCCGAGACCGAATGGATCAAAGCCATCGACATGACGCATCTCGCAATCGGCTGATCGCGTCACATAAACACGGCGTTAAGTTGATTTAGATACGCCTCATTAACCATGCTTTGACGAATAACTGGTCAACTCCCATCACGGCGGCGGAAGCGTCGCGGCGTTTGTGGAAAGTGAAAGCGTATGAATACCGCACGCATTGTCGTCCTGGCCATCGCTGTCGGTGCCGGCGGTATTGCTGCATATCTTGCCAGTGGTTCAGACAGCAAGCCACCCGCCGAACCGGTGGCGCAACTGCAGACAGTCGACGTTCTTGTTGCCAAGTCGGACATCGGGCTTGGTCAGACGGTTACGCCTGATGACATGATCTGGCAGACTTGGCCGGCGGCGACCGCAAGCAACACCTTCATCCGCCGTAACCAGCGGCCTGACGCAACAACCCAGATCGCCGGCTCGATCGCGCGCGCTCCGTTTATCGCGGGCGAACCGATCCGCGAGCCGAAGCTGGTCAAGGGCAACGGATCGGGCTTCATGGCAGCGATCCTGCCGACCGGCATGCGGGCGGTCTCGACCGAAATATCGCCGGAGACCGGCGCCGGCGGCTTCATTCTGCCCAACGACCGCGTCGACGTGATCCTTTCGAAGCGCGAGAAGAATACGACTGTCTCGGGTGCACCCGACATGGTCGTCTCCGAAATCATCCTTCCGAACGTGCGCGTGCTGGCGATCGATCAGGCGCCAAAGGAGAAGGACGGCCAGAACGCCGTTGTCGGCAAGACAGTAACCCTGGAGCTGCGGCCTGAGCAGGCTGAAACCCTAGTCCGTTCGCGCCAGAGCGGCACGCTTTCGCTCGCCCTGCGCAGCATCGCCGACATCAACATGGTCGAAAACAGGACCGACGATCAGGCTCTGAAGCGAGGCCAAACCGTCAGCGTGGTCCGCTACGGCATACCAAGCTCGACCGCGACGCAGAAGTGACGGAAAGGAATCCGATTATGAGACGCGGAGGAATTCAGCGGGCGACAATGCGGACATTTCTGTTCCGCGCCATGTCGTTTTCGGCCGTCGCCGCGCTGACGCTCAATCCGGCCCTCACCCCCGTGCTGGCGAGCGACTATCGGGTTGCTGCGCCGATGGTCGGTGATGGCCAGATCAACGCGCGTTTTCTTTCGCTCGGCATCGGCAAGTCCGTCGTGATCGACTTGCCGCGCGACATCAAGGACGTGCTGGTAGCCGATCCCAAGATCGCGAACGCCGTCGTTCGTTCCGCGCAGCGCGCCTATATCATCGGCGCCGCGGTAGGCCAGACCAACATCGTGTTCTTCGATTCCGCAGGCCAGCAAATTGCCGCCTATGACATTGCCGTGAAGCGGGATCTCAACGGCGTTCGCGCCGCATTGAAGCAGACGCTGCCGAACGCGGACATTCAGATTGAAGGTCTCGGCGATGGCGTGGTTCTATCGGGTTCGGCGTCGAGCCCGATGGAGTCGCAACAGGCGGCAGATCTTGCGGCCCGACTTGCAGGCGGGCCCGACAAGGTCGTCAATTCGATTGCAATCCGGGGCCGCGATCAGGTGATGTTGAAGGTCACGGTCGCCGAGGTTGCGCGCTCGATCATCAAACAGCTCGGTATCGACCTGAGTGGCAGCCTGAACTATGGCACCGCCGTTGTCAGTTTCAACAATAACAACCCGTTCACCGCCCTCGGCCGCCCGCTTGTGCCTGACAATACCGTGCAGGGTGCATTCGGTGGCGCTCCGTCGGTAAAGGCTACGCTTCGCGCGATGGAAAGTGCCGGCGTGGTGCGGACTCTGGCTGAGCCCAACCTGACAGCGATCTCGGGCGAGTCGGCGACGTTCATTTCAGGCGGCGAATTTCCAATTCCGACTGGCGTGACCTGCCAAACCACGACCGCGGGCGCCATCGGTCAATGCGTCCAGACCGTCAGCTTCAAGAAATTCGGCATTTCGCTCAACTTCACGCCGGTGGTACTGACCGAAGGGCGCATCAGCCTGCGGGTCATGACCGAAGTGTCGGAAGTCTCGCTCGAGAACTCATTGACCGGCGGCGCCGGTGGAACGACGATTCCCTCCATCAAAACCCGCCGCGCCGAAACCACCCTCGAAATTCCTTCGGGCGGTGCGATGGCGATGGCCGGACTGATCCAGGAACAGACCAAGCAGGCCGTCAACGGCTTGCCGGGACTGGCGCAGTTGCCCGTTCTTGGCTCGCTGTTTCGTAGCCGCGACTACGTCAACAGCCAGACCGAGCTGATGGTGCTCGTGACTCCTTACATCGTGCGCGCGGTCGCGCAGAAGGATCTGTCTCGTCCCGACGATGGCTTTGCAAGCGCTTCCGACCCGCAGTCCGATCTGCTGGGCAGCATCAACCGAATTTACGGTGTTCCGGGCCGGGTCGAGCCGGTACGCCGGAATTATCGCGGCACCTACGGCTTTATCACCGATTGAGGCGGGACGAGGACCAGACATGACAGCCCAGATACCCCTCGATCGTAGTCGCGCCCTTAGCCTGGCGGGAGCGCTTGTCGGCGTTGCGCTCACGCTCGGAGCTTGCACGCACACTGATCCCGTGGTCACAACCGCGAGTATCCCTGACGACTATCGCCTGCGCCATCCGATCGCGATCCAGGAGTCCGACCAATCGATCGTGATATTTGTCGGTAGAGGGCGTGGCGGTCTGTCCGCTTCGCAGCGAACCGACGTGATCGGTCTGGCACAAACGTGGCTGCGTGAAGCAACCGGCGCGATCAGCGCCGATTTGCCGGTCGAGACGCCGAACGCGCGCATGGCCGCCGATACCATGCGCGAGATTCAGGCATTGCTCGCTGCCGCCGGCGTGCCGCCGCGAGGCGTGGTCGTGCGCCGCTACCATCCTGACGATCCCCGCCACATGGCGGCGATCCGCCTCACCTATTCCAAGATTTCGGCGACGACTGGGCCGTGCGGGATCTGGCCGGACGATCTCGGACCCTCGATCAAGAACAAGGGCTATTACGAGAACAAGCCGTATTACAATCTGGGCTGCGCTTCCCAGCGCAATCTAGCGGCAATGGTCGACAATCCTTCCGACCTGGTGCAGCCAAGGCCTGAAACGCCCTCCTATACCGCGCGGCGCGCCGTCGGCTTCGAGAAATATCGCGCGGGCAATTCCACCGCGACCGTCTATCCCGAGGCCGACAGGGCCAAACTCAGTGATACAGGCAAATGATAAGCTACGCCCGCCAGAACCCCGAACAGCAACCGGAGGCGACGCCGCCGCCGGCGCACGACCATATTGCACCTGCGCCACGCGTCTCGGTGCAAGCTTTTTGCGAGACGGTGGAAACAGCGGCCGCCGTGCAGTCGGGAGGCGAAGACCGTCGCCTCGGCAAGGCCCATCTGAAGATTCAAATGGGCGGCATGGCGGCAGCGATCGAAGCCTATCGAACCGCGCCGACGCCGAACGTCATCATCCTGGAAACCGACGGCCGCACCAACATCCTGGCCGGGCTGGATCAACTCGCTACAGTCTGCGATTCCGGGACCCGCGTCATTGTCATCGGCCGGGTCAACGACGTGGCGCTTTATCGCGAGTTGGTCCGACGCGGCGTCAGCGACTACGTGATTGCCCCGGTCAACACGCTCGATGTGGTGCGTTCGATCTGCGGATTGTTCTCCACCCCGGAAGCCAAAGCAGTTGGCCGGATCATTGCGGTGGTCGGAGCAAAGGGCGGGGTCGGCGCTTCCACAATTGCCCATAACGTCGCCTGGGCGATTGCGCGCGATCTCGCGCTCGATTCAGTAGTGGCCGATCTCGATCTCGCATTTGGTACCGCCGGACTGGACTACAATCAGGATCCTGCCCAAGGGATCGCGGACGCGGTGTTTTCGCCCGACCGCGTCGATACTGCGTTCATCGACCGCCTGCTTTCGAAGTGCACGGACCACCTCAGCCTGCTCGCGGCGCCGGCCACGCTGGATCGGGTCTATGACTTTGGCGCCGACGCGTTCGATTCCATTTTCGACACCCTGCGCACGACGATGCCCTGCATCGTGCTCGATGTGCCGCACCAATGGTCGGGCTGGACCAAGCGCGCCCTCATCGGCGCGGACGATATCCTGATCGTCGCGGCTCCAGACCTGGCCAATCTCCGCAACACCAAGAACATCTTTGACCTGTTGAAGGGATCACGGCCGAACGACCGCACGCCGTTGTACTGCCTCAATCAGGTAGGGGTGCCGAAGCGGCCGGAAATCAACTTCAGCGAATTTGCCAAGGCAATCGAGAACGACCCGATCGCGACCATTCCGTTTGACCCGCAAATGTTCGGCTCGGCCGCCAACAACGGCCAGATGATTGCGGAGATCTCCGCCAATCACCGCACCACTGAAATGTTCCTGCAAATCGCGCAACGGCTGACCGGCCGTGGCGAGACGAAGAAGCCGAAAGGTTCGCTGTTGTCGCCTCTGATCGAAAAGCTGCGGGCAAAATAGGCAACCCGCGTGGAGTACTGTCGTGTTTGGTAAGCGTAGCGGATCCGACATCGAGACCCGAGCCATGAAGCCCGGGGCCAGCGCGCTGGAACCAGCTTCCGGCGCGCCGGCCGCCGTTTCGCGAAGTGCAGCCCCTCCACCGGTCGTTTCTTCGCCGCCGCTATCGCCCGCGAAGGCCCCTCCGCCGGTTGTCGAGGCGCGACGCTCGGACAACTACTATCAGGTCAAGGCGACGATTTTTGGCGCACTGATCGAGGCGATCGACCTGGCTCAGCTGGCCAAACTCGATGGCGAGTCGGCGCGGGAGGAAATCCGCGACATCGTCAACGAAATCATCGCCATCAAGAACATCGTGATGTCGATTGCCGAGCAGGAAGAACTGCTCGACGACATCTGCAACGATGTTCTCGGATATGGTCCGCTGGAACCGCTTTTGTCCAGAGACGACATCTCCGACATCATGGTCAACGGCGCCGGCACGGTGTTCATCGAAGTCGCCGGCCGCATCCAGCGAACCGGAATCCGCTTCCGCGACAATCAGCAACTGCTGAATATCTGTCAGCGCATCGTCAGCCAGGTCGGCAGGCGTGTCGATGAATCTTCGCCGATCTGCGACGCGCGCCTTGCCGACGGCTCTCGCGTGAACGCGATCGTGCCGCCGCTGGCGCTGGACGGTCCCGCGCTCACGATCCGCAAGTTCAAGAAAGACAAGCTGACCCTGGATCAGCTCGTCAAATTCGGCGCGATCTCACCTCAAGGCGCGGACATTCTCCAGATCATCGGGCGCTGCCGGGCCAACGTCCTGATTTCAGGCGGCACCGGCTCAGGCAAGACAACGCTGTTGAATTGCCTTACCCAATACATCGACAATGACGAGCGCATCATTACCTGCGAAGACGCCGCAGAACTTCAGTTGCAGCAACCGCATGTGGTGCGGCTGGAAACCCGGCCGCCGAACATCGAGGGCGAAGGCCAGATCACGATGCGCGAACTGGTGCGCAACTGCCTGCGTATGCGCCCTGAGCGGATCATCGTCGGCGAAGTCCGCGGACCGGAAGCATTCGATCTGCTGCAGGCCATGAATACCGGTCATGACGGATCAATGGGAACGTTGCACGCGAACAATCCCCGCGAGGCTCTGTCCCGTTGCGAGTCGATGATCACGATGGGCGGGTTCTCGCTGCCCTCGCGCACGATCCGGGAAATGATCTGCGCCTCGATCGACGTCATCATCCAGGCCGCCCGCCTTCGCGACGGTTCCCGCCGTATCACCCACGTCACCGAGGTGATGGGGATGGAAGGCGACACCATCATCACGCAGGATCTCTTCGTCTACGATCTGCTCGGCGAGGACGCCAACGGCAACATCCTGGGCCGGCATCGCTCCACCGGCATCGGCCGGCCGCGTTTCTGGGATCGCGCGCGCTACTACAACGAAGAGAAGCGGCTTGCCGCGGCGCTCGATGCCGCCGAAGTCGTCACGGACGTCTAGCGGAGCGCGCCATGAAACTGCAAACGATGGCATTGGCCTTCCTCGCCGCTACGGCGATCGGCGGGATCGCATGGGTTTTTATCTACCCCTTCCTGTCCGGTGAAAAAAAGGCAGAAAGCCGCCGGGCGTTGGTCGCAAAGGCTGAACCCAGCGCCCGCACCGTGGACAAGACGCAGCGCTCGCGTCGAGAACAAGTCGAAACGTCTCTGAAGGACCTGGAAACGCGGCGGCAGAAGGAAAGCAGGATTCCGCTGAGCAGTCGCCTGATGCAGGCTGGCCTCGACTGGTCCACGCAAAAATTCTGGACTCTTTCGGGCATTCTCGGAGCCGTGTGCCTACTCGGCGTCCTGCTGTCCGGAGGCAGCCTGCTTGCGGCTTGCGGGCTCGCGTTTGCCGCGGGCTTCGGCTTGCCACGCTGGGGGTTGAGCTATCTGAAGAAGCGCCGCGAGGCGAACTTCCTGAAGGGGCTGCCTGACGCCGTCGACGTCATCGTTCGCGGCATCAAGGCCGGCCTGCCGCTATTTGAATCGATCAAGGTCGTCGCGGCCGACGCGCCGGAGCCGCTCAAGGGCGAGTTCCTCGCCATTATCGAAACACAGGCGATCGGAATGCCGCTCGGCGATGCCTGCGCTCGTCTTTACGAGCGAATGCCTGTGCCGGAAGCCAACTTCTTCGGGATCGTGATCGCGATTCAGCAGAAATCCGGCGGCAATCTTTCGGAAGCGTTGGGCAACCTCTCGAAGGTGCTGCGTGACCGAAAGAAAATGGCGGAGAAGATTCAGGCGATGTCGATGGAAGCAAAAGCGTCCGCAGGCATCATCGGCTCGTTGCCCCCGATCGTCATGCTCCTGGTTTACCTTTCGACGCCCGAGTACATCTCGCTGCTGTGGACCCATCCGACCGGACAGTTGATGCTTGTCGGCTGCGTGATCTGGATGTCGCTCGGCATCTTCGTGATGAAGAGAATGATCAACTTCGACTTCTGACGGTGTAGCATGATTTCATTTCTGGTCGACAAACTTCACGACGCCCACTTCATGACCATGCTGCTGGCCGCCATCGCCGCGAGCGCCACGGCCTACACGCTCATCATGCCCTTGTTCGCAGGTGAAGGTCTGCAGAAGCGCATGAAGGCGGTTGCGAGCGAACGTGAGCGTATTCGCCAACGCGAGCGCGAACGGCTGTCCAAGACCGAAAAGGTATCGCTCCGGCAGACCCCAAAGCAACTCGTCTCCAAGGTCGTCGAAGACTTCAATTTGGGAAAGTGGCTGGCGCAAGAGGCCGCGCGCGAAAAGTTGACGATGGCGGGCTATCGTGGCCAGGCACCCTACATCACTTTCCTGTTCTTTCGGCTGGTGACGCCGATCGTGCTGTTCATCGCGGCGTTGCTGTACGTATTCCTGATCTCGCGGATGGAGCAGTCTCTGCCGGTCAAGATCGGCATGTGCATCGGGACGGCCTATCTTGGACTTCAGGCGCCGATGCTGTTCCTGCGAAACGCTATTTCGAAACGGCAGCTCTCGATCAAGCGGGCCTTTCCCGATGCGCTCGATCTGCTGCTGATCTGCATCGAATCCGGCATGTCGATCGAGGTTGCGTTCCGCAAGGTCAGCGCCGAAATCGTCACCCAGTCGGTCGCGCTGTCCGAGGAATTCATCCTGACCACGGCTGAACTGTCGTATCTGCAGGATCGCAAGGTGGCCTACGAGAACCTGGCGAAGCGAACCGGGCTGGATGGCGTGAAGTCGGTCTGTCTCGCCTTGCAGCAGTCCGAGCGGTATGGAACGCCGCTCGGCCAGAGCCTTCGCGTCATGGCGCAGGAAAATCGGGACATGCGCATGAACGAAGCCGAGAAGAAGGCCGCCGCGCTGCCGCCGAAATTGACGGTGCCGATGATCCTGTTCTTCCTGCCGGTACTGTTCGTCGTCATCCTGGGCCCAACCGGCATCAAGGTTGCGGCAATGCAGTGAGGGTTTCAGGTCGGGGCGCACTGCACCCCTGTCCTGGCCGCTGTCGTGGCGATATCGGAAGTGTCAGTTCCGGCGCTTGAGAGCTGCGACCGGGATCGCCGGGGCGCCGCCGGCGGAGGTGCTTTTGCGGGTCAGCATTTCCTTTAGATACGCCACATTGGCAGCCGCCTCTTCGGCCGGCAAGTCCGCCTTGACGATGGTTTCCGCCTCCCCGAAGCGGCCTTGCAACCCAACCACCAGGCCCAGGTTCTGTCGCACGCGTGCGTCCGCCTTGCCGCTCGCGTGAGCCTTGCGAAGAACCTCTTCCGCCCTCGCCAGGTCTTTGGACAGCACGTAGGAGAGCCCGAGATTGGACAATACCGACGGCTCGTCGGGCGCGATCTTCAACGCGCTGGCGTAATATCGGCGCGCTTCCTCATGCCGGCCAAGCTGATCAAGCGCGGTTCCCTGCACGGACAGGATCCGCCAGTCTGGATTATCAGGTGAATGGGCCCGGCTGAGCACATCGAACGCCTGCTGGAAATTGCCGTTGTCCGCGAGCGCGCGGCCGAACCCGGCAAGCAACAGCTTATTGCTTGGGTGGGCGATGGTAGCCTGTTCGAACACCGCAACCGCTTGAGAGCGCTGCCCGGTAGTTCGGAGCGCCTGGCCATAAGCCAGGGCCGCTTCCGGATTTTTCGGATTGGCGCGGTACGCCTCGCCGTAGAGTTCTGCGGAGCGCCGAGGATCGGCATCGTTGGCCGGTGAGGGCTCGCCCTTGGACGTGATCGATCCCGTGACGTCGGACATGGTCTGACAACCGCCAACGCTGGCGATCAAGATCGCCGTCACGGCCGCGGACGCAAGAAGCCGGGCAAGGCTGGAGTGCTGACGCATGGGCACTAACTCGGGCCATATCAGGCGAATTGAGGGAACCGAACGCGCCACAAATAGACCGTTAAGCCTAACACGCGGTTAACAGTCACTTCGCCAACCCACTCGCGCTGCTCGCGTTTTGACCGCACGCCGCAGAGCTCTTGAGGTCGATCGTTGAAGAGCCTTGAAAGGTTGTAAAAACAGAGGGGAAGAAGCACCGCGCTCAGGGGTTGGGCACTTTGCAGGCCAACATGCGGAGTGATCCAATGGACAGAGGCCCTGAAATGTCCAAGGTCCAACGGTGCGGGATTTGCGACAGCTACCTGGAACTGAAGCGACTTCGGCATCTGGTTGAGCAGGCTGAAAAGCGCCGAACATTCCGTGTTTGCGCACGTCGATATGAGGTGACCCGGCACAGGCGAATCCACCCGAGGAGACGCATTGCGCCCCGGTTCCGACGGTAGCTGGTGCCCCAGTCCAGGGCTATGACTCAGGATTGGTTACGGTCCTGGCAAACTCGTCCACCGTATAGACGCGGCCGTCACCGACGATGGTAACAAATGGTATTCCTTGTTTCAGGAAGTCGTTTGCGGCCTCCATCGCGGCGTTCCGGGTTGCAGCGGTGATTTTGACAATCCCCGCCGGCTCGCGCGGCTTGCATTGCACAATGAACACTTATTCCCGCCCCTGCTCTCCCCACGCGAAGCACGGTCGAGCATCAGAAAGCTTCCGTCTGTCCGCTGGCGAACACACGACCCTGTGACGCTCCGTCCGTTGCCCTCGCGGTGCGCCGCAAACTTGGGCTCCAGATGACATTGCACCAGCAGTTTCAGGATTTACTTTTTGGTCCTGGGTGTTTCCCGCGCTTCATCGCTTGCTTCCCTGACGCTTTGACGACAAGCCAGGGGGCGGGTTAACCGGCAAGTCGGGGACGGGAAACTCGTAGCTTGGGACAGATTGCCTATCCGGCTTCTTGTGGGCCGGCTCAGCCGCATCGTCCAAAGCCTCGGACGCTGTATTTGCGAGTTCTTCGACGATATCGTTGACGGTGTCGGCGATCTGCTCGATCACGCCTTTTTCCTTATCGCCCATGCCGAAGTCCTTCCGCTAGACAACCACGCAGATCTTGGTGCGCGCGCGACAGGATCAATGGATCGACGTCACTTGTGATCGATGACGGTCTTCAGGATGATGGTCGAAAGTCTGACCACAAGCCCGCGAAGCCGCGCATTCTCCTCAAGCAGCGACAAAACACCCTCGCCGTGTTCGTCGAAGCTATACCCGTCGTCCCAATCTGGCGACTCGTCGAAGTCGTCCTGATTGCTTTCCGGCCGATATGCGGGTCCCATGGCCAATTCCCCAAAATTGACAGCCCGAGCGCGCCCCAGTCTTGAGAGTGAAATGAGTCGGAGGCAAATGTTCGACGAAACTTGGGTCCGCTTGGGACCGACGCGCCGGTTCAGGCACCAACTAAAGCGAGAAGGCACCGCCGGAGCGACTGTCGCTGGTTTGAGGCACCGCCGGAGCGACTGTCGCTGGTTTGAGTGTGCAGGCCATTGTAAAAGCACGGAAGCCGCACGTCAGGATGCCTGACGCTTCGCGTCGAGCCACCTTCTGTCGTTTCATCAAGGACCGAGAACAGCATGCATCCCGCTTTCGCGACTGAGCCTGCGCCGTCCGTCATCCCGATCACCTTTGCGACCAAGGCAACGTGGGATGCCATCTGCGCCGGCCTACCGGATGCATCACGGCAGTTCGCGCTCGCCAACGGGTTTGCCGCCAAACCGGGGGCGTCCCTCACCTTGCCGGGTGCCGATGGGACGATCGCGCAGGTGGTGTTCGGATTGGAGGAAGACGCGAGTAAATGCGATCTGTTCAGGCCAGGGCAATTGCCCGGCCTGCTGCCCGCGGGCGTGTATCGGTTCGCCAACAAGCCGCACGATACGCGACTTGCAACGCTTGCCTTTGCGCTCGGCAGCTACCGGTTTGGCCGTTATCGCAAGACGGAGGCGGCTAATGTGAGGCTGCTGCCATCGGACGGCATCGACGTTGCCGCGCTCTCGCGAGCCGCCGAGGCCGCCACATTTGCTCGCGACCTGATCAACACGCCCTCCAACGACATGGGACCGGAGGAACTGGCGTTCGCCGCCCAGCAGTTGGCCGAGCGCTTCGATGCCGCATTCAATTGCATCATCGGCGAGGACCTGAAGCTTCAGAATTTTCCGCTGATTCATGCGGTGGGAATGGCGTCCTCGCGCGCACCGCGATTGATCGACCTGAGCTGGGGCGATCCAGGCCATCCCAAAGTCACCCTGGTCGGCAAGGGTGTCTGCTTCGATACCGGCGGGCTCGACCTCAAACCCTCCGCGGGCATGCTGATCATGAAAAAGGACATGGGAGGAGCCGCGAACGTACTGGCGCTGGCGCAGATGGTGATGGATGCCAGGCTGAAGGTGCGATTGAGGGTCTTGATTCCCGCGGTCGAGAACGCGGTCGCCGGCAACGCCTTCCGCCCGCTGGATATCTTTCGATCGCGCAAGGGCATCACCGTCGAAATCGGCAACACCGATGCGGAAGGCAGGCTGGTGCTGGCGGATGCACTCGCATTGGCGTGTGAAGACAAGCCTGATCTGTTGATCGATCTCGGCACCCTGACCGGTGCTGCTCGGGTTGCGCTGGGGCCGGATTTACCGCCCTTTTACACCAATGATGAGAAGCTGGCGCTGGATCTCGCGCTTTACGCAAAAGAGGAGAACGATCCATTGTGGCGACTGCCGCTGTGGCCGGGATACGATTCATGGCTCGACTCGAAAGTGGCCGACGTCAACAACGCGCCTTCGGGCGGCTTCGCAGGATCGATCACCTGCGCACTATTCCTGCAGCGCTTCGTCGCGGACGCGCGTAGTTGGCTGCACGTTGATATCTACGGCTGGACCCCGAAGGCCAGGCCCGCGCGTCCGGAGGGCGGCGAATGCCAGGCCGCGCGCGCCATCTTCGGCTTGCTCGGAGAGCGCTATGGATGACCCTCGCCTCACGCCGGCTCGTCCGGATCTTGCCGCGAAACATCTCCACGGCAAGGTCACGGCGGCGCGCTTCGCGGAGGGCCAGGACTTCGAGATCTCAGACGCAATCGCGCCCGTGCGCGACGGACCGTCAGGCGAAGCCATGCTGCTCACGCAGGCGCTCAAGGGCGAACGCGTGACGATCTATGAACGCGACGAAGGCTTTGCATGGGGCCAGCTGAACAATGACGGCTATGTCGGCTGGCTTCCCGATCGCGCACTGGCGCAGCCAGGCAGGCCGACCCACAAGATCACGAGCTTGCGGACATTCGCTTTCCCGGGCCCGTCAATCAAGCTGCCGCCGGCGCACACGCTGGTGATGGGAAATCTGATAGCGGTAGTCCGCGAAGATGCATCATTCGGGGTGACGCGCGAGGGCTGGTACATACCCCGGCAGCACGTGGGCAACATCGAGGACAATGCAGCGGACTTCGTCTCGGTTGCCGAACGCTTTATAGGCACGCCCTATCTGTGGGGCGGAAAGAGCAGCCTCGGCGTCGATTGTTCCGGGCTGGTCCAGGTCTCACTGAACGCCAGCGGCGAGCGCTGTCCCCGCGACAGCGACATGCAGCAGCAAGCGCTCGGCCGGGCTTTGGACGCAGCGGAAGCCCGCGAACTCCAGCGGGGCGACCTGATATTCTGGAAAGGTCACGTCGCAATCGTGCGCGATGCCGATAGCATTGTTCACGCCAACGCGCATCAGATGGCAACCGTGATCGAACAGATCCGCGAGGCCATTCAACGGATCAAGGCGGACGGCAACGAAATCCTTGCCGTGAAGCGGCTCGGTTGATTAGCTTCAGGTCGCCGCTGCCCCGCTCGGAGTGGTTTCCAGTCGAAACGCCGCAGCGAACAGCGCGCGCGTGTAATCGGTTTTCGGATTCCTGAACAGCTCCGATGCCGGGCCTTCCTCGACGACCTTGCCCTGCCGCATCACGATCAGATGACTGGCGAGCGAGGCGACCACGCGCAGGTCGTGCGAGATGAACATATAGGTCAGGTCGCGCTTTCGCTGCAGTTCGCGCAACAGATCGACCATCTGGGCCTGGAACAGCATGTCAAGCGCGCTGGTCGGCTCGTCCAACACCACGAAATTCGGCTCGAGCACCGCGGCACGGGCGATGCTGATCCGCTGGCGCTGGCCACCGGAGAATTCATGCGGATAGCGAAACCGCGTCGCGGGATCCATGCCGACATCGCGCAGAGCCCTGATCACGCGGGCTTCGCGCTCCGTTTGCGACAGCGACTGCTGATGCACGCTGAGCCCTTCAGCGACTATGTCGCCGACGGACATGCGGGGGCTGAGTGCGCCGAATGGGTCCTGGAACACGATCTGCATATCGCGCCGGAACGGCCGCATCTCTTTGAATCGCAGCCCTTGGATATCCCTGCCCAGAAACACAATCGGCCCGTCGGATGAAATCAGCCGCAACAGCGCGAGTCCTAGCGTGGTCTTGCCGGAGCCGGATTCGCCTACGACGCCGAGCGTTTCGCCCTTGCGCACACTGAGGCTGACACCATCGACCGCCTTGATGTGTCCGACAGTGGAGCGCAACAGACCGCGCTTGACCGGAAACCAGACCTTGAGATCATCGGCCGAGATCACGACCGGAGATTCAGGACGGGGTGGCGCCGGGTCCGGCTTCGGTTCGGCCGCCAGCAATGCGCGGGTGTAGGGGTGCTGAGGCGCCGTGAAAACCTGCTCGACCGGACCCTGCTCGACAATCTTGCCGCTGTTCATCACGCAGACGACGTCCGCTATGCGACGAACGATTCCGAGATCGTGCGTTATGAAAAGCAGGCTCATGCCGAGACGCGAGCGGATTTCGGCCAGCAACGTGAGAATCTGCGCCTGCACCGTGACATCGAGCGCCGTGGTCGGCTCGTCGGCGATCAAGAGGTCAGGCTCGTTCGCAAGCGCCATGGCGATCATGACCCGTTGTCGCTGCCCGCCCGATAGTTGATGCGGGTAGCTGGCCAGCCGCGTCTCCGGTTCGGGAATCCCCACTTGCCTCAGCAGCTCGAGCGTCCGCGCCCGGGCGTTGGGACCGTTGATCCCGCTGTGAAGCTGCAGGATTTCACCGATCTGAGACTCGATGGTGTGGAGCGGGTTCAGCGACGTCATCGGCTCCTGGAAGATGATGGAAATGTCATTACCGCGGATGCTGCGGATCTCCCGCTCCGAGAGGTTCAGTAGTTCCCTGCCTTTGAAGCGAATGCTCCCGGAGGGATGTGACGCGGTCGGATAGGGCAATAGCCTCAGGATCGAAAGTGCGCTCACCGATTTCCCGGAGCCGGATTCCCCCACCAGTGCGACACACTCGCCCGGCTTGATCTGATAGGAGATGCGGTCGACCGCGACCGAGGTGCCGCTGGGCTGATGAAACGCCACCGACAAGTCGACAACGTCAAGCAGCGGCTGGTTGATGGCGTCCATGCGGGGCCTACCTGAACGTCTTGCGAGGATCGAACGCATCCCGCACGCCTTCGCCGATGAAAATCAGCAGCGACAACATGATCGCGACCGCGAAGAAGCCGGTGAAGCCGAGCCATGGCGCCTGGACATTGGCCTTGCCCTGCGACAGCAGTTCGCCCAGTGACGGCGACCCCGGCGGCAGCCCGAAGCCGAGGAAGTCGAGCGCCGTCAGCGTCATCACCGATGAGGAGACAATGAAGGGCAGGAACGTCATGGTCGCGACCATCGCGTTTGGCAACAGGTGCCGAAACATGATGACCGCGTTGGACACACCCAGCGCGCGCGCGGCCATGATGTATTCGAAATTGCGCCCGCGCAGGAATTCAGCGCGCACCAAGCCGACCAGCGACACCCATGAGAACAACAACAATATCCCAAGCAGCACGAAGAAGCCGGGCACCAGCACCGAGGACAGGATCAGCAGCAGATATAGCGATGGAATCGCGGTCCAGACCTCGATAAAGCGCTGGAACGCCAGATCGATCCAGCCGCCGAAATAACCCTGTACGCCCCCGGCGGCGACGCCAATGAGCGACGAGATGATCGTGAGGCTGAGACCGAACAGCACTGAGATGCGAAATCCATAGATCAGCCGCGCCACCACATCGCGACCCTGATCGTCGGTGCCGAGCCAATTGTATTCAAGGTCGCGGCAGCTCTGCAGCCCCTTTTTCTGCACCACCTCCTTGCACTGCGCTTCGGTCAGCATCCAGGTCGGCTTCGACGGCGCCGGCGTCGGCAGGTCGAGGTTGTGGGTGTCATAGGAATAACGGATCAAGGGCCAAACAATGGTGCCGCCCTTATCGGCAATCAGCTTCTGCAAATAGGGGTCGCGGTAGTCGGCAGCGGTCTCGAAATCGCCGCCGAAGGTAGTTTCGGAATAGCTGACGAACGCCGGCCAGTAGATGCGGCCGTCGAACTTGATCAGGAACGGACGATCGTTGGCAATGAATTCGGCGAACAGCGAGACAAAGAACAGGATCAGGAAAATCCAGAACGACCAGTAGCCCCTGCGGTTGGATTTGAAGTTCTGCCAACGCCGCATGTTGAGGGGCGATGGGCTGAACCGACCGCGCGTCATCGGCACGGCTTCGCCAAGTGGCGCCTGGGTGCTAGCTTCGATCGGCGGTGGCGCGAGTATCGTCATCAGACCTCCCGCGCCTCAAAGTCGATTCGCGGATCGATCCACATGTAAGCCAGATCGGAGATCAGGTTGACCACGAGACCAACCAGCGAAAATATGAACAGCGTTCCGAACACCACCGGGTAATCGCGATTCAGCACACTCTCGAAGCCGAGCAGACCCAACCCATCCAGCGAGAATATGGTTTCGATCAACAGAGAACCCGAGAAGAAGGCGTGAATGAACGCACCGGGAAAGCCGGCAATGACGATCAGCATGGCGTTGCGGAAGATATGATTATACAACACCTGACGCTCGCCGCAGCCCTTGGCCCGCGCGGTCATCACATATTGCTTGCGGATTTCATCGAGGAACGAATTCTTGGTCAGAAGCGTCATGGTCGCGAACGCGCCCAAGGCCATCGAGATCAACGGCAGCGTAATGTGCCAGAAATAGTCCAGGATCTTCCAGTACCACGGAAATTGTGACCAGCCGTCCGAGGTAAGCCCGCGCAACGGAAACACGTTGAAAAATGAGCCGCCGGCGAACAGGATGATCAGCAGGATGGCGAACAGAAATCCCGGTATCGCGAAACCGACGATGATCGCAGCGGACGTCCAGGTGTCGAACTTCGAGCCGTCCATCACCGCCTTGCGAATGCCGAGCGGAATCGAGATCAAATAAGTCAACAGCATCATCCAGATTCCGAGCGACATTGAGACGGGCAGCTTCTCTTTGATGAGTTGCAACACGCTCACGTCACGGAAATAGCTCTTTCCGAAATCAAACCTGACGAAGTTCCACACCATCAATGCGAAGCGTTCCGGTGCCGGCTTATCGAAGCCGAACTGCTTTTCCAGGCTCTTGATGAAATCCGGATCCAATCCCTGCGCGCCGCGGTACTTCGAATTCGTGGCATCCGCGGATGCGCCGACCTGACCGCGCGAACCGAAATCTCCACCGGATGAGCCCGAAATCCGCGAGCTCGCTCCCGTGTCGGCTCCGCTGATCTGGGCGATCACGCGCTCGACCGGACCTCCAGGGGCAAACTGCACAACGACGAAGGAGACAAACAAGATGCCCAGCAGCGTAGGCAACATCAAGAGAACGCGGCGAGCAATATAGGCGCTCATGGCTTCGCCTGTTCGAGCTTGGCGGCCTTGGCAGCATCGAACCACCACAGTTCAATGGCGCCAACCCCACCGAGATATCGCGGCGGAGTGGGAGGGCGGCTTAGCACATCCCAATAAGCGATCGGATGACTGGAGCGAAACCATTGCGGAATCCAGTAGCGGCCGGCGCGGAAAACGCGATCGAACGCGCGGCAGGCGACCTTGAGATCAGTCCTGTTTTCGGCACCTATGATTCTTTCGATCAAAACATCGAGCGCGGGACTCGCGATGCCCGCGAGGTTTTTCGAACCTTTGATCTTTGCCGCCTGAGAAGAAAAGAACGGCCGCAGACTGTCGCCCGGCGTTGCGGCCATGCTGAAGCGTTCGATGGTAATATCGAAATCGATATCATCGACCCGGGCTCGGAACTGCACGGGATCGACCACCCGCAGTGTGGCCTCGATGCCGAGCGTGCCGAGGTTCTTGATGAACGGCATATGATGCGGCTGGAACGTGGGTTCGAACAGCAGGAATTCCAGTTGCATCGGATTTCCGTTGGGCAGCAATCGCTTGCCATCCTTGATGTGTAGTCCGGCTTCACCAAGAAGTTGCGAAGCCTTGCGCAACAACGCTCGATCCTGTCCTGAGCCATCCGAGACCGGCGGCACATACGGGGTGCCGAACACCTCCTCAGGCACCTGCCCGCGAAACGGCTCAAGCAGCGCAAGCTCAGCGGGGGGCGGAGGTCCCATCGCGACCATATCGGAATTCTGGAACACCGAATGGGTCCGTGCGTAAGCATTGTACATGATGGTCTTGTTGGTCCATTCGAAGTCGAACGCATAACCCAACGCCTCACGGACCCGCGGATCGGAGAACTTTTCACGACGCGTATTGATGAACCAGCCCTGCGCACCCGACGGTGTTTCGTCAGGCAACGTCTCGCGTTTGACGCGGCCGTCCCTTACGGCTGGAAAATCGTAGCGCGTGGCCCATACACGCGACGTGAATTCTTCACGAAAAAGATAGCTCCGGGCCGTGAACCCCTCGAAGGCAACCTCGCGATCACGGTAGTATTCATAGCGAACGCTGTCGAAATTATACATGCCGCGCGCGACCGGGAGCTCTGCTCCCCACCAACCCTTCACGCGGCTGAACTCGATGAAACGCCCGACCTCGAAATGTGAGACCTTGTAGGGACCTGCGCCGAGAGGAATGTCGAGCGTGCTTTCGTCGAAGGCCCTCGCCGAGTAATAGGCCTTGGAAAAAATGGGCAGGCTGGCGACGAACAACGGCACGTCGCGGGCGCGCGTCCTGGTGAGCGTAACCAAAAGGGTCGCGTCGTCTTCCGCTGCGGCACCCACCACGTCACGCATTTGTTGGCGAATGATGGGATGGCCTTTTTCTTTCAGGATGTTGAGCGAGAACGCAGCATCGCCGGCGGTGATTTTGGTTCCATCGTGAAACCGGGCTTCCGGCCGCAACACGAATCGGTAGCCGGTCTTGTCGGGAGAAATCTCGACCGATTTCGCCAGCACCCCGTACATCGCGTCCGGCTCGTCACCTGCGCGCGTCATCAGGCTTGGGAAGGTGAGTTCCATCCCCAGCGCGCCCTCGCCCTTGAGGATAAAGGCATTCAATGAATTGAAGGTAAGAACCGATTGGTTGAAAGAAGAGCCCGATGGGATCGTCGAAAACAACCCGCCCTTCGGCGCGTCGACATTGACGTATTCGAAATGATGGAAATCTGCCGGGTATTTAAGATCGCCGAACGCCGACATCCCGTGCGTTGCGACGGATTCGGCGGCACGAGCGGGCCGCAGCGCTGTGGCGCTCAGCGCGCCCATGCCGATCCCGAGCACATGCCGACGGGAGAACTGCGCCATTCCTGCAGAATCCTTCAAGACCGCTTGCCGATCCTGCCAGCTTTCTCAGCATCGTACCACCATAGCGAAGGCAGACCCGAACGGCCGTACTTAGGCAGCGGTTCGCCATGGCTGAAACGGTCCCAGCGTGCGTAGCGCGAGAACGGATAAGTGAATTGCGGCACGACGTAGAAATTCCACAGCAACACACGATCAAGCGCCTTGGTCGCCGCCACCAGCCCAGCCCGGTCCTTGGCGAAGATGACCTTCTCGATCAGCGCATCGATAGCAGGATTTTTGATGCCCGCCGTATTTCTGGAGCCGGGCTGATCGGCACTCTGCGATCCCCAGAACTCCCGCTGCTCGTTGCCTGGCGACAATGATTGTCCCCAGACGTCAGTGACCATGTCGAAATCGAAACTGCGTATCCGGTTTTGATACTGGGCATCGTCGACGACGCGGATCGACGTCGTTACGCCAATGCGTTCCAGCGATGGTTTGTAAAAAAGCGAGATGCGTTCGGCGGACGGGTCTTGCACCAGAATCTCGACGCTGATCGGCTTGCCTGCGGCGTCCACCAGTTTGCGGTCGCGTATCTCGTAGCCGGCTTCTTTCAGCAGCTTCATGGCCTCCCGCAGATTGGCTCGTACCGCTTCCGGATTGCCGCCGACGGGATTGCTGTATGGTGTGGTGAATACTTCGGCCGGCACCTTGTCACGCACGGCTTCGAGCAATTGAAGCTCCTGCCCCTCGGGGAGTCCTGAGGCGGCGAGCTCGGTTCCTTCGAAGTAGCTGTTGATGCGTTTATACTGCCCATAGAATAGCTGCTTGTTCATCTCCTCGAAGTCGTAAGCGTAGTTGAACGCCCGGCGCAGCCTCGCGTCCTTGAACTGCTCGCGGCGCAGATTGAGCACGAAACCTTGCATCCGACCGGAATCGCTGATCGGGAATTCTTCCTTGATCACCCGCTTTTCGGCGATAGCTGGAAAATCATAAGCGGTTGCCCATTGCTTCGCTGAATTCTCGGCGATCCAATCGGCCTGATCGGCCTTGAATGCTTCGAGCGCGACAATGTTGTCTCGGAAGAACTCGAAACGCAGCTCGTCAAAATTATTCACGCCCACCTGGGTCGGCAGGTTGGCGCCCCAATAATCTTTTACTCGTTCCAGTCTCACCGAACGGCCGGCCACGAAGTCCCTGATCCGGTAAGCAGCCGAACCCAACGGCGGCTCCAGCGTCGTCGCCGAGATGTCGCGCTTACGGCCTTGGCTGTCGGTGCCTTCCCAATAATGCTTCGGCAGCACGATCAGTTCGCCGACGATCGTCGGCAGCTCCCGGTTGCCCGGGGAGTCGAAAGTGAACTTGATGTCGTGATCGCCAATCTTTTCAGTCTTGACGACGTGGCGATAGTACGAGCCGTACATCGGGCTGTACTTCTTCAGCACCTCAATCGAGAACATCACGTCCTCGGGTGTGACCGGCTTTCCGTCGTGCCAGCGGGCCTCCTTGCGGAGCCGATAGATCACCCAGGCAAAGTCGTCGGGATGGGCGGCTGCCTCGGCCAGCAGACCGTATTCGGTGGCGACCTCGTCCTGAGACCGGGACATCAGCGTTTCGTAAATCAAGGCGGCCGACGGAGCGATCGAGCCTTTAACCCCTGCGACAGCGATGTTGAAATTGTCGAAGGTCCCGATCGATATCATGCGGGCGAGACCGCCCTTGGGCGCATCAGGATTGACGTAGTCGAATCGCTTGAAGCCGGCCGGGTATTTGATGTCGCCGAACAGCGAGAGCGCGTGGCGCCATGCCGGTTCGCCGGTTGCTGGCTGCGCCGCCGCCGGAATGGTCGCGCTACCCAGAGGAGCGACCGCGGCGAAGGCACAGCCTTGCAGAAGATGTCGTCGGGTGATCAACAATGGAGGTATCCTATCGATGTGCCGCCTCTATTGAGATGCAATATAAGGCAACGGTTCGACCGATTATGTTGCTTTTTCCTCATCATACTAGGTTGTGAACGACCGGTTGCGGCGAAACGCCCCCTGGCTGGAACAGCAAAACGGCCGGGGATACCCGGCCGTTTTGCCATCCATTCAGTGGCAGGCCGCTTACTTTGATGCGGTCGGCATAGGGGCGGGATTATCCGCCATGGTCCGCAAGTACGCGATGATGTCGGCGCGCTCGCTGTCCTTTGAAATACCGGCAAAACCCATCGCGGTGCCAGGAACGAAGCCTTTGGGGCTGGCGATGAACTTGTTCAGGTCGTCATAGGTCCACTTGCCGGTTTTCGCCTTCAAGGCCGCAGAATAATTGAAGCCGGCTTCGCTGGCGCGGTCGCGGCCGACCACTCCGTAGAGATTGGGCCCGACGCGGTTGGCGCCGCCTTTTTCGAAGGTGTGGCAAGCGGCGCATTTCTTCGCCGCGCCTGAACCTTTCTCCACCGAGGCAGTCTGCAGCAGCTTCTCGATCGGCTCCGAGGGAGCGGCCGCCGCTTCCTGTCCCTTGCCGCCTTCGGCTTCCTTCGCCGCGACCGCGTAACCCGGTTTTTCCGGTATCACGGGGGCAAACAAAGCGCCGGCGGTGAAGCTCGTCACCAGCAGGACAAGGCAGGTACCGAGAACGGCACCAAGGATTTTATTGAGTTCGAAGGAGTCCATTTGGGATCAGGCTCCAGCCCGGAAATGTCGACATAGGCCGACGAGAAGCGGCCGCGAATGCATCAGGAATCAGGCTTTGCGACCGCATCCGAGCGACGATCAGATATCGGTTTGCCCGTGCTCTGGCAACCCGTATAAAGGCGTCAGCTTTCGCCCGTCGCCCACGATTTCAGGGCCTGTTATCACCGGCTCCAGCCCTCACTCTGATGACCGAAACCCGCACCTTGGTGCTGATTCCCGCCCGCATGGCGGCTACCCGGCTGCCCGGCAAACCTCTGCTGGACATAGGCGGCCTCCCGATGATTGTGCACGTGCTGCGCCGGGCCGAGGCCGCCGGGATCGGCCGCGTCGCCGTTGCCACCGACACGCCCGAGATCGCCGCGGCAGTCACCTTGCACGGCGGCGAAGCCGTCATGACCAGCGCCGAACATCCCTCCGGGTCGGACCGGATTTACGAGGCGCTTTGCAAGCTCGATCCAGCGGGTCGGATCGACTCTATCGTCAATCTGCAAGGCGACTTGCCGACGATTCCACCGGATGATGTTCGTAGCGCGCTCCGCCTGCTCGATGATCCAAGTGTAGATATCGGAACGCTGGCCGCCAGAATATCCAAGGATGAAGAACACGCGACGCCGAGCGTCGTTAAACTCGTCGGTTCGCTTCTGGACGATCGCAGGCTGCGCGCACTGTACTTCACCCGAGCCACGGCGCCCTACGGCGAAGGTCCCCGTTACCATCACATCGGCCTGTACGCCTACAGGCGGGCCGCCCTGGAGCGCTACGTCAAACTGCCGCCGTCGGCCCTCGAAAGGCGCGAGAAGCTCGAACAGCTCCGGGCGCTGGAAGCCGGAATGAGGATCGATGCTGCCATCGTCGATTCGGTGCCTCTCGGCGTCGACACGCCGGCCGATCTCGAAACCGCCCGGCAGATGCTGGCAAAAGCCTGAGCGGCTGGTACAAGGCGGGCCATGAACCAAGCAACCACCAAGTCGAAGAAGATCGCCTTCCAGGGTGAGCAGGGCGCCAATTCCCATATTGCCATTCTCGAGGCCTATCCTGATGGCGCGCCGCTGCCCTGCCCGACTTTCGAGGATGCGCTGGCAGCGATCTCGTCGGGCGAAGCCGCCCTGGGCATGATCCCGATCGAGAACTCCGTCGCGGGACGTGTTGCCGACATCCACCATCTGTTGCCGCAATCCGGGCTGTTCATCGTCGGCGAGTGGTTCTTGCCGATCCGTCACCAGTTGATGGCGCCGCGCGGCGCAGGCCTTGCCGACATCAAGACCGTGGAGAGCCATGTTCACGCTCTCGGCCAGTGCCGCCGCATCATCCGGAAGCTCGGCATCCGGCCTATCGTGTCGGGCGATACCGCGGGCGCCGCCCGCCTAATCGCCGAACGCGCCGACAAAGCCTGCGCGGCGATTGCCTCCAGGCTGGCCGCTGAAATCTACGGTCTCGATATCCTGGCTGAGGATGTCGAGGACGAGACCCACAACACCACGCGCTTCGTGGTGCTGGCGCGAGAGGCGAACTGGGCCCGGCAGGGCTCGGGCCCGCTGGTGACGTCGTTCGTTTTTCGGGTGCGCAATTTGCCAGCCGCGCTCTACAAAGCGTTGGGCGGGTTCGCGACCAACGGCGTCAACATGACCAAGCTCGAAAGCTACATGGTCGACGGCAATTTCTTCGCCACTCAATTCTACGCCGAAGTCGACGGCCATCCCGAGGACAGGAAACTGGCGTTCGCGCTGGAGGAGCTGAAGTTCTTCTCGCGCGAATTCCGCATCGTCGGCGTCTATCCCGGCCATCCCTTTCGCGCGACCTTCAGCGAAAAGCCGGAATAGCCCGGGTCGCTTCCCCGCAGGTCTACGCATCCTCCTCAAGCCGCCGCCTTCTTTCCGAGCCCGAACGCGTCGGCCAGTAGTGTGTAGGATTTCTTGCGCGCCTCGTGGTCGTAAACCGCCGTGATGATCATAAGCTCATCGGCCTGGCTTGCCGCGATCATCGGTTGCAGCTTCGCCAACAGCGTCGCGGGACTGCCGACGAACAGCCGCGAACGGTTGCGGGCGATCGAAGCGCGTTCGCTTTCGGTGTACGGATAGGCCAGCGCCTCCTCGATGCTGGGCAGCGGCGTGAACTGGCCGCGATCCCGGCGCAGCCGATTGAGATCCATCGAGGACGCCAGCCGCTCGGCCTCCGCGTCGGTATCGGCTGCGACGGCCGCGACCGCGAGGATGCCATGGGGGGTTGCGCGCCAGCCTGACGGCTTGAAGTGTGCGCGGTAATTGGTGAGCGCTTCGATCGCGTCATAGCTTGCGAAGTGATGCGCGAACGCAAAGCCCATGCCGACCTGAGCCGCCAGTTCGGAGCTGTAATCGCTGGAACCAAGCAGCCAGATCGGCGGCAAGGGCGCGTCGTCCGGCATCGCGACCACGTTGTTGTAGGGATGGCCGGGCGGGAAATCGCGGGTTTCCCACAAGGTCAGTTCGTGCAGCCGCTCGAGAAAGTCGTCGCCCTCGCGGGGATCGAGCCGGCTGCGCAGCGCGTAGGCGGTGGCGCCATCAGTGCCGGGCGCGCGGCCGAGGCCGAGATCGATACGGCCGGGAAACAGCGCCTCCAGCATCTTGAACCGTTCGGCCACGACCAGCGGCGCATGATTCGGCAGCATGACGCCACCGGAGCCGACCCGGATCCTGCTGGTGACCGCGGCGATCTGCCCAATCATGAGGTCGGGCGCGGGACTCGCGACCGAAGCCAGATTGTGGTGTTCCGCCAGCCAGTAGCGAACGTACCCAAGCGCGTCGGCGTGGCGGGCCAGATCGATGCTGTTGCGCAACGCGGCCGCCGGCTTGGTGCCGGTGGTAACGACGGAGAGGTCGAGAATCGAGAGCGGAATCATGATGCTAAACTAGTGGTCCAGAGCCCGGCCACAATGGCACGGGGTCGCCGCTCAGGCGTCGCCGGCCCGATGCACTCAGCCGTGACGCGGCGGAGGAAGTGGGCAATAACCGGTAACGCTTGATAATTTCTGTTTCTGCCCACGGGCGGTCCAGGTTCACTGAAAGACACATTTCTTCAATACATCCGCAGAATAATCGGGAAATATGCGTCGGGCGATAGCATTACTTTCTGCCCACTTTTATAATAATGTACATTCTAACTACCTAATGCGCCGCTAGATTGGGCAATTTCCCATGTACGGTGGGCTGGATTAAGCACTGGCAGTCAGGGTATTTTGCGGCCTCGAAGTTTGGCGAACATCAGACCCCCGGGATTTCGGACGGAGTTTCGAGTGCAGTTCAAGGTTGAGTCAGTCGCGTGATCAACGAGCATCAGCCCGCCGATAGCCACCGCGCCCTGACGCCCGCGATCTCCTTCGAGTTCTTCCCGCCCAAGACCGAAGACATGGAGCGCAGTCTGTGGGAGGCGATCAGCCGGCTCGCGCCGCTTGCGCCGAATTTCGTCTCCGTAACCTATGGCGCGGGCGGATCGACTCGCGAACGAACCCATTCCACCATCACCCGCATCCTTGCCGAAACCAGCCTCACTCCAGCCGCGCATCTCACCTGCGTGGACGCCACCTGCGGTGACGTCGACGAGGTGGTGGCGCGTTACCACGAAGTCGGCGTCCGCCACATCGTCGCCTTGCGCGGCGATCCGGCCGGCGGGCTCGGCACCGCCTACACGGCGCACCCCCGCGGGTACAAGACTTCCGCCGACCTCGTCGCCGGCATCAAGAAGCGATACCCGAACATTGAAGTGTCGGTCTCCGCCTACCCCGAGAAGCATCCGGAAAGCCCCGGTTTTGAAGCGGATATCGACACGCTCCAGGCCAAGGTCGATGCCGGGGCGACGCGCGCCATCACGCAGTTCTTCTTCGACAACGATCTGTACTTCCGCTACCTCGACCGCGTCCGCGCTCGCGGCATCTCCATTCCGATCGTGCCCGGAATTCTGCCGGTGCAGAATTTCAAGCAGGCCGCGAATTTCGCCAAACGCACAGGAGCCAGCATGCCTGACTGGCTGGCGAAAAAATTCGAAGGGCTCGACGACGATCCCGATACCCGCAAGCTGGTGGCCGCTACCGTCGCGGCCGGGCAGGTGCAGAAGCTCGCCAAGCACGGCGTCGACACCTTTCACTTCTACACGATGAACCGCGCCGATCTCGTATTCGCGATCAGCCACTTGCTCGGTATTCGCCCAAAGGGCGCACAGAAAGCGGCCTGACCGATGACCGCGCCCGTCTCCCCCAAGCGAAACGCCCTGCTCGCGCAAGCCCGCGACCGCATTCTGGTACTCGATGGTGCAATGGGGACCATGATCCAGGCGCTCGAATATGACGAGGCCGGTTTTCGTGGCGAACGCTTCAAGGATTTCCACCGCGACCTCAGGGGCAACAACGATCTGTTGATCCTGACTCAACCCAAAGCCATCGAGGACATCCACGCGGAATACCTGCGGGCCGGCGCCGACATCGTCGCCACCAACACCTTTTCCTCCACCTCGATTGCGCAGGCCGACTATGATCTTTCGAGCTTCGCTTACGAGCTGAACCTGGAGGGCGCCCGGCTCGCCCGTGCTGCCGCGCGGCGGGTCACAGCCGAAGACGGCAGGCCTCGCTTTGTCGCCGGCGCCATCGGTCCGACCAACCGCACCGCCTCGATCTCGCCCGACGTATCCAATCCCGGCTTCCGCGCCGTCAGCTTTGACGACCTGCGCACGGCTTACGGCGAGCAGATCAACGGACTGCTGGACGGCGGCGCCGACCTGCTGCTGGTGGAGACCATCTTCGACACGCTCAACGCCAAGGCGGCGCTGTACGCGATCGCCGAAATTTGCGAGGACCGCGGGCTCGACATTCCCGTGATGATCTCCGGGACCATCACCGACAAGTCCGGCCGGCTGCTGTCGGGCCAATTGCCCGAAGCGTTCTGGAATTCGGTGCGCCATGCACGGCCCATCACTGTCGGGTTCAACTGTGCTCTCGGCGCCGAGGATCTGCGCGCGCACATTGCCGATATCGGGCGCGTCGCCGACACGCTGGTCTGCGCATACCCGAACGCCGGGCTGCCCAACGAATTCGGCCAATACGACGAGAGCCCGGAATACATGGCGGGGCTGATCGGGGAGTTCGCGCAAGCCGGTCTCGTCAACATCGTCGGTGGCTGCTGCGGTACCACGCCCGACCATATCGCCGCGATCTCCGCGGCCGTCGCGCCCTACAAACCGCGGGTCGTTCCCGCGATCGAACCGCGCCTGCGGCTCTCGGGGCTGGAGCCCTTCGAGCTGACGCCGGCGATACCGTTCGTGAACGTCGGCGAGCGCACCAATGTCACGGGCTCCGCCAGATTCAGAAAGCTGATTACCGCCGGCGACTACACCGCGGCCTTGCAGGTCGCGCGCGACCAGGTCGAGAACGGCGCACAGATTATCGACGTCAACATGGATGAAGGGCTGCTGGACTCCGAGAAGGCGATGGTGACCTTCCTCAACCTTGTCGCCGCCGAGCCTGACATCGCCCGCGTCCCCGTGATGATCGATTCCTCCAAGTTCGCCGTGATCGAAGCCGGCCTGAAATGCGTCCAAGGCAAGCCGGTGGTGAATTCGATCTCGATGAAGGAAGGCGAGGAGAAGTTCATCCACGAGGCGACGATTGCCCGCCGCCACGGTGCGGCCGTCGTGGTGATGGCGTTCGACGAAGCCGGCCAGGCCGACACCTTCGCGCGCAAGACAGAGATCTGCAAGCGCGCCTACGACATCCTGGTGAACCGGCTCGATTTCCCGCCCGAAGACATCATCTTCGATCCCAACATCTTCGCGATCGCGACCGGACTTGAGGAGCACAACAATTACGGCGTCGACTTCATCGGGGCGACGCGCTGGATACGCCGCAATCTGCCTCACGCCCATATTTCCGGCGGCGTGTCGAACCTGTCGTTCTCTTTCCGCGGCAACGAGCCCGTGCGCGAGGCCATGCATTCCGTATTCCTGTATCACGCCATCAAGGCCGGCATGGACATGGGCATCGTCAACGCCGGGCAGATGATCGTCTATGACGACATCGATCCGGAGTTGCGCCAGACTTGCGAGGACGTGATCCTCAACCGCGATCCCGGCGCGTCCGAGCGTTTGCTTCAACTGGCGGAGAAATTCCGCGGCAAGGAGAAGCAGACCAAAGAGCAGGACCTCGCCTGGCGCGATTGGCCGGTCGACAAGCGCCTCAGCCACGCATTGGTTCACGGCATCACCGAATACATCGAGGTCGACACCGAGGACGCGCGCAAGCTCGCGACCCGACCGCTCGATGTGATCGAGGGACCGCTGATGGCCGGCATGAATATTGTCGGCGATCTCTTTGGCGACGGCAAAATGTTCCTGCCCCAGGTGGTGAAGTCGGCCCGGGTGATGAAGCAGGCAGTGGCCTATCTGATGCCGTTCATGGAAGAGGAAAAGGCCCGCAATCTCGCCAACGGCGTCGCCGGTAACGGCCGCAACTCCGCCGGCAAGATCGTGCTCGCGACCGTCAAGGGCGACGTCCATGACATTGGCAAGAACATCGTCGGCATCGTCCTGCAATGCAACAACTTCGAGGTGATCGACCTTGGCGTGATGGTGCCGGCCACCAGAATCATCGAAACCGCCAAGGCGGAAGCCGCGGACATCATCGGACTGTCCGGCCTGATTACGCCCTCGCTCGACGAGATGAGTTTCATGGCGGGCGAGCTGGAGCGGCAGGGCTTGAGCGTGCCGCTGTTGATCGGCGGCGCCACCACCAGCCGCGTGCACACCGCCGTCAAGATCGACCCGAACTACCGAACCGGACCGGTGGTGCATGTCAACGACGCCAGCCGCGCCGTCGGTGTCGCCTCCGCGCTGCTCGCGCCCGAGCGGCGCGAGGCGTATGCCGCCGAAGTTCGCGCCGACTACGCGAAAATCTCGGCGGCGCATTTCCGCGCCCAGGCCGACAAGAAGCGCCTGAAGCTCGCGGCCGCCAGGGCCAACGCGGTGCGACTCGACTTCGTCACCACGCCTCCGAACAAGCCGGCGTTTCTCGGCATCAAGAGTTTCCGCGATTACGATCTCGCCGAACTCATCGAGTACATCGATTGGACCCCGTTCTTCCAGACCTGGGAGCTGACCGGCCGTTTCCCGGCCATTCTCGATGACCCCAAGGTGGGCGAAGTCGCGCGGTCGCTCTATGACGACGCCCGCAAGATGCTCGACCTGATCGTGAAAGAGAACTGGTTCAGGGCGCAGGCCACGATCGGGTTCTGGCCCGCGAACGCCGAAGGCGACGATATCTCCGTCTATGCCGACGACACCCGCAAGAGGAAAATCGCGACGCTGCACACGCTGCGTCAGCAACTGGAAAAACGCGAAGGCCGCTTCAACGCCGCGCTGTCGGATTTCATCGCGCCCGCTTCGTCCGGCGTGCCGGATTATATCGGCGCGTTCGTGGTGACGGCCGGGATTGGTGAAGACGTGGTCGCTGATCGCTTCAAGAACGCCAATGACGATTACTCCTCGATCCTGTGCAAGGCGCTTGCGGATCGTCTGGCCGAAGCGTTTGCCGAGCGCCTGCATGCGCGGGTGCGAAGGGAGTTCTGGGCTTATGCGCCCGACGAAGCGCTGTCCCCCGAGCAGCTTATTCTCGAACAGTACCAGGGCATCCGCCCCGCCCCCGGCTATCCCGCACAGCCCGATCACACCGAGAAGGCGACGTTGTTCGCGCTGCTCGACGCTGAGAAGACCGCTGGAGTTAAGTTGACCGAGAGCTTTGCGATGTGGCCGGGTTCGTCGGTGTCGGGGCTTTATTTCAGCCATCCCGGAAGTTTCTATTTCGGCGTCGGCAAGATCGAGCGCGACCAGGTTGAGGATTACGCCACGCGCAAGGCCTGGACCGTGACGGAAGCCGAACGCTGGCTGGCGCCGGTTTTGAATTACATTCCCGCGCAGGATCAGTCCCTGCAAGACCGCCGGGTGAAAGAGGCGATGCCGACGCAGACGCCGCGAGCCGCCGTCGCCGCCAACGATGGACCGGCAGCAGAACTGTCCACGCATCCTCCCGGCTGCAACTGCGCCGTGCATCTGGCCTATCGCAAAAAGGCCGCGCACGGCTAGGGATGTTGGACTCGTCATTCGCGAGGTTCAGCATCGTCCCGAGCAGGTGGATTCCGGGCTCGATGCTTCGCATCGCCCCGGAATGAGGGAAGAGTTCGCTCGATCGTGCGCGCGTACGCAAACGGCACGGCTTTTGTAGCGGCTTGCATCGATGTCCTTATCGTCGTCCCCGCGCAGGCGGGGACCCATAACCACGAATGTTTGTTGGTGAGGAAGCGGTCGCGCCAGCTGGCCGCACGGACGTTAGTGGCATGTCGCTCGCTATGGGAGATGCTGGTCGACGACTTCCGCGCAAACTACGTCCTGTGGTTATGGGTCCCGCATCGCGCTTCGCTTGTGCGGGACGACGGGCGAGGATTTTCAAACAGCCACGCCAACTCGCCAATTGCTCCGTCATTGCGAGGGCACGCAAACACTCAACGTCGTCATTCCTCGATGTGCAATCCACATCGCGGATGCGCCCCGGCTCGATGCTGCGCATCGCCCCGGAATGACGGCTGTGGATTGTTTGCCGTTTTGCTCTTCGTGACGACGATCAACTATGACTCCGCGGTCTCGCGGCGCGAATGCGTCCGAGCTTTGCCAACAACTACCCTCGAAAAGAGGGCGCAGGGAATGCCGGGTGCGCGATGCACCCGCAGTCTCGCGTGCAAAAACTAGAAAGCACACGAGGTCGTCACCACAGGTTCACCGGAGCAACCGGCATTCCCCGCGCAATGGTTTTAACGGGCTACTTCGTGATCTCCCCGGTGATCGGGCTTTGTTGTCACCGTCACCTTGCGAATATGGCTGGTCCGCGCCCGGTCGGGCCGACTTCGCCTCCGCGAGATTTGACGCCAGCGTCGAGGCGTCAGGACCACACGACTTCACCGTCCGCATCAGCGCCGTTCGTCTGCGCGCTTGTAATCGCTCACGGGTTGGACCCCGCCCTGCGATCACGTTTGCGCGCCGACGCTGCGTGCGTCCATCGCATCCCTGCCCAACGTCCGTGACGGTCGCGAAACGCCCCTCTCTCGGGCAGGGACGGCGCAGACATCGCCGGTGATTTGCCCCGAAGGAGAAGGGAAATATTTTTTGAATCGGGGCTGGACAGCAAATCACTGATTTGCGTGTCCAGGCAAATCACGCGGGCGCGCTCATCGTGCTGCTCTGCTGTTGAGAGGGTTCCAGCTCATCTGCCAGCCCGAATACTGAACGCGCGGTTGCAAAACCGGCCAGATCGAATTCGCCGGCCGGGACAAAATCCGAAGCGCATTGTCGTGCAAACTCATCGGACGCCAGGATCGTTCGTTGGAGCTTTCCGGTGAGTTTTTCGATGCGAGCGGCCAAGTTCACCGCCGGACCGATGCACGTGAAATCCAGACGATTTCCACTGCCGATATTTCCGTGCAAGACCTGTCCCAGATGAAGCGCCAAACCGAAGCGCACGACGTGCAACTCATGTTGCTGGAGCGCGCCGAACGAAGATGTTACCGCAGCGCGGGCTTCGCGAGCGGCCGCAAGCGCAGCGTTACACACCTCCCGCGCGTTCCCTCCATCGGGCGCAATTGGAAAGATGGCGAGCAACCCGTCGCCCATGAATTTGAGAACCTCCCCGCCTCGACGGTGGATCGAAGGCACCTGACAATCGAAATATCGGTTGAGCAGATCGAACAGAGCCTGCGGTTTCAGCCGATCAGCTAGCGCCGTAAATCCGCGCATGTCCGACAGCCAGATCGCCGCATCGATGGTCTCGGCATCGCCCCTTCTGATTTGTCCGGCGAGAATACGCGATCCCCCCTGATTGCCAACATAGGTGTCCAGCAACGTGGTGGCGGTACGCCGAAGCGTTCGATTCTCGACAACTCTCGATAGCGGAGCGAACACGCTTTCCAGATCGGCAATTTGCGACTCGGTGAAGCCCCCCGGGTGCTGAGTGGCAAACGTTGCACCGTGAACCACACCATCCGCAAAGAACAGCGGCACCGCCAGATAATCCGTCGCTCCCTCGTCGCGTAGTTCGCGAACGGTCGCAAAGTCGAGCGCGCAGTCCTTGTCAGCGAGCCGGCGACGGAGGACAACGCCAGTCTCTATGACGCGCCTTACCGGCGACTCGCGGAATTCCTCCGACAGGAACGCCTCGAATGGCGCGCTGGTCACATCTACGCCCGTGTCTGGTTTCCACAGAAAGCGCTGGCCCATGACCAACGGATCCAGCGTGAGCACGAACAGGCCCACCCGCCAGATCGGAATCCCACAACCGAGAAGCCGGTCGCATAGCTCGCCCAATGCGTCCTGGGTTCGGACGGTGGATCGCGCGCCATCAACGAGCCAGTCAACGATCGTCTTCGTGTCACGGATAAGCATCTTGCTCGCGCCCAGCCCTTCAGATCGTTGCGATTTGGGGCGCGAGCTTTCTCACATCGATCCGCCTAAGCCAAAACAATTCTGGATTGCATCCATCGAAACCAACAGTTCGTTGACGAGCCCATCGATGTCATGGCCCTTGCTGCAGGCTGCGAGCTGTTGCTGATGGATCGATCGCTTTGATCCCTCCCCCTCGTGGGGAGGGTCGGCGCGCAGCGACGGGGTGGGGCTAGTGCACCGGGCAGGCGGCGCGAGATCTCGGTTGCGGAGACACCCCCACCCGACCGGCCTGCGGCCGGCCACCCTCCCCGCAAGCGTGGGAGGGATAAGAGCCCTTCCCATCAATCTCCGCTTGGTGGGGCCAGCGGCTGCACGATCTCGCGAAATGCGGACAACGCCTCGCAATGCGCGGCATGCTCCGCCAAAGCCGGATAACGCCTGCTGTCGAACAACAGCGAATGCGCTTCGCCGGTGAAACGCAGCACGCAGGCAACCGCGATATCGGCGTGCGCGATGTGCTCGCCGAACCAGTACGGCGTTGCAATGCTGGCGCGCTCTGTTTCCAGCACCTCCAGCACGCCGCCGATCTGACCCTGGCAGCGCTCGACCCAGATTTTCGATTGATCCTTCCGCAGCACACGCTCGTAAAGCAGACTGACTGCTTTCTCGGCCAGTCCCGTCGCCAGCGCGCAGACCCGCAACCCATGACGCCGCTCCACCCCGCTCGCCGCGAGCATGGCCATTTCCGGGCCGACCAGTTCGTCCAGATAATCGATGATCGCCGCGCTTTCGATAAGCGACTCATCGTTGTTGAGAACCAAGGTCGGCACCCGCCGCAAGGGATTGTACGGCGCGATCTTGTCGGCGTCGCCAAACGTCGACCAAGGCCGATGTTCGAACCGAAAGCCATAGAGCCGCAGTGCGATCGCAACGCGACGGACGAACGGTGAATCGTATTGACCGATGAGGATCATTGGAGCTTTCCAGGCATTCCAAACATCTTCCGCGTAGCTCTACCTCGGCTGCCGACAACGCGGAAAGTCATTCGGAAGCAAACCCTGAGAGGGACGTCTTGCTACCCCTCCCCCTCATCGCTCGCGAGCAAGCCCTTCACTGCCCTTGTCCACCCCGCCAACTTCCGCTCGCGTGTCGCGGCGCTCATCGCGGGCTTGAAGCGGCGTTCCAGGCGCCAGTTGTCGGCGAACTTCGCGGGCTCGGGATAAACGCCTGCCGCAAGTCCGGCGAGATACGCCGCGCCTAACGCCGTCGTTTCCTGAATCATCGGACGATCGACGGGGGCGTCGAGCAAATCGGCGAGGCGCTGCATGGTCCAGTCCGACGCGGTCATGCCGCCGTCGACGCGCAGCACGATATTGGCGCCCTTTGCTTCCGGCCAGTCGGCGCGCATCGCCGCCGAGAGATCCGAGCTCTGATAGCAGACGCTCTCCAGCGCGGCGTGCGCGAGTTCGGCCGGGCCGGTGTTGCGGGTCAGACCGAACAACGCGCCGCGCACCCGGGGATTCCAGTAGGGCGCGCCGAGACCGACAAAGGCCGGCACCAGATAGACGCTCTGGGCGGAATCGGATTTGTCGGCGAGAGGGCCGGTCTCGGCCGCGTGCTCGATGATGCCGAGCCCGTCGCGCAGCCATTGCACCGCCGAGCCAGCGACAAAGATCGATCCCTCCAGCGCGTAGGTGCGCTTGCCGCCGAGCTGATAGGCGATCGTGGTCAAGAGCTTGTTTTTCGAAGCGACCGGCGTGGCGCCGGTGTTGAGCAGGGCGAAACAACCGGTGCCGTAAGTCGATTTGATCATGCCGGGCGAGAAGCAGGCTTGCCCGATGGTGGCGGCCTGTTGGTCGCCGGCGATGCCGGAGATCGCGATCGGCCCGCCGAACAGTTCGGACGCGCTTTCACCAAAACTTCCGGAGGAATCCCTGACCTCGGGCAGCAGCGAGCGCGGCACGCGCAGGATCTTCAGGAGCTCGTCATCCCACTGCCCCGTATGGATGTTGAACAGCAGCGTGCGCGAGGCGTTGGTGGCGTCGGTCGCATGTACCTTGCCGCCGGTCAGACGCCACAGCAGGTAGCAGTCGACGGTGCCGAACATCAGCTCGCCCCGCTCGGCGCGGGCGCGCGCGCCGGGGACGTGATCGAGAATCCACGCGACCTTGGTGCCGGAAAAATAAGGATCGATGATGAGCCCGCTCTTCGCCGTGATCGCCGGCTCATGGCCGTCGGCCTTCAACCTGGCACAGATATTCGCGGTGCGGCGGTCTTGCCAGACGATGGCGCGGTGAACCGCTTTCCCGGTCGCACGGTCCCACACCACGGCGGTCTCGCGCTGGTTGGTGATGCCGATCGCCGCGATGTCCTTTGCCGACGCATCGGCTTTCCGCAGCGCCTCGCGGCAGGTGGCGACGGTCGAGCTCCAGATGTCCTCGGGCTCATGCTCGACCCAGCCCGACGCGGGAAAATGCTGCGGGAATTCGGCTTGCGCGACCGCCGCGATCGAAATGTCGTCGCGAAAAACAATGGCGCGCGAGGACGTGGTGCCCTGATCGATGGCCAGCACAAAGGACATGGCGGTTTTCCTGGCGTTGCTTCCGGAGAGTTTGTTTTGGTGCGGTTGCGCAGAGGCAAGCGGATTGGGGAGCGGAGGTCAATATGAGACTCTCATCGTCTCGGCCAGGGCGACGGGTCGCGCGATGCGCGCTTGATGACAGAGTTCGCGCGCGGACGCCCACGCCGCCCCGTAGCCGTTTCTGCTCTCCAACTCAGCCCGGTGGTTATGTTTCCGCCGCTAGCTAGACCGAGGCCGTGGTGACACCGCCATCGACCACGATGGTTTGACCCGTCATGAAGCTGGACGCGTCGGAGCCGAGATAGGCAACCGCGCCGGCGATCTCGTCGGGCTCGCCGATGCGGCGTAACGGCGTGGTGGCGCAGCGGCGCTTCAGGCGCTCCTCGTCTTCCCACAACGCGCGGGCGAAATCGGTTTTGACGAGACCGGGCGCGACGCAGTTGACGCGCACGCCTTTCGGTCCCCATTCGCCGGCAAGGCTTCTGCACAGCGCGAAATCCGCCGCCTTGGATATCCCGTAGGCGCCGATCACGGTGGAGCCGCGCATGCCGCCGATCGAGGAGATGATGACCACCGATCCGTTCCCGCGCTCCGCCATCTGCGGAATCGCCAGCGCGCAAAGCCAGATGTTGCTCTTGACGTTGGAGCCCATGATCTTGTCGAACGCTTCATCCTTGATCTCGAGCAGCGGGCCGTAATAGGGATTGACCGCCGCGTTACAGACCAGAATGTCGATCTTGCCATAATGTTGGGTGGCGCCCGAAATCAGCGCCTCCACCTCTTCGCGCCGGGAGATGTTGCAGGCGATGACGTGGGCGTCGCCACCTGCCTTGCGAATGCCGGCGGCAACCTCCTCGCAGGCGTCCGCCTTGCGGCTGGAAATCACCACCTTGGCGCCAAGCCTGGCCAGCAGTTCGGCCGATGAGCGGCCGATGCCGCGGCTGGAGCCGGTGATGACGGCTACACGGCCGCTGAGATCGAACGGTGTGGATTGCATGGGAATATTCCCTTTCGATTGTTGTGTGCTTTTCGTCGTGGCCGGGCAGCGCAAAGCGCGTCTTGGGCGCTAGAGGGTGCCGGCCCGTCATTGCGAGCGAAGCGAAGCAATCCATAGCGCCGCAAAGGAGCCATGATGCTTCGTCGCTTACGCTCCTCGCAATGACGGGTGGGCGGCCCCCAGCATGACGCGCCCTAAACCAGCCCACCCGAGTTGGTGACACGGCGCAGATGATAGTCGGTGTCGCCGAAGGTGTTCTCGATCATGGTCAGCCGCTTGAAATAGTGACCGATCTTGGCTTCCATGGTCATGCCGATGCCGCCATGGAGTTGGATCGACTGCTGGCCGACGAACTTTCCGGATTTTCCGATCTGAACCTTGGCCGCGCCGACCGCGGTCGCCCGCTCCTTCGGATCGTCGAAATCGCTCGCCATGGTGGCGAACATCGCCATGCTGCGCGCCTGCTCCACCGCGACGAACATGTCGGCGGCGCGATGCTGCAGGGTCTGGAAGCTGCCGATCGGCACGCCGAATTGCTTGCGGGTCTTGAGATATTCGACCGTGCTCTTGAGCGATTCATCCATGATGCCGACCGCCTCGGCGCAAATCGCGGTGCGGGCTTCGTCGACCACGCGCTCGATCAGCGGCAGCCCGTTTTCGGGGTCGCCGATGACAGCATCGCCGCCGACCTCGACGCCGGTGAAGCTGATGTCGGCGGCGTGCAGACCGTCCTGGGTCGGGTAGCCTTTCCTGGCGACGCCCTTGGCGTTGCCGGGCACCAGAAATACGCCGATGCCGTTCGCGTCGCGCTGGCCGCCCTTGGTGCGCGCGGTCACGATCAACGTGTCGGCGGCTTCGCCGTTGAGTACGACGAATTTCTCGCCGTCGATCACCCAGCCGCCGCCCTTTTTCTTGGCCGTGGTCGCGACGTCCTGGAGGTCGTAGCGTGAATTCTTCTCCAGTTGCGCAAACGCGAAGGTCTTGCCGCCTTCGATGATGCCGGGGATATGCGCGGCCTTTTGCGCAGCGGAGCCGCCATAGCGCAGGAAGCCGCCGGCGATCACAACCGTCGGCAGATAAGGCTCCAGCACCAGCGCCTTGCCCATCGCCTCCATCACGATCATGATCTCGACGGCGCCGGCGCCGAAGCCGCCGTCGTCCTCCGAGAACGGCAAGCCAAGCAGGCCCTGCTCGGCGAGTTTGCTCCACAGCCCTTTGCTCCAGCCTGCCTTCTCGGCCATGTACTTCTTGCGCTGGTCGAAATCGTAGGAGCTCCCCAGCAGGCCCTCGACGCTTTCCTTGAGAAGCCGCTGCTCCTCCGACAAATCAAAATCCATGTTGTTTACTCTTTTCGGATTGGGAACCGATTTAACTCACTCCGGATGCGCCGTTTGGCGCAGTCCCGGAATCCATACTCTCGGTTGTGGTTATGGATTCCGGGCTCGTTCGCTTCGCGCTCGCCCCGGAATGACAGTTGATCAGAGCCCCAGCACGGCCTTGGTGATGATGTTGCGCTGGATCTCGTTGGAGCCGCCGTAGATCGATACCTTGCGGTTGTTGAAATAGCTCGGCGCGATTTGCGCGGTCCAGTCCATCGCCTCGTTGCTGCTGTCGCCATGCTCGTCGTAGGGCGCGGCAAACGGCCCGATCACTTCCATCAGAAGCTCGGTGGTGGCCTGCTGGATTTCCGATCCCTTGACCTTCAAAACCGAGGACGCCGGATTCGGCTTGCCCTTGCCGTGCTTGCTTTCGTCAGCGACGACTCGAAGCTGCGTCAGTTCGAGCGCCTTCAGGTCGATCTCGACCTCGGCGAGCTTCTCGCGGAATTTCAGGTCCTCGAGGACAGGCTTGCCGCCGGACTCGACTTTGGACGCCAGTTCCTTGATGCGGCGAATGCGTTCCTTGGAAACGCCGACGCGCGCGATGCCGGTGCGCTCGTTGCCGAGCAGGAATTTGGCGTAATCCCAGCCCTTGTTTTCCTCGCCGACCAGGTTTTCAACGGGGACCTCGACGTCGTCCAGGAACACTTCGTTGACTTCGTGGCTGCCGTCGATGGTCTGGATCGGGCGCACCGTGATGCCCTTTGACTTCATGTCGATCAGGATAAAGGAAATGCCGCTTTGCTTTTTGGCCGACGGATCGGTGCGGCACAGGCAGAAGATCATGTCGGCGTGCTGCGCCAGCGTGGTCCATGTCTTCTGGCCATTGATGATATATTTGTCGCCCTTGCGCTCGGCCTTGGTCTTGAGCGAAGCGAGATCGGAGCCCGAGCCCGGCTCGGAGAAGCCCTGGCACCACCAATCGTCGACGTTGGCGATGCGCGGCAGATAATGTTTCTTCTGCGCCTCGTTGCCGAAGGTGTAGATTACCGGGCCGACCATGCTGACGCCGAAAGCGAGCGGCGCCGGCGCCGGATGCATCTGCAGTTCCTCGTTGAAGATGTAATGCTGCACCGAGGACCAGCCGGTGCCGCCATATTCCTTCGGCCAATGCGAGACGCCCCAGCCCTTCTTGTTCAGGATGCGCCACCAGGTGACCATCTCGTCCTTGGACAGATGGCGGCCTTCCTGCAGCTTGCGCCGCGTATCCGGCGGCACATTGTCCTTGAAGAAGGCCCGCACTTCCTCACGAAACGCCATTTCTTCCTTGCTGAAAGCGAGATCCATCGGATCCTCCTGTGAGCGAGTTCAATTACTGACTAAGCGACATCTTTTTTGCTAACG
>JBJMTO010000120.1:0-42430 GCA_045811665.1 Bradyrhizobium sp.
GCAGCCCCTGCCGCGATCGCCCCGGAGCGCGTCGCGAACTGGTTGCCGGAGTAGATGTGCCAGATATCGCCCTGCAACTGAGCGGTCGCGTTCATCGGCTCCAGCGGAGCATGAATGTTGATGCTGGTGGTGTACTCCGCCTCCATCACCTTGGCTGCGGTGCTGAGCGCCGCCGCGGTGTCGCCGTCCTTGACGAAGAACAGGCCGGAATCGTCGAGCAACTGCAGCCGCTTTGCCTCAGTGAGTAGCGAGTCGCTCGACAGCTTGGCGTTGGGTCCGCCGTCATAGCTGATCTTCAAGGCGTCGGCCGCTTTGCGGGCGTTGGCGTAGGTGTTGGCCACGGCCACTACCCACCCGGTGGTGGTCCCGGTCTTGTCGTCGAGGACCACGGCCTTGATGAAGCCCGGCACTTTCTTTGCCTCGCCATCGTCGACCGATTTGACGGTCGCGCCAAAGCGCACCGGCGGCGTGACGATCTTGCCGTAAACCATCCCGGGCAGCATCACGTCGATGCCGAATTTAGCCGAGCCGTTGGTCTTCAAGGGGATGTCAAGCTGCGGTACCGAGACGCCGATCATGCTGTACTGCTCGGGCGTCTTGAGCTTGATCGCCTTGAGTTCGTCGGGCGTGAAGGTCTTGGTGACCTTGCCGCTCTTGACTATTTCGGCGAACGTCATGGTCTTCTTCGATTTGGGATGCCAGATGGCGGAATCCCTGACGATCATCTCATCCCGGGAGCCGGCCGGCACACCCATCGCCGTGGCCGCGGCGTCCGTCAACGCGATGCGACCGGCCGCACCGGCGCGGCTCATCGCATCGAAGTTCATCATCGTGCTCCAGCTTCCGCCGGTGATCTGCGCGCCGAGCACCGGATCGTTGAACTTCGGATCGTTGGACGCAAGCTGAACCCGCATGTCCTTCCAGTTGGCGCCGAGTTCCTCGCAGATGATCTGCGCCATTGTCGAAGCAATATGCTGGCCCATGTCGGCCTTGCCGCAGGTGACCGTGACAATCCCGTCCGGTGAGATCGAATACCACACGCTTGGATCGAAATTGCCGGCCGCGGCGAACGCCTGGTCGGCGCCGAGCATTCCGGGGACGCCGGAATAACCGAGCGCAAGGCCGGCGGCAGCGGTGCCGACGAGGAAGGAACGGCGGCTGAGATCGGCCTGCTCGATTTGCCCGGTGCTCTTATCGCTGGTGATTTTCACGTGCGTATTCATGTTGCCCTCCGCTCGGTTGCGGCGTTGGAAGCGGTGCGCATTTCGGATGCCGCGCGCATGATCGCCTTCTGAATCCGCGAATAGGTCATGCAGCGGCAGAGATTGCCGTCCATGTGAGCTACCACTTCTTCCTTTGTCGGATTGGCGTTCTTGGCCAGCAGCGCCGCGGCCTGCATGATCTGGCCGGACTGGCAGTAGCCGCATTGTGGCACCTGCTCGAGAATCCACGCCTTCTGCAACGGATGGTCGTTTTTCGCGCTGAGACCTTCGATGGTGGTGATCTTCTTGCCGGCGACGTCACTCAGCGAGGTCTGGCAGGATCGCACCGCTTCGCCGTTGACGTGAACCGTGCAAGCACCGCACAGGCCGGCACCGCACCCGAATTTGGTGCCGGTCATCTGCAATTGTTCGCGGATGGCCCAGAGTAGCGGCGTATCGGCTGCCGCCTCGACGGACATATTCCGTCCATTGATGTTGAGATTAGGCATGATCTCTTCCCCTGCCGGTGCATGATGCCGCTTACGGCGGCAACTCACTTTATGGATGGTCTGGCACCCACCGGGCTGGTGCCGACCTTGTCGCGAGAATGGTCGTGTTCCATCTTGGAGGCAATGCTGTAATCGAGGCGAGCGAATAAAGTTGGCAAATGTACGTTGTGCATTGCGGCAACAATGTTGCCAGAATCCAACTGATCGCATGGCAAGCGGCGGTTCATCGGAGCTCGCCGATTCCCTTCCCGCGTTGGATCGGGCTAGAGTAAGTGCCAGAACTTTTCAGGGCGGGAAGTCGTAATGTCAAAACTCAACCGTGACGGCGTCAAAATCCATTATGAGGTCTATGGTCGCGGGCCTCCGCTGCTGCTGACGCATGGTTATTCCTCGACCTCAGCGATGTGGGAGGGCCAGATCGAAGCGCTCTCGAAGCACCACAAGCTGGTCTTGTGGGACATGCGTGGCCATGGCCGCTCCGATTATCCCGATGATCCCGCAGCGTACAGCGAGGCGCTGACGGTCGGCGACATGGCGGCCTTGCTCGACGAAATCGGCGCGGACAGCGCTATCGTCGGCGGGCTTTCGTTGGGCGGTTATATGTCCCTCGCCTTTTATCGCGCGCATCCCAAGCGCGTGCGCGCGCTGCTGATCATAGACACGGGCCCCGGCTTCAAGAAGGACGAAGCCCGGGAAGCCTGGAACAAGCGCGCCCATGACACCGCGGACCGCTTCGAGCGCGAGGGGCTCGAGGTGTTGAAGTCCTTGAGCCGTGAACGTTCCACGGTGAGCCACCGCGACGCTTCCGGCCTGGCGCGAGCCGCGCGCGGCATGCTGACCCAACGCGATGCGCGCGTGATCGAATCCTTGGCCGATGTGAGGGTCCCATCGTTGGTCATAGTGGGCGCCGAGGACACCCCGTTCCTGGCGGCCTCCGATTACATGGCAGCAAAGATTCCGGGCGCCAGAAAGGTTGTCATTCCGGCTGCGGGTCACGCCGCCAACATTGACCAGCCCCAGGCGTTTGCGGATGCGTTGCTGCCGTTTCTTTCCAGCCTTCCGCAAAACTCCGAAACCGCGGTCCGCTCATGAGGGGGTTGGTTACGGCTGCGTTGTTGCTGGCGAGCGTGTCGGCGGCCTCCGTTGAGGCGGCGGCCACGCAGCAGGAGCCACGGGCAGTTCCGCGGGACCCGCCATTTACCGCCACCTTGTCGAACAGCGTACCTTTGTCGTTCGGGATGGATGCAGGAGAGGTCTCACACGCGCTCGGACAGCCGCTCAGCTACATCAGCGGCCGCGCTGGTGACGAGATTTATCTGGCTATCCGCAATGTTCGCGGCAGCGGGTTGCTCGCCCACCGCGACCGCTTGTTTCTGCAATTCCGCAAGGGCAGATTGACCGGATGGAAGGCCGACTGGGGTCACAACTGGATGTGGCAGTAGCAGACCGCCGGCGTTCGTGTTTCTCTGATGTCTTGCAGACCAACTCAACTCGCAACCAATGGAACTATTCGTGGGAAAAGACATCAAGCTGACCGCCTCGGACGATTTCCAAATGAGCGGCTATCGTGCCGATCCCGCGACTACGCCAAAGGCGGCGGTTGTGGTCATCCAGGAAATTTTCGGCGTCAATCACCACATTCGCGCCGTCTGCGATCGTCTTGCGGGCGAGGGTTATGTCGCGGTGGCGCCTTCGATCTTCGATCGTATCGAGCCAAATTTCACCTCGGGCTATTCGCCCGACGAGATCGCGGTCGCGCGCAAGTTCGTTGCCAATCCGGATTGGGCGGCGATGCTGCGCGACACCCAGGCCGCGATCGATGCCGTAAAGGATATCGGCCCGGTCGGAATCATCGGCTTTTGCCTCGGTGGCAGCATTGCCTACGCCGCGGCGACGAAACTGTCAGGGCTGTCGGCCGCAGTCGGCTACTACGGCGGAGCGATAGTGCGCTTCGCGGACGACAAGCCGAAAGTTCCTACCCAGCTTCATTTCGGCGAGAAAGACGCCGGCATTCCGCTGAGCGATGTGGAGATCATCAGAACCAAACGGCCCGAAATCGAAGTGCACGTCTATCCCGGCGCGCAGCACGGTTTCCACTGCGATGAACGGGCAAGCTATGACAAGACCAGCGCCGACATTGCCTGGCCGCGCAGCCTCGCGTTCCTCACCAGGCATCTGAAATAAGGTGGCGTTCTTCAGAACCATCTCTCGCCCACGAGGACGGTGTCCCCGGGGCTGATCGAGCTTCCGAGCGGCAGCGATCGGCGCACCGAACCGGAGCTATCGGTGTGAGTCACCGTGACGCGATCGCGCTGGGCACGTGGCGAGAAGCCTCCGGCGATCGCTACGGCGCTCTCCACACTCATGTTGGGAACGTAGGGATATTGGCCGGGGGCGGCGACTTCGCCGAGGATGAAAAACGGCCGGTAAGATTCTATCTCAACCGCAACCGAAGGGTCGCGGATGTAGCCCTGACGGAGTTTGGCTGTGACGTCGGCGGCAAGCCCCGCGGGCGTGCGTCCACGCGCCGGCACCGCGCCGATCAGCGGCATCGTGATCGAGCCGCCCGCGTCGATAGCATAAGTATTGGTCAGCCCGTCCTGGCCGTAGACCACAACTCGTAGCTTGTCGCCGGCATCGAGCCGATAAGCTTTATCGTATTCCGCTGCCACCGGCACGGCCGCATACGCGGACGGGGCTGCGCTCATGGCGTAGGATCGGCCGTAGGCGATGGAATCCAGATCTCGTTGCGACTGCGCCGGGCGCACCGAACCAGCCGTGTTCATGCACCCCGACAGGATCAGCGCGGTGATCGCGACAATGATCGGCATTCGAACCGCGCGCGCAACCCGCACTTTAGCCATCCCTCAAACGGATAGCTGAAGTCTTGCATCAATCATGGTTAACAATTGGTGTTTGCGGGAGCACTTGCGGAAGCGAACGTTCACCTCCGCAAGATGCAAAAGCATCAGGCGCTCGCGCCAACGCCGATTGGACACGACACGCCGGTGCCGCCAAGCCCGCAATATCCGCCCGGGTTCTTTGCGAGATATTGCTGATGATAGTCCTCGGCAAAATAGAATTCGCCGGCTGGCGCAATCTCGGTCGTGATCGAGCTCAGACGCTTTGCCGCCAAGGCCTTTTCGTACGCAACTTTCGAGGTGTCGGCTGCTTTGCGCTGCGCATCGCTGAAGGTGTAGATGGCTGAACGATATTGACTGCCGATGTCATTGCCCTGACGCATGCCCTGGGTCGGATCGTGACTTTCCCAAAACGTTTTCAGCAGCTGATCGTAGGATATCTTTTTCGGATCAAACACCACCAGCACCGCTTCGGTATGGCCGGTACGACCAGAGCAAACCTCCTCGTAGGTTGGATTCCTGGTGTGGCCGCCAGCGTAGCCAACCGCCGTGGTAAAGACACCATCGCCGAGTTCCCAGAACTTGCGTTCGGCACCCCAGAAGCATCCAAGCCCGAACACCGCCTGCTCCAGACCCTGCGGATACGGCGGCTGCAACTGACGACCGTTCACGAAATGGGTTCTTGCTGTCGGGATCGGATCCGGGCGGCCGGGGAGCGCTTCGGACGCGCTCGGCAGTCCCGTGGTTTTGCGCATGAACAACATAAGGGCCTCCGCAGGTTTGATTTCATAGGAGCAGGCGCGATTTCATACTCTATATAGGTCTCTCGTGCGGCTATGGCAGGCCCGACCAATAACAGACCACGCACCGCCGGATCAGTACCGTGAGTAGCCGATCAGTGGCTTGCGTGGCCGAAACACCAGCATCAAGAACACACCCAGCAAGCCCATGATCGCGAATACCGGCTGGTCCAGAATGACCGTGATGATGCTGGTCCAGAGCCAGGGCGCATGGCTTTCCACCCAGCCGCGGAAGGCTTGCTGGCTGGACTGGTGAATATCATTCCAGAATTGACCAAACCGGGTGAAACGCAAGGTCTGGTCGGCTACCCAGCGGGCGCCGTCGTAGACCATGAAGACAAATCCGCCGGCCAGTAACAACAGCCCCAAAAGTCGGAAGAAACCGCGGATCATGCTTCACCTTACATCTGTAGCCCCCGAAAATGTCGGCCATCACGGGGCGGCGTCGGAAATTCAGCACCATCAGCACCTTACCAGTTTTTCCGGCCGCCATTCCAGGTTCCGGGAGCCGACCGAGCGTTGACGGTGCAACGGGTGCACTCTATAAGGGCGCCACTGGCGGTGGGCGCAATCCCGCCGCCGCAGTTCTTTGAGCGGCGCCGTCGTTTCCGCACTGATTATCGCAGACTTGCAGAGAATGGCGCCGCAGGGGACATCCACAACACGATCTTCTCGATCACGCATTTGGACGCCGGCGCGTTAAGCCGACCACTGAGCGATCGGTCACCGCCGAAGGAATTGTGAGAAATGGCCAATACAACTTCCGCCAAGAAGGCGACGCGCAAGATTGCCCGCCGCACTGTCATCAACAAGTCGCGCCGCACGCAAATGCGCGGCGCAGTGCGAACAGTCGAAGAAGCGATCAAGAGCGGCGATCGCGACGGAGCATTGAAGGCGATGGCGCGTGCCGAGCCCGAACTGATGCAGGCGGCGCAACGCAACATCATTCACAGGAACAATGCGAGCCGAAAAGTTTCGCGGCTCGCGCATCAGATCGCCAAGCTCGCAAAATGAGCTGAACAGAATTGAAATTTGTCAGGAAGCCCGGCAACGCCGGGCTTTTTTCTTTTTCAGCATCAGCACGCGCGTCAAACTCTATCAGCACACTTTGTGTCCCGTAATTTTACGTGCTCGCGCATGCGGTCGGCTTGAGCGTTTTGAGTTCGTAGCCTGCCACAATCGGCAGTTTGCAATCACACCTGCGTTGGTCGCGGCGAAATCAACGATGCTGCAGGGGTTACCCTGTTCCAATGAACAAAAAAAAACGCGCGTGCGTAGTCACTTATCAGCATAGTGGCGAACAGTTGTTCGAAAACTGCTGGCGGCCACATTGCGGCGTAACTGAGTTGTGATTTTATTTCGATTGGTTGTCAGAAATGTCACACTACGCGCGCGCTTCGAATCTATGCACAGATTCAAAACCTTGCTGAACACGCAGAAACACGTTCACCGCTTTCGCACACGCGAACGAGTTGTACTGGCGCTCAGGTTGAATCATTTCGATTGCGGGAAATAAGGCATGATGTATTTCTAAGAGGGTTCGCGGCGTCCACGGCTCTTAAGACCAGCGCGGTTAAAGGAACGGGGCGGACGTGCAAATCGGCGGCGGTGTGCGCGTTGGCGACGCTCTCCAAGCGGTTGTCGGGTTCAACCTCATAGCAATATGAGGAATGCGGTTCTGTGTCGAAATTCTCAAGCGGGCACACTTGCTCGCTCTGTTCGAAGAAGAATGAGAGAGATACTTCGAGATACCCGAGGGGGCCAGGAGGGCGGAGCGAGTGGATGGATGAGACGGGCAGTCTGGGGCGAGGCGATACGACACTGAACGATTTTGATCTTCGGGCGTGGGCGGCTGAATTTTAGATCGACGTGGGATGACAAGCTTGCCATGCGCAATCATGGCGAGGTGGGGAGGTTGCATGCTTTACGGTATTGGCGCGGTGGTCTACCAAATCTCAACTTCAACTAAGGGCGCTATGGACGCCGAGATGTCCAGCACACGGCCTCCTGCGCGAGCTCCGGACAAGCCGTCGAGTACGCGCTGACCTCACGAAGCTTCTATTTCAACCAATGATTTGACCGCGGCCTTTGCGCCGAACGGCCAGTCTATGGCTGAAGTTGAAGCATGGCTTGAGGTCACGGCAGGAAACCTGCCCGGCGATTTCGCCCGGCACCATTTCTCCTTCGGAAAAGAATTCAGACCATGACAAATACGGAACAGGATCGCTGGTCACGCGTGAAGGGACGGCTGCGCTCGAGCGTCGGAGAAGACGTTTATACGAGCTGGTTCGCGCGGATGGACCTGGAAGGCGTCGAGCAGGAAAGCGTGCGGCTTTCGGTTCCGACCCGCTTCCTCAAAAGCTGGATCCAGGCACATTACGCCGAGCGCGTTCTCACTTGCTGGCAGGCCGAGTTGCCCGAAGTGCACCGGATCGATCTGACCGTTCGTACGGCGATGAGATGCGCGGCTCCCGCCAAGGAAGCTTCCGTCCCGCAGGATAGCCGTCGCGCCGAGCGGCCTGATGGCCGCCCCGCGCCTGAACTGCGCGCCACGGCTATTGCTCCGGTGTCGGCCAGCCATGACGCGCTGGGCGGCTCTCCGCTCGATCCGCGCCTTACATTCGGAACTTTCGTGATCGGTCGGGCTAACACCTTGGCGCACGCAGCGGCGCGGCAGGTTGCGGAAGGTCGGCGCGGCGATCCGGTGATGTTTAACCCGCTCTACATCCATGCCGGGGTCGGCCTCGGCAAAACGCATCTGCTGCAGGCGGTCACATGGGCCGGAAATTCGGGCAGCGAACGCAAGGTGCTTTACCTCACGGCCGAGAAGTTCATGTACGGCTTTGTAGCGGCGCTGAAAACCCAGACCGCTCTGGCGTTCAAGGAAGCATTGCGCGGCATCGACGTGCTGGTGATCGACGACCTTCAATTCCTGCAGGGCAAATCCACCCAGGCAGAGTTCTGCCACACCTTGAATGCGCTGATCGATGCCGGACGGCAGGTTGTAATCGCAGCCGACCGTCCGCCATCCGACCTGGAGAGTCTCGATGACCGCGTGCGCTCGCGTCTGGCCGGCGGACTCGTGGTCGAGATGGGATCGCTCGGCGAAGAGCTGCGAGTTGGAATCTTGAGGTCACGCGTCGCAGCCGCCCGCGCGCACCACACCAGCTTCGACGTGCCGGAGCCGGTGCTGGATTATCTGGCCCGGACCATCACCCACAATGGCCGCGATCTTGAAGGGGCTATCAATCGGTTGCTTGCGCACAGCAAGCTGAACTCCCAGCCCGTGACCCTTGAGATGGCTGAGCGCGAGGTGCGCGACCTGATCCGGCCGCAAGAACCCAAACGCATCAAGATCGAGGACATCCAGCGTGTCGTGGCCCGGCAATATAATGTTAGCCGCTCGGACCTCTTGTCCTCACGACGCACCGCGAATGTGGTTCGTCCGCGCCAGGTTGCAATGTACCTCGCCAAGACGCTCACGCTGCGTTCGCTGCCCGAGATCGGACGTCGGTTCGGCGGACGCGATCACACCACTGTCCTGCACGCCGTACGCAAGATCGAGGGGCTGGTATCGAGGGATGTCGCCCTGTCAGAGGAAGTCGACTCGTTGAAGCGTCAGTTGCAGGAGTAAGTGCCTGTCGCCCTGATTTGCGGGGCTTCACCTCACGCGAGGGGAAAACCTGGGCAACCGGCCATCACGTAAGCGGGCTCGTCAGGTGATCCCGACCGGCGCGGGGAGCTGCCTGCTTTGTACGTCAGCGGTGAAACGTGGGGAACGGCCCTGCCTTTCACTTGCGCTGGCGCGCCATCCGCGCCACCTTGCGGTCCCCCCGCGGGTTTGATCATATCCAGCTCGGATCAGGCTTTCGGGTCACAAACGCCGCGGCGCGCCTTTCCGGCCGCCCGGCTTTTCCATCTTAGGATCAGGCGGGTATTGCAATGAAGGTCACCGTCGAACGCGCGCAACTCCTGAAATCGTTGGGTCATGTGCATCGCGTGGTCGAGCGCCGCAATACCATTCCGATCCTGGGCAACGTTCTGGTCCGTGCCGAAAATGCGCGGCTCTCGCTGAAGGCCACCGATCTCGACCTCGAAGTGACGGAAACGCTTGCGGCCGAAACCGCCACCGGCGGTTCCACCACGGTGCCGGCGCATATGTTTTACGACATCGTTCGCAAACTCCCTGACGGCGCCCAGATCGTGCTGGAAGGCGACGGTGACCGCTCGGTGCTGGCGATACGCGCCGGCCGCTCGCGCTTCACCCTGCAGACGCTGCCGGAAAACGATTTCCCCGATCTCGCCGCCGGCGAGCTGACGCATTCGTTTTCGCTCGCCGCGTCCGAGATGAAAAGATTGATCGACCGGACCCAGTTTGCGATTTCGACGGAAGAGACGCGCTACTATCTGAACGGAATCTATCTGCACACCGCCGGGAGCGCGAAGGCCCCGACCTTGCGCGCGGTCGCGACCGACGGCCATCGTCTTGCCCAGATCGACCTGGCTCAGCCATCGGGCGCAGCCGGCATGCCCGGCGTGATCGTGCCTCGTAAAAGCGTGGGCGAAGTGCAACGGCTGATCGAGGACAACGAGGCCGAGGTCAAGATCGAGCTGTCGCAAGGCAAGATCCGATTCACCATCGGCAATGTGGTGCTGACCTCCAAGCTGATCGACGGGACCTTCCCGGACTACGGCCGCGTCATTCCCCAGAATAACGACAAGGAACTGATCGTGGACAAAAAGGACTTTGAGGCCGCGGTTGATCGGGTCTCGACGATCTCGAGCGAGCGCGGACGCGCCGTGAAGCTTGCGCTGTCCGGCGGCAAGCTCGTGCTCTCAGTGACCAACCCGGACTCCGGCAGCGCTACCGAAGAGCTCGAAGTCGAATACGCGTCCGACCCGCTCGATATCGGCTTCAATTCACGTTACCTGCTCGACATTGCGGCGCAGATCGAAGGCGAGGTCGCGGTGTTGCGACTGGCCGATCCGGGCTCGCCCACCCTGGTGCAGGACAAGGATGCCAAGGGCGCGCTCTATGTGTTGATGCCAATGCGGGTGTAGAACTTCACGCTCGTCCATGCCTTCACGTATTGGGCCCACCAGGAGCGCGGATTCCCCGGCGCCAACCCGGTACGACGAGAGAATAGTTTCTCGCGATGGCCACCTCCCGCATTCACCGCCTTAAGCTGACGCACTTCCGCAATTATCGGGCGGCGAGCCTGGAGACGCGCGGCGACGTCGTGGTGCTGGTCGGACCTAACGGGGCCGGCAAAACCAACTGCCTTGAGGCCATCTCGTTTCTCTCGCCCGGACGCGGCTTGCGCCGGGCCACGCTCGAAGACGTCGCAGACAACCAGGGCGACGGATCCTGGGCGGTGTCCGCCGAAGTCGAAGGCGCGCTCGGACTGGCAACGCTCGGCACCGGCATCGAAGCTCCGGGCGGCGACGGACCGACCACCAGCAGACGCTGCCGCATCGATCGGGAGCCGGTGACTTCGGCAAGCGCGTTCGGCGATCACCTGCGGATGGTCTGGCTGACACCTGCGATGGACCCGCTGTTTGTCGGGGCGGCATCGGAGCGTCGGCGGTTTTTCGACCGGCTGGTGCTGGCGATCGACAGCGAGCATTCCAGTCGGGTCTCGGCGCTCGAGCGCTCGCTTCGATCGCGCAATCGGCTACTCGAGGTTCGCAACTACGACGACCATTGGTGTGATGCGATCGAACATGAAACCGCCGAACTGGCGGTTGCAGTAGCCGCGACCCGCGGCCAGACCGCGACCAGGCTGGCGGCAATGCTTCGCCGGCGCGGTGAGGGCTTGCCGTTCCCGTCAGCGCGGCTGATGCTCGACGGCTGGATGGAGAATGCCCTGCTTACCGAGCCCGCAACTTCGGTCGAGGATCGATATCGCCAGGTGTTGCGCGACAGCCGGCCGCGCGATGCGGCCGCCGGCCGTACGCTTGATGGGCCGCACCTCACGGATCTGCAGGTCATCTACGCACCCAAGAATATTCCGGCCCGCGACGCCTCGACCGGCGAGCAGAAGGCGCTGCTGATCGGGCTTGTGCTTGCGCACGCCAACCTGGTGTCGGAGATGACCGGAATACGCCCCTTGTTGCTGCTGGATGAGGTCGTGGCACACCTTGACCCATCGCGGCGAGCGGCATTGTTCAACGAGCTGGAAAAACTCGGGGCACAGGTCTGGATGAGCGGCGCCGATCCAGCCTCGTTCAGCGACATTGGCAGGACCGGCGACATTTTCGATGTCGAGTCCGGCCGCATCAGCCGCCGCACATAAGCCGCTGCCGAAAGCGCTTGGCACGGTTGGTTGCGACGGCAGCAGATCGGCGAGCGACACAGGTGACATTTGCAATCGGCTCACTCGCCGTCTGCTGCGCAGGTTGTAGTCACGGTTGGCGAGAATGTATCTTTTTCGGCCGTCTCGCAGCGGAGTTCGTTGACCAGGAAAGGGCCTCGGGAGCAGCTAAAAAGCTCGGCGAAACGCGCTTTTGCCGAGCCCCAAAATTGGCCTTCGAGCGCCTTGAAAAACACGGAAAAAGTCGCATATCTTCAGTAAGTTACTGCCGGAGACTTTGCGCTAGGCGCGTCTCGCCTTTCATGGCAGAAATACATCAATCAGCGCCTGTTTCTGCGTCGCTGATTCGCGACGCATCCTCAAAGGCTTCAAATGACAGAACCTGCCCGGCGGAAGATCGCCGAAACTGAAAATTCCATTCCAATCGAGTACGGCGCCGAATCGATCCGGGTTCTGAAAGGCCTGGACGCCGTTCGCAAACGGCCGGGCATGTATATCGGCGACACCGATGATGGAAGCGGCCTGCATCACATGGTGTACGAGGTCGTCGATAACGCCATCGACGAGGCGCTCGCCGGACATGCCACCGCGGTGGAGGTCGTGCTGAACGCCGACGGCTCGGTCACAGTGCGCGACGACGGCCGCGGCATTCCGGTCGACATTCACAAGGGCGAAGGCATCTCGGCCGCCGAGGTGATCATGACCCAACTGCATGCCGGCGGAAAATTCGACCAGAATTCCTACAAGGTTTCCGGCGGCCTGCATGGCGTCGGCGTCTCCGTGGTCAACGCGCTGTCGAGCAAGCTGCAACTTCGTGTCTGGCGCGACGGCAAGGAGCATTTTATCGAGTTCGCTCATGGCGATGCAGTGGCGCCACTGACGGTGGTGGGCGACGCCAATGGCAGGCGCGGCACCGAAGTGACGTTCCTGGCTTCGACGGAAACCTTTACCAACGTCGAATACGACTTCGCCACGCTCGAACATCGGCTGCGCGAGCTCGCGTTCCTCAATTCAGGCGTCAACATCGTGCTGTCCGACATGCGCCACGCAGTCGAGAAGCGCGAGGAGATGCACTACGACGGCGGCATCGAGGAATTCGTTCGCTATCTCGATCGCAACAAGAAGCCCATGGTGCCTTCGCCGATCGTGATCAATACCGAAATGAACGGCATCGGCGTGGAGGCGGCGTTGTGGTGGAACGACAGCTACCACGAGAACGTGCTCTGCTTCACCAACAACATTCCGCAGCGTGATGGCGGCACACATCTGGCTGGTTTTCGCGGCGCGCTGACCCGGCAGGTCAATGGTTACGCCGATGCCATTGCCAAGCGCGAGAAGATCGCGCTGACCGGCGATGATTGCCGAGAGGGCCTGACGGCAGTGCTGTCGGTGAAAGTGCCGGACCCGAAGTTTTCCTCGCAAACAAAGGACAAACTAGTCTCCTCCGAAGTGCGGCCGGTGGTCGAGAATGTGTTGAACGAGGCCCTCGCCGCATGGTTCGAAGAACACCCGAGCGAGGCCAAGATCATCGTCAGCAAGGTGGTGGAAGCAGCCGCCGCCCGCGAGGCCGCGCGCAAGGCGCGCGAGCTGACGCGGCGCAAGGGCGCGCTCGATATCGCCTCGCTGCCCGGCAAGCTAGCCGATTGCCAGGAAAGTGACCCGGCCAAATCAGAACTGTTCATCGTCGAGGGTGACAGCGCTGGCGGCAGCGCCAAGATGGGCCGCAACCGCGAGTTTCAGGCGGTGCTGCCGCTGCGCGGCAAGATTCTGAACGTCGAGCGTGCTCGTTTTGACAAGATGCTGGGCTCCGAGCAGATCGGCACGCTGATCACCGCGCTCGGCACCGGGATCGGCCGCGACGATTTCGATCTGTCCAAGCTGCGCTACCACAAGATCATCCTGATGACCGACGCCGACGTCGACGGCGCGCACATTCGCACGCTGCTCCTGACGTTCTTCTTTCGTCAGATGCCCGCACTGATCGAAGGTGGTTTCCTCTACATCGCACAGCCGCCGCTCTACCGGGCGACCCGCGGCAAATCCGAACAGTATCTGAAAGACGAGCGCGCGCTGGAGGACTACCTGATAGTGACGGGCCTTGAGGACTGCGTGTTCAAGCTTGGCTCGGGCGAGGACCGCAAGGGCCGCGACCTGCAGGCGATGGTCGAGGATGCCCGGATCATCCGGGGCACGCTGCACAATCTGCACAGCCGCTACAACCGCAAGGTCGTCGAGCAGGCCGCGATCGCGGGCGTGCTCAATCCCAAGATCACCAGCGATGTCGCGACTGCGAGCGCGGCCGCGGACTATATTGCGCGAAGATTGGATGTGTTGGCCGACGAAGTCGAGCGCGGCTGGACCGGTCGCTTCACCGAGGGCGAGGGTTTCGTGTTCGAACGCACCGTGCGTGGGGTTAAGGACGTTTCCATTATCGACGACGCGCTGCTCGGATCCGCTGACGCGCGCAAGCTCGACGATTACGCCCCGAAGCTGCAGGAAACCTATCCCAAGCCGGGAGTCTTGCGCCGCAGAGATACGGAATCCGCGATCCATGGCCCGGTCGATCTGTTTGAAGCCGTGACCGGAGCCGCACGTCAGGCCGTAAAGTTGCAGCGTTACAAAGGTCTCGGCGAAATGAATCCGAGCCAGCTGTGGGAGACCACGCTTGACGCTAACGCGCGCTCGCTTCTGCAAGTGAAGATCAAGGAGGTCGACGAGGCCGACGACATCTTCACCAAGCTGATGGGAGACATCGTCGAGCCGCGCCGCGAATTCATACAAGACAATTCACTCACCGCTAACGTCGACGTGTGAGACCGCGCGCAGTTGCCACCCTTCGATACATCGTTGAAGGTGGGCACCTCCTGGCGGGCACCATGATCGAATGTGGCCATGACTGGCTGGAGGAGCGCTTTGTCGCCCTCGGCGCCCTGACAATGCGGGCTGCCGGAGCGGACGCTCGAGGCATGATCGGGCCGGCATGAGCTCCCTGGATGATATGGAACGCGCAACCGTCCCCGGGGCGATTACCCGAGGCCTACTCACCGCCGAACTTACCGAAACGCTCAAGCTGGCCGTCCCGATCGCGCTGACGCAGCTGGGGCAGGTTGGCATGATGACCACCGATCTGGCCTTGATCGGACGTTTGGGGGCGCAGGCTGTCGCCGCTGCGGCGCTGGCGCATACCGTCTTCCTCATCGCCTTTACGGTCGGCCTGGGACTGATGTCAGCGGTTGCGCCGTTGGCCGCGCAGGCGTTCGGCGCACGCAATCCGCGGCTGGTGCGGAGGGCGCTCGGCGTTGGGCTTTGGGCAGCCGTTCTGATTTCGCTGCCGATGATGCCGCTTCCGCTTTATGGCGAGCGCATTCTGTTGGCGTTGAACCAGTCTCCGGTGACGGCGCGCTTCGCGCAAGAATATCTCTCGGGTCTGACCTGGGGCATTATCCCCGCATTATGGCTCCTTGCCATCCGCGGCTTCATGGGTGCTGTCAATCGCCCGCAGCCAGGCTTGTGGATCACGCTTGCCGCCCTTCCCGCGAATGCGCTGCTGGTCTACCTGCTGATCCACGGCGAATGGGGCCTGCCGCGGATGGGACTGTTTGGCGCGGGGCTTGCCACCACGATCATTAATTTCATCATGTTCGTTGTCAGTCTCTGGTTTGCGCACGCCCGCCGGCCGTTCAGGAAGTATCATGTGCTTGGCCGCCTCTGGCAATTCGACTGGCTGCTGATGCGGCAGTTGATCTTGATCGGCGCGCCGATATCGGTCTCGTTCCTGCTGGAGTTTGGCATATTCGCCGCCGCGGCGCTGCTGATGGGCCTGATCAGCACCAACGCGCTGGCATCACATCAAATCGCCCTGCAGGTGACCGCCATTCTCTTCATGGTTCCGTTCGGCATCGGAATGGCCGCCACAGTTCGGGTCGGCCATGCCGTTGGCCGTAAGGACGCGCCGGCGGTCAGGCGCGCCGGCCTGGTCGCGATCTTGCTCGGAATAGTCCTCGTCTCCGCTCTGACTCTTGCGGTATTTCTGGCTCGGTTTGCGATCGGCCGGTTCTTCCTGGGTGAGGCCCTGGAAGCCAGAGGCGCGGTCATCGACCTCACCGCAACGCTCCTGATGGTGGGCGCGACATTTTTCGTGGCCGACGGCATCCAAACCGTCGCGGCGGGCGCGCTGCGCGGCATGAACGACACGAGGATACCGCTCGTGTTCGCTGCGGTTAGCTATTGGGCCATCGGATTCACCACCGCCTGCTGGCTCGCCTTCTGGACCGAGCTAGGGGCGGTCGGCGTCTGGGTCGGGTTATCCTGTGGGACCGCGATCTATGCTTTTCTACTGACCACGCGTTTCCGGCGGCTTGCAGGCCAACTGCGATACCCGAGCATCATTAAAGAACAGGCCTGAGGTCGGGGCTGACCCGCGGCCGACGATGTTGACGACGCGGGCCGATCCCCCTACGAAATCGATGGGACGATGGACAAGCAAAGCAAGCACGAGCAATGCCATGGCCAATGAAACCGCTACGCTCGCCGCCTACGTCGCGAACCTGAAATTCGCCGACATTCCTTCAGAAGTGCTGGAGCGCGCCAAGGTGCTGACGCTGGATTTCCTCGGCAGCGCCATCCGGGCGCGACGCGATGCTGAATCCACGCCCTCGCTGTTGAACATGCTCGAGGCGCTGGCGCTGGATGGCGGCGGCAAGTCCACCGTGTTCGGCGACAGCAAGACGTGGACGCCGGCGGTGGCTGCGCTGCTGAATGGTGCGCTCGGCCACTCCCTCGATTTCGACGACACCCATGCGGATTCCTCGCTGCACGCGAGCGCACCTGTGGTTCCCGCGGCGTTCGCAGTCGGCGAATTGGTCGGAGCTTCCGGCAGCGACGTGCTCACGGCGATCGTGGCTGGCTACGAGGTGTGCTGCCGACTCGGCAATGCGCTCGATCCGACCTCACATTACGCGCGTGGTTTTCATCCCACGGCCACCGCCGGCACGTATGGCGCCGCAGCCGCGGCTGCCAAGCTGTTCGGGCTCTCGCATGAACAGATCGTGGCCGCGTTCGGCGTTTCCGGAAGCCAGGCGGCCGGCTCATTGCAGTTTCTCGTTAATGGCGCCTGGAACAAACGCTATCAGGTCGGCGCCGCCGCCATGAACGGCGTAATCGCGGCCACGCTGGCCCGCAATGATTTTGTTGGCGCAACCGAATCGGTCGAAGGCAAACACGGCCTGCTGGTCGGTTACAGCGACAACGCCCACCCTGAGAAGGCGGTTGCGGAGCTCGGAAGCACCTATGAGACCATGAAGATCGGCGTGAAGCCTTATCCGAGCTGCCGATACACCCACGCCGCGCTGGACGCGCTTATCGCCATGCGCCGGGAGCACAACTTGACACCGGACCAAATCAGGCGGGTCGAAGTTGGCCTGCACCGCAACGGCATCACCTTGACCGGAGACGCTTCCACCAAGCGACACCCGACGTCCATCGTCGGCGGACAGTTCTCGATGTTCTTCACCGGCGCGGTGGCGCTCGATCAGGGCCGCTTCGGGTGGGACGATTATGATCGCCTCGGAGACGCCGCCGTGGACGCTCTGGCCGACAAGTTCGAGGTGGTGCAGGACGACTCGTTGGAAACAGGGCGCAGCCATCCGTTCGGTGCACGGGTCAGGATTATCACCGACGACGGCGTGCATGAGCGGCTCTACGCCGATCCGTCCGGCGAACCCAATTCGTTCCCGGATGCCCAGGCGATGGCGGAGAAATTCCTGACGCTTGCCCGGCCGGTGCTGAACGGCCGAGCCGACCAGCTCGCCGACGCGATCCTCTCATTGGAGCGATACGAACGGGTCGACCAAGCCACTCAACTCGGCCGGCACTAGCCACAATGCTAGGTCCTGGCCTGCGCGGTCCAGGCCTCCCGGCGCGTCACCCACACATCCGCTGGATGCCCGAACAATTCGAATTCGCGGTGCTTTTCAGCCCCGAGCCGGCGCGCGACGGCCTGCGAGGCGACGTTCTCGTGGTCGATGCAGTGGATAATCCTGTCCAAAGCAAAAGTCGCAAAGGCCCAGTCGATCGCCGCGCGCGCCGCTTCGAGCGCGTAGCCTTTACGTTGAGCTTGCTTGGCGATGCCCCAGCCGATCTCGAACTCCGGCCAGCCCGGCGGAAACCACGGCCCGACGCGGCCGACAAAGTCACCGGTCGATTTCTCCTCGACCACGAACATGCCCGCGCCATGCAGCGCCCAGTGGCCGGCCATCACCACAGTGTGCCGCCAGCCCACCATCACATCCTCGACGGGCTTGCCGTCGACCGTGATGAACCGAGCGGTGCCGGGGTCCGCCAGCATGGTGGTGTACGGCGCCACATCTGCCGCTCGCCATTGCCGCAGTATCAAACGTTCGCTCTCGATGACGGGACCGTTGGGTGGCGCAAGCGTGATACCGGGCCGAAGGGGCACGATCATGATTCCGTCCTCTGCATCTTCGTTGAAAAGTGATTACCGCAGCTAGTTGAAATTACGCAAGCACCAGAACACACCGGCTAGTCGCTGTGGCGCATTGCCTTGAGCGGCGTTCGTTTGCCTTCCGATCTTACGAGAGGTCTGCTTCTGAGTTATAAGGAGAGCTCTTCGGGCGGGCGGCTGGAGACATCGTGCCGCCCCGATTGAACGATCCTGTTTACGTGTGCCGCAAAGATGAGGGATATCCGATGAGTTGGCTTCCCAACAACGATCCCGTGCTCGGCGATGTGCAATCCTGCGATGCCCTCGAACTGGTGATCGTGCCGCGTACGCGCGATCTCGGCGATGGTTTCGAAGTCCGGCGCGCGCTGCCGCATGGCAAGCGTCAGATGGTAGGCCCCTTCATCTTCTTCGATCATTTCGGACCGGTGCAATTCATGTCGGGCAAGGGCATGGATGTCCGCCCACATCCCCACATAGGACTGGCCACCGTTACCTACCTGTTCGACGGCAGGATCATGCACCGCGACAGTGAGGGCAACATCCAGGAAATCCAGCCGGGCGCGATGAACCTGATGACCGCAGGCCGGGGCATCGCCCACTCCGAGCGCACCCCCGACGTCCAACGTGCCGGCGGCCAGAAGATGCTCGGGCTGCAAAGCTGGATCGCGCTCCCTGCGGGTTCGGAAGAAATCGCGCCCTCGTTCCAGCACTACGCGGCTGGGGACTTGCCGTTGGTAACGGACCTCGGCTTTTCAGCTCGCGTCATCGCAGGCAGTACCTTCGGCATAAAATCCCCTGTTGCGATGGTGTCACCCTGGTTTTACACCGAGGTGACGGCGGCGGAAGGAATCAGCGTTCCGCTCGATCCGGACCATGAAGAGCGGGCGATCTATCTGGTGGACGGAGAAGTTGAAATCGCGGGCGATCGCTTCGAGGGACCGCGCTTGCTGATCTTTCGTCCCGGCGATCGCATCACGGTGAAGACAACTAAAGCAACGCGCATGATGTTTCTGGGCGGCGATGCCCTCGAGGGACCGCGCTACATCTGGTGGAATTTCGTCTCCTCCAGCAAGGAACGGGTCGAGCAGGCCAAGCAAGAATGGAAGAGCGGCCGTTTCGCGCAAGTGCCCGACGAACACGAATTCATTCCGCTGCCGGAGTGAACTTCCCTCAGCTGCTTGGCGCCGCCGCCATGCGCGGCGTTGCGCCTTTGAAAGTCTGCCTATGACCCCCATGCTCGCCAGCGACCTGCCCCTTCCACGTATCGGACGCGGCAAGGTCCGCGACATCTATGCCGTGGGCGACGAGCGAGTGCTGCTCGTGACCACTGACCGTATCAGCGCCTTTGACGTGGTGATGGCCGAAACCATCCCGATGAAAGGCGCGGTGCTGACGCAAATCAGCGCATGGTGGTTCAACCAGCTCGAAGGCATCGTCGATCATCACATGATTAGCGCGGATGCCGACCAGATCATTGGCGAGGTTCCGGCGCTGCGAGAACATCGGCCTTCACTTGCCGGTCGCGCCATGCTTTGCCGACTCACCGCCGTGTTTCCGATTGAATGCGTGATCCGCGGTTATCTGTCGTGCTCAGCGTGGAAGGAATACACCCAGAATGGCACGCTGGCCGGTGAAAAGCTTGCCGACGGCCTGCTGGAGAGCGGCAAGCTCGATCCACCAATTTTCAGCCCGGCGACCAAGGCCGAAACCGGCCACGACGAGAACATCACCATTTCGCGGATGCGCGAGATCCTTGGCGAGGAAGTGACACACATGCTCGAGAGCATGACCCGTGCGGTTTATACAGTAGGCGAAAAGATCAGCCACGATCGAGGCATCATTATCGCGGACACCAAGTTCGAATTTGGCAGGGATAAAGACGGCCGCATCATCCTGATCGACGAGGTGATGACACCGGACAGTTCGCGTTTCTGGGCGGCTGACCGGTACCAGCCCGGCCAGGCGCAGCCAAGTTTCGACAAGCAGCCGTTGCGCGATTATCTCGAGGCGGAGCGTCGTGCCGGGCGCTGGAACGGCGAAGCGCCGGCGCCTTCTTTGCCCTCCAGCGTCGTCGAGGCCACCAGCAAGCGCTATCTGGAGGCCTATCGACGCATCACCGGTAGCGATCTGAAGATCGCTTAGACGATGGGTCGACCGAGCCGGCGAGAGCCCCTCGGCGTAGGGCTCCATCATTCACTCTCAACGCAATCGGATCGGTGGCATCGCATTGCCTTTGTTGCGATGGAATTGAACAAGCTAAGTCGCTAGGCTCCCGGACGCTGTCAAAGCGGCGCCAGGAACAGCCGAACCGGAGCGAATTCCATGACCGATACCGATGCCGTACTCATCGAACGCGATGGGCCCGTGACTATTGTCTCCATCAACCGGCCGCATTGCCGAAACGCGGTCGATGGCGCAACAGCGCGAAAACTGTTCGACGCATTCCGCGCCTTCGACGCCGACGAGGATGCGTCCGTCGCGGTATTCACCGGCACGGCAGGCCATTTCTGCGCGGGCGCCGATCTCAAGGCGGTCGCGGCCGGCGATCCCAACAAGAAACGCGAAATCGGCGGGCACGATTCCATTGCGCCAATGGGTCCGAGCCGGCTGCGCCTGTCAAAACCCGTGATCGCCGCAGTCGAAGGCTTCGCCGTCGCCGGCGGAATGGAATTGGCACTGTGGGCGGACATGCGGGTTGTCGCCGAGGATGCCACGTTCGGCATCTTCTGTCGCCGCTTTGGCGTGCCGTTGATCGACCTCGGCACCATTCGGCTGCCGCGATTGATCGGCCATTCCCAGGCCATCGATTTAATTCTCACGGGCAGGCCGGTCGGCGGACCGGAGGCGCTTCGGATCGGCCTTGCCAACCGGCTGGTACCGAGCGGTGAAGCACGCACGGTCGCGATTGCGCTCGCAAAGGATATCGCCCGTTTCCCGCAAAGCTGCCTGCGCGCCGACCGGCTATCCGCGTTGCGGCAATGGGACCTTGCGGAGCCGGAAGCCATCGCGGCGGAAATGCGCGGTGGGCTTGAGGTGATAGCTTCCGGCGAGACCCTGTCCGGCGCAACTCGATTTGCGTCTGGCGCCGGCCGCCACGGCGCCTTCGCGGGCGCCGCCGAGGATTGACGTGGTTGAAAAGAACGGCGCCCGGGTTGCTCGCCTGGACGCCGCTTAGTTCAGATGCCAGCCATCATCACGTATTTGATCTCGACATATTCTTCCATGCCATGATGCGAGCCTTCACGGCCGAGACCCGACTCCTTGACGCCGCCGAACGGCGCAACCTCGGTAGTGATGAGTCCGGTGTTGACGCCGACCATGCCCGATTCAAGCGCCTCGGCGACCCGCCACACCCGGCCGAGATCGCGCGAATAGAAATAAGAGGCCAGTCCGAACGGGGAGTTGTTGCACATCGCGATCACGTCGGCCTCTTCCTTGAAGCGGAACACCGGCGCGAGCGGCCCAAAGGTTTCCTCCTGCGACACCAACGCATCGGACGCAACGTTGGCCAGCACGGTCGGCTCGAAGAAGGTTCCTCCGAGCGGGTGACGTTTTCCGCCGGTCACGATCTTCGCGCCATGCTTGACGGCGTCGGCGATATGCTTTTCGACTTTGTCGACGGCATCCATGTTGATCAACGGACCCTGCGTGACGCCGGCTTCCGTGCCGTCGCCGATCTTCATCGCCGCGACCTTCTTCGAGAGCTTTTCCACGAATTGATCGTAGATCTTGTCCTGGGCGTAGATGCGGTTGGCGCAGACGCAGGTCTGCCCCATGTTGCGATACTTCGAAACCATCGCGCCATCTACCGCGGCGTCGATGTCGGCATCATCGAACACGACAAAAGGGGCGTTGCCGCCGAGTTCCAGGCCCAGCTTCTTAACGCCGACCGAAGCCTGCTGGTAGAGGATCTTGCCGACCTCTGTCGATCCCGTGAAGCCGACGAAACGAACGGCGGGATGTTCGCACAGCACCTTTCCGATCGCGGACGAATTGCCGGTCAGTATGTTGAACACGCCCTTCGGCACGCCCGCCTTCTCCGCCAGCGCCACCAGCGCCAGTGCGGTGAGTGGCGTCTCGTTGGCCGGCTTGAGCACCACTGTGCAGCCCGCGGCAAGCGCCGGCGATACCTTGCGGGTGATCATCGAACAGGGAAAATTCCAGGGCGTAATCGCGCCGCAAACTCCGATGGGTTGGCGGATGGCCAGTAGCCGCGCGTCTGGCCGTTGCGACGGAATCGTCTCGCCGTAGACGCGCCGGGCTTCTTCGGCGAAAAACTCGACATACGCCCCGCCGATATCGACTTCGCCCAACGCTTCCGCCAGCGGCTTGCCCTGCTCCGAGGTCAGGATGAGCGCCAGATCCTCGCGATTGGCGATGATCAGGTCGAACCACTTGCGCAGAATGTTGGAGCGCTGCTTGGCCGTGAGCTTGGCCCATGCCGGAAATGCGCGTTCCGCGGCTTCCACCGCTTGCGTCGCTTCGGCGGTGCTCATCCGCGGAATCTTTGCAAGTTCAACGCCGTTGACCGGATTGGTGACGGGAGTAGCCGGCGTGCCAGTCCATGCGCCGTCAATGTAGCAACGGTCGCGCAGCAGCGACGGATCCTTCAGACGATCGCGCAGCGATGGCGTGGAGGGTTGCGAACTGCGTGCAGCAGCGGTCTGGGACATGGCGTTACTCCTCGGATTTTCTTTGGTGTTGATCCGAGTATAGGCCGAAACCGTGCACAATGCACCGGCCGAGAAACCGCGGCTGCTTCAACAAATTTTGCGGGGTGATGGCGCGCCGTTCAGGCGGCGCCGCTCATGTAGGTTTCGCGACGGCCGATCATTCGCTCGGCAGCGGCTTTGGCATCCGCCTTGGTGGAAGTCGCGCAGGTGCGGTATTCGAGGTCCGGGATGCTGACGGGTCCTCGGCGACTGAACCACGATTTGGAGCCGGCGCCCAGTTGCGCCAGTGCTTGGGCCACATTGTCGACGGCTCCAAAGGAGTGCAACGCACCGCTGGCTGCATCGCGGACTTCGTAAATGCCCGGGGAAATCGGCGCTTCGATATTCTCGCCGCGGTCAGCCCGAGGATACCGCTTCCATTCGCTCCAGGTCGAAATCATTGTGATCCCCTCGCGGCTACTGAAGGCCGCAATGAATTAGCCAGAATTTTCCGCCGAAAACTTTTTGTATTGCGATCTGAACGCCTTACACCGAAATCGGTTCCAGTTCAGCGGTCGAACATACCTCGCGCAGGGTGGCAGGTCATCGGATATGCGGGCCAATCCACCGCAATTATGGCCATGCTGCTGTTCAATCCTTCGATCGGATTGATCACGAGATCGCGAACGGGCGCGCGTTGGGTAAGCGTGCTTGCGGTAAGTGTCTGTCAGGAGGAAGATCGCCCGGTGCAAAAAAACAAACAGGAGGCGACCCAGTGGAACGCAATGCTGAGATTGACGAGGTCCTGCGCCAGAAAAGCACCGACCAGGAAATTCCTGGCGTGGTTGCGATCGCGGCGAACGGCAGTGAGGTGATCTACCAGGCTGCCTACGGCAAGCGCGACCTGGCCAAGGGCGATGCCATGACGCTCGACACTGTGTTCTGGATCGCCTCGATGACCAAGGCGATCACGACCGCCGGGGCCATGCAGCTCGTCGAGCAAGGCAAGCTCTCGCTCGACACGCCGATCGGCAAGGTGCTGCCCGATCTGGCGTCACCACAAGTGTTGGAAGGCTTCGATGCCGCTGGCGAGCCCAGGCTGAGGCCCGCGAAGTCTCCGATCACGCTGCGCCACCTGATGACCCACACCGCGGGTTTTGCCTACAACATGTGGAACGGCGACATGGTGCGGTACCTTGAAAAAACCGGGCTGCCCGCCGTGACCACCTGCAAGAACGACGCGCTGAAAACACCACTGACATCGGACCCCGGCACCCGTTGGGAGTACGGCACCAACATCGATTTCGTCGGTAAGGCTCTTGAGGCCGCAAGCGGCAAAAGGCTCGACGCTTATCTGCGCGATCACTTGTTCATCCCGCTCGGCATGAGCGATACCGGCTTCCGGATCGGCGACCCGCAACGACAACGCCTGGCCGGGATGCATGAGCGCGGCCCGGATGGAACACTGACCCCGATCCCGTTCGAACTCGAGCAGGACCCGGAATTCCATATGGGCGGCGGCGGCCTCTACGGCACCGCCGCCGATTACATCAAGTTCACCCAGATGATCCTGAACAAGGGCCGGGGCAATGGCCAGCAGGTGCTCAAGCCAGAGACGGTTGCTATGATGGGTCAGAACCACATCGGCGATCTCAATATGACCAAGATGACGTCGGCGGTCGCGTTCGCGACCAATGATGTCGATCTGTACCCGGGCATGGACAAAAAATGGGGCCTCAGCTTCATGATCAATACAGCCAGGACACCTGAGGGGCGCAGTCCCGGCAGCCTCGCCTGGGCCGGGCTCGCCAACACCTACTATTGGATCGACCCCACTCGCGACGTTACCGGCGTAATCCTGATGCAGGTGCTGCCGTTTGTGGACCAGAAGTGCCTGGAGGCGTACTCGAGCTTCGAGCGTGGCGTCTATGCCGGGCTCGACTCGGACCGGCGAGCAGCCTGACCGCGCGTGTGGCGCTTTCGCCATTCCCTTTCCTGCGGGAGAGGGAATAGCGTGGCGACAGCTTAGACCGGCAATCCGCTCTGCTGCGCCAATTGCTTCAGCGAGGTCTGTGGCCGCGCGCCGATGTGCTGGATCACTTCGGCAGCGGCAAGTGCTCCCAACCGCGCAGCGTTTTCATATCCTGCGTTGCGCGACAATCCGAACAGAAATCCCGCTGCGAACAGGTCGCCGGCTCCGGTGCTGTCGATAATCCTCTCCACCGGAAACGCCGGCACCGCGATTACGCCTTGTCGTGAAGCGACCACGCAACCCTTCTCGCTGCGCGTGACCACGCCAAGTTTCACGTCAACCCGCAATTGCTTCAGCCCGGTTTCGAAATCGGATGTCTCGTACAGCGAATGCAGTTCAGCTTCGTTGGCGAAAACCAGATCGACCGTCCCGGTACGCATCAGGTCAAGAAACTCGCCGCGAAAACGATCGACGCAAAATGCGTCCGACAGCGTCAGCGCGACCTGGCGGCCCGCGCCATGTGCGATCGTCGAAGCCTTCACGAAGGCCTCCTTGGCGTTCTTCGGGTCCCACAGATAACCTTCCAGATAGATAACCGCCGAGGCCGCGACCTGCGCATCGTCGATGTCGGCAGGCATCAAGTCCTGCGCCGCGCCAAGATATGTGTTCATCGTGCGCTCGCCGTCCGGCGTAACCAGGATGTAGGAGCAACCGGTAGCGGGACCGTCTGTAGCGGGCCTGGTCTCGAACGAGACGCCTGCGGCGCAGATATCGTGCGCATAGAGTCGGCCGATCTGGTCATCCCTGACCTTGCCGACGTATGCGGAACGCGCACCGAAATTGGCGAGTCCTACAATCGTGTTCGCCGCCGAGCCGCCGGACATCTCGGTCGCCGGACCCATATCGCGGTAGATCGCAGTGGCGCGCGCCTCGTCGATGAGCGCCATGCCACCTTTCGTCATGCCATGAGCGGCGAGAAAAGCCTCGTCCGTCTGCACCAGTATGTCGAAGATCGCATTGCCAATCCCGAGAACGTCGTATTTCGTTGAAGTCATGCATCGGTCCTGTCGGCGATCGCGATGGCGCGGAGTTCCGCGCCAAACGTCTACAGTCGAGTGCAGCGGCCTATCACGATCAAGCATGCGCCAGCAAGCGCGGGTGCTATAGAAGCCCTCCATGATCCGTTCTTTCCTCACCGTATCGGCCGGAACGCTTGCCTCGCGGCTGCTCGGATTTGCGCGCGACTCGATGATCGCCGCACTGCTCGGCGCCGGCCCGGTTGCCGACGCGTTCCTGCTGTCCTTTCAACTGGTGAATGTCATCCGGCGTTTGCTGACGGAAGGCGCGCTGAACGCGGCGCTGGTGCCGGCATGGCTGCGTGTGCGGGAAGCCGAAGGCGCCGCTCGAGCAGCCGCCTTCGCCGGGCGCGTGCTTGGCACCGTAAGTGCTGCGGTGATCGCAGCCACAACAATGGTCGCGCTGCTGATGCCGCTGATCATTGCGGCGGTGGCGCCCGGATTTCGAGGGCACGCCATGCTCCAGTTTGCCGTACAAGACGTCCTGTTGATGCTTCCCTATGTTGCATTCGCAGGTCCGGTTGCAGTGATGATGGGCCTCATGAACGCACAAAACCGGTTTGCGCTAACCGCCTTCTCACCGCTGCTGTTCAATATCGTGCTGATAGCGGTGATGCTGGTCCTGATCGGCTGGCGACAGGATGCGGCTCGTGCTGCGCTGATCGTGGCGGCCACGGTTGGGGTTGCAGGCGTGTTGCAGCTTTCGATCCTGCTGCTCGGTCGCGGCGGCGGGATCGCCAGACCGGTTCGCATCGCCTTTGATGCGGAGATGCGCGGCTTTCTCGGCAAGGCGATACCTGCGATAACAGCCACCTCCGGGCCGCAACTGCTCGTACTGGGTGGCGCCTTCATCGCTTCTTCGTCGCCCGCTGCCCTGACCTGGCTTTATCTTGCCAGCCGCCTAGCCGAAATGCCGCTTGGTGTCGTCGGCGCCGCCATGAGCACCGTGCTGGTGCCAGAATTGACGCGGGCCTTGCGCGCTGAGAATCACGCAGCCGTCGCGCATGCCGAGTCGCGCAGCCTCGAACTCGCAGTCGGCCTGGCTTTGCCGGCCACGCTGGGATTGATCGTGCTTAGCGAACCGCTCGTGCGCTTGTTGTTTGAACACGGCGTCTTCACTGCTTCCGACGCCGCGGCGACCGCGCAAATGTTGCGATGGCTTGCGCTCGCCTTGCCGGCGCATGTGCTGGTCAAGGCAATGTCTCCGGCGTTCTTCGCCCGCCAGGATTCGCTGACGCCGCTTTTCGCAATGCTCAAAGGATTGGCGGTCGCGATCGTCTCGGCCCTCCTCCTCGGGGAAATAGCCGGCCCGGCCGGGGTAGCAGCAGGCATCGCATGCGGGGCATGGAGCAATGCGCTGGGGTTGATCTGGAGCGCTGCGTCAACGTTCGGATTGTCCGTCGATCTCGCGGCGCGACGGCGGCTGCCGCGTATCGTCGCGGCGGGGTTCGCAATGGGCGGGCTGTTGTGGTTGGTCCAGATGGCATTGCCCGCGCCGGGCGGGGACGGCATAGGTCACGCGCTGACTGTACTGGTTTTGATAGTATGCGCCGTCGCGGTTTACGGCTTGCTCTTGGGCTTAACGGGCGTGATCAGCCGGGACACGCTGGTCAAGGCGCTCAGACAGGCTGAGGTCTCCGACTTGCACGACCGCGGGCCACGTGGCAATTGACGGCGCGCCGCGCTTGTTGGCAGATCGAGGCCGAAGCACAGGCAACCCCAGGAATAGATCATGGCATTCGTCGAACGGGTTTTTTCTGGCGTCCAGCCAACCGGTAATCTGCATCTCGGAAATTACCTGGGCGCGATTGTCAACTTCGTGAAACTCCAGGAAACCCATAACTGCCTTTATTGCGTGGTCGACATGCACGCGCTGACCCAGCCGGTCTCGGTATGGGGCGGCCCGGCGGAGCTCGCGCGCAACACCAGGGAGGTCACGGCGGCCTTCATCGCCAGCGGCATCGATCCAAAAAAACATATCGTGTTCAACCAGAGCCAGGTGTCCGAGCACGCCGAGCTGGCGTGGGTCTTCAATTGTGTGGCGCGGATCGGCTGGCTGAACCGAATGACGCAGTTCAAGGAGAAAGCGGGCAAGGACCGCGAGAATGCGTCGGTGGGACTCTACGACTATCCCGTGCTGATGGCGGCGGACATTCTTCTGTATCGCGCCACTCATGTGCCCGTCGGTGAGGACCAGAAGCAGCACCTCGAGCTCTCGCGCGACATCGCCCAGAAATTCAACAACGACTTCGGCGACTCGATCCGCAGCCACGGATTCAGCGACGGCTTGTTTTTTCCGCAGCCCGAACCGCTGATCACCGGCCCGGCCACACGCGTGATGTCGCTGCGTGACGGCACCAAGAAGATGTCGAAATCGGATTCGTCGGATAACTCGCGGATCAACCTTACCGACGATGCTGACACTATCGCTCAAAAGATCCGCAAGGCCAAAACCGATCCCGAACCATTACCGGGGGAGGAAAAGGGGTTGGACGGCCGACCGGAGGCGGACAACCTAGTCGGCATCTTTGCCGCGCTGGCGGGGCATACCAAGGCGGACGTGCTCGGCCAATTCGGCGGCGGCCAATTTTCGAGCTTCAAGAATTCGCTCGTCGAACTCTGTGTCTCCAAGCTGTCGCCGATCGCCTCCGAGATGAAACGGCTGCTCGGCGAGCCCGACCATGTCGATTCGATCCTGATCGACGGCGCCGACCGAGCCCGGACCATCGCCGCTGAGACCATGAAAGCCGTAAAGGACGTCGTCGGTTTCGTCCGCAGGCGCTAGATTGCTCGGTTGGTCAGTGCGCGCGCCCTGTTCGCGCGACGGCTTGTCGAGGATGGCCGTGCCATGGCAGCATGCGGTCTGCTTGGCGCAGCCCCGGGACATGGCATGACCACCCAGCGACGACGAAGCTATGAGACGGGTCACAAGCCGAAATGTCTGGTTATCGTAGATGACACCGCGGAATGGGACCGGGCGGTCTATTACGCCAGCCGTTGGGCCATTCGCGTTGGTGGTGGGGTGGTGATGCTTCGTGTAATCGAAACCGAGGACCAGAACCAGCAATGGCTCGGAGTAGCGGAAGTCATGCGCGCCGAGGCGCAGGAAGAGGCCAATGCCGCGCTCGACCGCGCTGCGGGCCGCGCCAACGGCATTGCCGCGATCACGCCGGAGCGCCTGATCCGCGAGGGTGAGCCGACCGAGCAGATACTCGATGTCATCGACAATGACGTCGATATCGCGATGCTGGTGCTCGCCGCCAATCCTGGGCCGGAAGGGCCCGGCCCGCTCATCACGCTGATTGCCAATACGGTCGGTTCGTTCCCGATACCGATCACGGTGGTACCCGGCGATCTGAGCGACGAGGATATCGACGCCCTTTCATAGTTAAACGCCGACCCAGGCCATTGATGCGACTACCGAACTCCCGGTCTGCGACCCTTGACCGTGCATCGCGCATCGCCATCTGTTAAGGGTTGCTCATACGCCGGCCTTGAACCGGCGTCGCCGGAGAAAGCCATGTTCATCCAGACCGAAGCCACCCCTAATCCCGCGACTTTGAAGTTCATCCCCGGCCGCACCGTGCTCGACGGCGGCACCATGGAATTCACCAGTCGCGAAACCGCGGCCCGATCGCCGCTGGCCGAAAAACTATTCAGCGTGCCAGGCGTGACCAGCGTATTTTACGGCTCCGATTTCGTCACCGTGACAAAGGACGCCAGCGACTGGCAACACATGAAGCCGGCGATACTCGGCGCCATCATGGAGCACTACATGTCGGGAGCGCCGCTGTTGGCGGACGGCACCGTAGGCAGTGACGAGGCGGCCGACGAGGAAGACGAGTTCTTCAACGAGACGGACGCCGAGACGGTCGAGATGATCAAGGATCTCATCGAGACGCGGGTCCGGCCGGCGGTCGCCAATGACGGCGGTGATATTACTTTTCGTGGCTTCAGGGACGGCATCGTTTATCTCAACATGAAGGGCTCCTGCGCCGGTTGCCCGTCATCCACCGCCACCTTGCAACACGGGATTCAAAACCTGCTGAAGCATTTCGTGCCTGATGTGGTTGAAGTCAGACCGATATAAGTTCTGGAGCGGCGGATAGTGAGTAGCAAATGGCGAATGCCGGTTTGTGCTGATTTGCCGTTCGCCATCCCGGAACCTGCTATTTGCCATTCCCGATGCTGATCCTTGCGATCGACACCGCGCTTGATGCCTGCGCCGCCGGCATTCTCGATACCGATCTGGGCAAGCTGGTTGCGCAGGAATCGCAGATCATGAAACGCGGTCACGCGGAAGCGCTGATGCCGCTGATTGCCCGAGTGATGGCAAATTCCGGCATCCCCTTCGGGGCTATTGATCGAATCGCGGTGACCACAGGGCCTGGAAGCTTCACCGGGCTGCGGGTCGGAATCTCAGCCGCGCGCGGAATCGGACTTGCGGCGGAGAGGCCCGTGGTTGGAGTTACCACTTTGGCCGCCTATGCCGCTCCGATCGTAAGCCAGGATGCGGAGCACCCGGTGATCTCCGCGATCGATGCGCGCCATGATCAACTGTATTTCCAGGTCGTCAGCGGCAATGGCGGCTCGTTGGAGCGGCCGCGCGTTGGACCGATCGCGGAAGCGTTCGGGGCCCTCCGTCACGGTGCGCCACATCTGGTCGGGAACGCCGCGAAGTTGCTTGCGGACCGTTGGCCGGCCGATGCGCCGCCGCCGGTCACGCTTAATCCGCAGCCCGCGCCTGATATCGCCTGGGTGGCGTGGCTCGGGGCGGCGGTCGATCCCGACACGGCGACGGCGCGCCCGTTCTACCTTCGGCCACCCGACGCCAAGCCAGCGATCGGCATCCTGCAGAAACCATCCCAGCCCTCCCCGCCATGATTGGTTGGCTCTCCGAATTATGGAACGGCGGCGCGACAGCGGTCGATTCCGCCACCTTGCGCGATGCACCCCGTCTGGCGCAGTTGCACGCGGCGTCATTTCATCGCGGCTGGGGTGAAAGCGAGTTCGAAGCCATGCTTAGTGAGCGCAACACGCTGGTGCATCGGCTGAGACTGGGCCGCAAGATCATCGGTTTCGCAGCCTCTCGCCTGGCGTCAGACGAGGCCGAAGTACTTTCCGTTGCGGTGGCGGCCAGCCATCGCGGCCGCGGGCTTTCCCGTGGCCTGCTGATGGCGCATCTCGGCCATCTCGCCGGCCGCGGCGTGCGTAGCGTTTTTTTGGAAGTCGAGGAAAACAACCGGCCGGCCCGGCAGCTTTACGAACGCGCCGGATTTACGGTCGCCGGTCGCCGGGAGCGCTACTACCGTCAGGCGGACGGGGAACAATTGAACGCGGTTCTAATGCGCCGCGACTTGTCCTGACAACCACGCGGTGGCAAAAGGGGGCCAGAGCGCCATCAGATGTTCAATAGGTATGATATCCAGCTTCTTCCTTAGCGAGCCGCTTACATCCTCGGGTCGGGCCTGAGGGAGGTCTGGCATTCATGTGCTCCAAGGCAAGGCAAGATTAATGACGGCACTGAAGTCCCCGCCCGCGTTCAAAGCCACCGGGATCGAAGCTCGCTGCGCAGCAACGGGAATGCGAATGACCGAACAGCGCCGGGTCATCGCACGCGTGCTGGCGGAAGCAGCCGACCACCCCGACGTCGAGGAATTGTATCGCCGCTGCGTCGCGGTGGACGACAAGATCTCGATCTCGACGGTGTATCGGACCGTCAAGCTCTTCGAAGACGTCGGCATCATCGAACGGCATGACTTCCGCGAGGGCCGCGCCCGCTACGAGCAGATGCGGGACAGTCATCACGACCACCTGATCAATCTGCGCGACGGCAAGGTTATCGAATTCACCAACGAAGAAATCGAGAAACTGCAGGCCGAAATCGCGAGAAAGCTCGGTTACCGGCTCATCGATCATCGGCTGGAACTGTATTGTATTCCTCTGGAAGACGATAAGTCCTGAAGCGAGTGCCAGGCTTGCCGTCACAAATCGATCTCGTCATTTTCGACTGCGATGGCGTGCTGGTCGACAGCGAACTCATTTCCTGCCACGCGCACGCGGAAACGCTCACCCGCCACGGATACCCGATAACGCCGGACCAGGTGCTCGCCCGATTTCTTGGCGTGTCCGACCGCGAGGCGCGGCAGGTTATCGAGGCGGAACTTGGCCGCAGTCTGCCCGATGATTTTGAAGTGCAAATGAAGCAGGCCGCGCTGCAACGGTACTCAGATGAGCTGAAATCGATTCCGTACGCCCGCGAAACGATCGCGACCATCGGTCTGCCCACATGTGTCGCTTCGAGCGGTACGCCAGAAAAGATTCACCATGGCCTCGTTCGCGCCGGAATCTACGATCTGCTCGCACCGAATATTTTCTCGGCCACCCAGGTCAAGCGCGGGAAGCCTGCGCCTGACCTGTTTCTGTTTGCTGCGGAGCGGATGCAGGTGCCGCCGGGGCGATGCATCGTCATCGAGGACAGCGTGCCTGGGATCACCGGCGCACGGACAGCCGGCATGGCCGTGCTCGGCTTTCATGGCGGCAGCCATTGCCGCGCCGGTCATGCTGAAACCCTGCAGGCCGCAGGCGCGGCCATCACCTTCGACGACATGCGTCGGTTGCCTGGCCTTATCGGGCAGGTCAGGGCTAGTTGAATTGCCACCGTAAATTGCGCCAATCCATAGATCCCTGGCCGGTCCTCTGGACGCATTGCCCGAAATGACGGCACCGAATGGTGGATTTTCCGCCCTTTAGGCTATATTTGAGCCCGACGCCGCGATGGCGCAGTTTCACCCCAGCATTCCAGGTTCCATGAACCCGCCGCGCAAGCTGCATATCAAATCGTATGGCTGCCAAATGAACGTCTACGATGCGCAACGCATGGTCGATGCGCTGGCGCCGGAAGGGTTCGTCGAGACGGCAGCGGTGGATGATGCTGATCTTGTGATCCTCAACACCTGTCACATCCGGGAAAAGGCCTCCGAGAAGGTGTACTCGGAACTGGGCCGGCTGCGCACGGTCAAGAACGAAGCTGCGCGTAACGGCAGGAGCATGAACATCGCGGTCGCTGGTTGCGTCGCCCAGGCGGAAGGCAATGAAATCATCCGACGCGCGCCCACGGTCGACATTGTCGTCGGCCCCCAAAGTTACCACCACCTGCCGCAACTCCTGGCCCAGGCCAAGAGACAGGGCCGTGCCGTCGAGACCGAATTCCCGGCGGACGACAAATTCGGTTTCCTGCCGGCACCAAGGCCGGATGCGATCCGTGCACGGGGCATCTCGGCTTTCGTTACCGTGCAAGAAGGCTGCGACAAATTCTGCACGTTCTGCGTGGTGCCCTACACTCGGGGCGGGGAAGTATCGCGTCCGGCCGCAAACATTGTCGAGGACGTACGCAGGCTGGCTGATCACGGCGTGCGCGAGGTCACGCTGATCGGGCAGAACGTCAATGCGTATCACGGTAACGGCCCGGACGGGGCCGTGTGGTCGCTCGGAACCTTGCTCCACCGCCTTGCGGCTATTCCGGGCATCACCCGCCTGCGATATTCGACCAGCCATCCTCGAGACGTCGACGATACGTTAATCACAGCCCACCGGGATGTGGCGGCGTTGATGCCTTTCGTGCACCTGCCCGTCCAATCCGGTTCCGATCGGATTCTCTCAGCGATGAACCGCAGGCATACCGTCGATGATTACCGCCGCGTGATCGACCGGTTTCGTGCCGTGCGCCAAGATATTGCTTTTTCGTCCGATTTCATCGTCGGCTTCCCCGGCGAAACCGAGGAAGATTTTCGCGCCACCCTCGCCCTTGTCGCGCAAATCGGGTACGCTGGCGCTTATTCGTTCAAATATTCGCAGCGCCCGGGCACGCCGGCTGCGGACATGCAGGCGACCGTTCCAGCGGCTGAAATGGACGAGCGATTGGTGCGGCTTCAGGATTTGATCGACAGCCAGCAATCGGCCTTCAATCGGGCCGCGATTGGCCGAACCGCCGATGTGCTTTTCGAACGCGAAGCGCGCAACCCCGGCCAGATCGTCGGCCGTACAGCATACCTGCAGCCGGCGCACGTGATGGCCTCGCCCGACATCATCGGGCAGGTGCTGCCGGTCAGAATCGAAAGCCTTGAGCGCTACAGCCTGATCGGCCAACTCGCGACACCTTCGCGTGCGCTCCCGACCTCACCTGTTGTTTCCCGGATCGCAGCCTTTCAAATGAAGGGAGCCTGAACCCTTGCCCAAAAGCGCATCGGATTCGCCGCTCGCTCCCAGCCGCAAACTTGATCGTGACATGCAAATGCCACCCGAAACGCAAGTCGTCATTGATTTTGACGACAATCGCGCGGCTTCGGCGCTGGTCGGGCCGTACGGTCAAAACCTGGCGCTGATCGAGCGAAGGCTCGGGGTGGTCGTTGATTCCCGCGGCAATCACATCTCCATCGCCGGATCGCGAGATGGCTGCGATGCGGCGCGACGAGTCCTGGAGACGCTGTATGGGCAGGCAACACAGGGCCACGACCTGTCGCAAGGTGATGTCGAGGGCGCGATACGCGCGGTGATCGCGCAGGGTTCTCTGTTCGAGTTCGACGCCAAGGCCGTGAAATCCTCGTTCGAAACCATCAACCTCCGCAAGCGTCCGGTCCGGGCGCGCACCGCCGCCCAGGACTCCTATATCCGCGCGCTCAAGCGCCATGAACTGGTGTTCGGTATAGGTCCGGCCGGCACCGGCAAGACCTGGCTGGCGGTAGCGCACGCCGCGCAATTATTCGAGCGCAAGGAAGTGGATCGTATCATCCTGTCGCGGCCTGCCGTGGAAGCCGGCGAACGGCTCGGCTTTCTCCCTGGGGACCTGCGCGAGAAGGTCGATCCTTACCTACGCCCAATCTATGATGCGCTGTATGACCTGATGGACTCCCGGATCGTTGAGCGGGCGCTGCAGGCCGGCGAAATCGAGATTGCGCCGCTTGCCTTCATGCGCGGCCGCACCCTCACCAATGCGGTCATCATTCTGGACGAGGCGCAAAACACCACCTCCATGCAGATGAAGATGTTCCTGACCAGGCTCGGCGAGAACAGCCGCATGATCATCACAGGTGATCCCTCGCAGGTCGATCTGCCGAACGGACAGACATCCGGTCTTGGCGAAGCGGCCAAGCTGCTCAATGGCGTGGAAGGCATCACGCAAGTGAAATTCACTGCCGAGGACGTCATTCGTCATGAACTGGTGGCGCGGATCGTCGCGGCGTACGAAGGATTGCCGCAGAAGCCGGCAACCAGCAAAGCCTGATGCAACAACATGCCGCCAGGCGCGCGCCCGAGGCGGTTTCGGAGCGCAAACGAAATTCTGGAGCGATGCCGCAATCTGCCATTCCCATGACCGAGGTTCTCGTCGTCGCCGATGCCTGGCAAACCGAGCCGGACGCCGAAGCCGCGATTCAGCGAGCCATCGCCGTCGCGGCCGAGATGGTCGATGCCGATACTGGCGGCGCCGAACTTGCAGTGATGCTGACGGACGACACCGGGATACGTACCCTCAACAACAACTGGCGCGGCATCGACAAGCCGACCAACGTGCTGTCGTTTCCGGCCCTGCCGCCGAGCGGCGAGTCTCGCTCTGACAACGATGCCCCGCGCATGCTCGGCGATATCGCCATCGCTTACGAGACCACGCGCAGGGAAGCCGACGACGAGCAAAAGCAGTTCGACCACCACCTCAGTCATCTGGCGGTTCATGGCTTCCTGCACCTGATCGGGTACGACCATGAAAAGGACCAGGACGCCGAAACCATGGAAGCCCTGGAAACGGAGATCATGATGCAACTCGGCATTCCCGATCCTTACGCCGATCGGGATCGGATGGACTGAGATGGCCGACTCCGAACCGACCCACGACAATCCCCGCAATACCCGCAACCTGCCAGCGGTAGTGCCGCATGGCGAGGTCATGCGTCCTGCCGCCGACAATTGGCTCACCCGGGCGATCCGCACCTTGTTCGGGTGGAAGCCGGGATCGGTCCGCGACGATCTGCAGGTCGTGCTCGACGCCTCCACGCCGGACGAGGTGGGCTTTTCAGCGATCGAGCGCACCATGTTGCGCAACATTCTCGGACTCCATGAACGGCGCATTGCCGATGTTATGATCCACCGCGCCGACATCATCGCGGTAAAACGTGACATCCCGCTCGGCGAACTGATGAGTCTGTTTGAGAGCGCGGCGCATTCGCGCCTGGTGGTCTATAACGAAACGCTCGACGATCCCGAAGGCATCGTACACATCCGGGACCTGCTGGCGTTCATGACCGCAAGAGCGCGCGCGCCCGATCTGGGCAAGGGAAAGACAGTACGCAAGAAGCCGTTTCCGGCGGGTCTTGATCTTCGCGCCGTCGATCTCGCACTGCCGCTCTCGGAAGCCAATATCATTCGCAAGCTGCTGTTCGTGCCGCCATCGATGCGGGCCATCGATCTGCTGGCGCAGATGCAGGCCTCGCGCATCCATCTGGCGCTGGTGGTCGATGAATATGGCGGCACCGACGGGCTGGTGTCGATCGAGGACATCGTCGAGCAGATCGTCGGCGAAATTGACGACGAGCATGACAGCGACGAACCGCCAGCGATCGTGCGGCAGAGCGACAGCTCGTTTATCGCCGACGCGCGAGCCAGGCTCGACGACGTGCGCTCCGTGATTGGTGAGGATTTTGTAACCGGAGAGGCCGGGGAAGAGGTCGAGACGCTCGGCGGCTATCTTGTGACGCATGTCGGACGGCTGCCGGTCCGTGGCGAGGTGATTTCCGGGCCGGGAAGCTACGAGATCGAAGTGCTCGATGCCGATCCGAGACGCGTCAAGCGGCTTCGCATCGCCACGCGCAAGGAGCGTCCTCCTGCACGGTCCCAGCGCGAGGGACGACGCCGCGAGGCCGCGCCGGAGGCAGGTCAGCTACAGGCAAACGACAATGCCAATCCGCCGCCTGGTGACGGAGCCGGCTCCCAGTGAACCCACCCCGTATACTTCGCTCGCTCGGTCTTGGGATCATCCTGGCGTGGGGCTGGAAGCGCGCCGGTATAGCGTTTGGCGCAGGCTTGCTGTCGGCGCTCGCGATGGCCCCGTTCAATGCATGGCCGGTGCTGTTCGTCACGTTTCCGGTGACGGTCTGGTTGATCGATGGCTCGGGTGCGGGACGGCTGCGCGGTATTCCTGCTGCGGCGCTGGCCGGCTGGTGGTTCGGATTCGGCTATTTTGTGCCGGGACTGTACTGGACCGGCTACGCGTTCCTGGTGGATGCACCGACTTTCGCCTGGCTTATGCCGTTCGCGGTGCTGGGTCTGCCGGCTTACCTGGCGCTATTTCCCGCTCTCGGTTTTGGACTGGCGCGACTGATCTGGACCGGCGGCGATTCAAGGGTGCTCGCGCTCGCTGCTTGTCTTACCGCCAGTGAATGGCTGCGTGGTCACGCGCTCTCCGGGTTTCCATGGAACGCATTCGGCTACGCCCTCTCTGAACCGCTCGCGCTTGCGCAATCAGCGTCGCTGATCGGCCTCTGGGGCATGACGTTTCTTACGGTCGCGATCTTCGCCACCCCTGCGGTGCTGATCGATGGCAAGTCACGTGGCCTGAAACTGTGGATCGCGCCGGCGGTCGCCACCTCGCTGCTGCTGGCGATGGGCATTTTCGGCGGCATTCGACTCGCAATGCAGCCGACCGTAATGGCTACCAGTCTCAAGCTGCGTATCATGCAGCCCAACCTGCAGCAGGATGTGAAATTCAACTACGCGGCCAAACCGGAGGTGATGAAGAAATATTTGAGCTTGTCGGATCGTTCGTCCGGACCCGCGTCGATCGGCGTACGGGATGTCAACATCCTGATCTGGCCGGAATCCGCGTTTCCGTTCTTCCTGACGCGTGAAGCCGATGCGATGGCGCAGGTTGCCGAACTGTTGCCCAAAGGCACGGTCCTGATCACCGGCTCGGTGCGCGCCCCCGATGTCCCCGCCGGCACCCGAATTACACGCGCCTACAATTCGATCTACGTCATCGACCACGACGGCAGCGTGGCATCGGTGTACGACAAGCTGCATCTGGTGCCTTTTGGCGAGTACCTGCCATTTCAGGAGTGGATGGAGAAGCTGGGCCTGGTCCAACTCACGAAGGTTCAGGGAGGATTTATCGAGGGTATCGGCCGGCGCCCGCTGGAGATTCCCAACGCGCCCCGGGCGCTGCCCTTGATCTGCTATGAAGCGATCTTCCCGGGCGACGTTGCCTCGCCTGATGATCGTCCCGGCTGGATCGTCAACCTGACCAATGATGGCTGGTTTGGTGCTTCGACCGGTCCCTATCAGCACCTGCAGCAGGCGCGGCTGCGCGCCATCGAGCAGGGGCTTCCGCTTGTGCGCGCGGCAAACACCGGCATTTCCGCTGTCATCGATCCCTTGGGCCGCGTGGTCGCACGGCTCGGTCTCGGCGTCGAAGGCGTACTGGATTCCAGCCTGCCATCGGCCATTTCACCGACCGTCTACGCCCGCACCGGCGACCTGCCCGCTGCGATCATTGTAGCGGCCGCACTATTTCTCGTGATCCGCCGGCGCGGCGTGAAGCGAACCTCCTGATGTCGCGGGTTCATGCTCCAGGATGCGATAGACTCGACAATCCTGTTCGCCTCCACATCCGTTTGTGACCACATCCGACATGCTGAGGACCCCCAATTCCTTTGAACCGATAGCCATCCTGGACGGTATCCGCCGCTGGGTCCTGCGATGACGGCGCCAACCAGCTATGTCAGGGGACGTGGTGCATCGTCCGACGATGATGCGGTCCACCCGAGCGGCTCGTTTTTTGGCCGCCGCAAGGGCCACCGGCTACGCGCGCATCAGGCCGATCTGATCGAGCACTTGCTTCCGCGCCTTGCGGTCCAGATTGGAATTCCCAGTCCGCCTGATATTGCGGCACTGTTCGACCCTCCGGCCGAGGCTGTCAGGCTCGAAATCGGCTTCGGCGGCGGCGAACACCTGATTGCGGAAGCGCTTGCGCTTCCCGATACCGGATTTATCGGCTGCGAGCCCTATGTCAACGGCATGGCCAAAATCCTGACCCAGATCGAGGCCCACAACATTGCCAACATCAGGCTGTTCGCAGGGGACGCGGCCGAGCTGCTGGCGTGGGCACCGCGGGACGCGCTTGCACGGATTGACCTTATTCATCCTGACCCATGGCCTAAGCGGCGCCACTGGAAGCGCCGGTTCGTGCAGGATGCCACGGTAACTGCGATGGCGCGGGTTTTGAAGGCCGGCGGCGAGTTCCGCTTCGTCAGCGATATCGATGGTTACTGCGCCTGGACATTGGCGCATCTTTCCCGATCGCCGGAGTTTATATGGACCGCGGAGCGTGCCTGCGACTGGCGGCAGCCTTGGCCCGACTACACCAGGACGCGATACGGCGCCAAGGCGGAGCGTGAAGGCCGTCGGGCAACGTATCTGTGCTTCCGCAAGATCGGGTAGTTGCGCTTCATCGTATCGTTCAAAAAAGCGCAAGAGATCGGCTCGGCGTCGCTACCCAGTGTCCGGCCTGCCCGTGCGCGCTTTTTTGACATCCGTTGCCTCCCACACCATGCGCTTGGTGCGTTCGCGGCCAAGCAATTCGATGGGATCGCGGTTATCGATGTGGCCGAATTGTCCCTTGTAGACGCTATACCCACACAGTTCCTGAAGGCGGCGGGGAAACCGCCGCGCGGTTTCGAGGGGAATGCCGAGCTGCAGGTTTTCCTGCTGGCGCATCCAGCCCCAGCAATAGGCGCAGGAGAATGCAAACCGCCGCTCGCCGCTGGTATTGGCTCCGCCGCCGTGCCAGAGCGCGCTGTCGAACAGCATCACGCTCCCGGACGGCATCGTCGCCGTAACCGCGTCATAGTGTTTACCGTAGTCAGGCGAGCGATCGTATTTATGGCTGCCTGGTAGTATCCGTGTTGCACCATTGTCATCCCTGAAATCGGAGAGCGCCCATATCGCATTGAGCGTGATCGGGATGTGCGGACGCGCAAGCGGGATCAGTTGGGTGTCCTCATGGATCGGTTGCGCTTCTTGGCCAGGACCCAGCACCAGCGAGCAGAATGAGGACAGCAGGCATTCCCGGTCAAGCACGCGCTCCACGATCGGGAGCACATTGGCGTGCAGCGGCACTTCCCAGAACATCTCATCGTAGGTCAGGAGATTGTTGATGCGGACAGTCTTGAACCCCTCGAACGACGTTTTGGCGTAACCGAAACCATGTTCGCGCTCGGTTCGCAGCAAAGCCTCCTTCAATCCCTCGACCAGATCATCATCGGCGGCCCGTTCGATCACCGTGTATCCGTCATCGCGGATTTTGCCAGCGTGCAGCTGAAGCTCTGCTTCCGTCAGCATTCTGATCTCCCTCTTGGCGCAGTGCCGCGCCGTTCGGGTGAGCTTAGCTTCCTCTCCCGGCTTTTGAAAAGGACCGCTGCTTCTGGGTTATGAAGCGCGCGAAGGCTGGCGCTCAGGCAGATTGCCGGGTCTGCCAGAAAGCCACTACCCGCTCCGCCGTAGAAGGCATCAACTTCACGAAGTTCAGCCGCGTGGTTTCGATGTCGGCCAAGGAGGGCGCCCGGCTTGGGCCGAGCCGAAGCAGGATCAGGGCCCGCACCGTAACCCATTCAAGCCCGATGGTCTTGCCGACGATCAGGATCGGATCGGCGCGATCTCCCCTGATCAGCCGGTCAAGCATTGCGATTTTAACGCCCGTCATCGCGCAAAGCGCGGCGACTACTTCTTCGTACTTATGAGCCTTGGCGAATCCGAACAGCGCTGCTTCGTCCAGTTGTCCGGCACGGTGCAGTGCCATCACCGCGCGTTGCGCCGGTTCGAAATCGCGGCTGGTCTCGACCGGCTGGGGACCGCCCGCGATCTCGCTCATCGCCTTCTTGATCGCAGTCCGTCTGTCCGGCGTTACGACGTCCAGCAATCGGCTGCGTATGATGTCGATCGATCCTTCCAGCAGGTCTTGGAGTTGCGCGTCTGAAAGATCATCGCGCTGGCCAACCGCCAGTGTCAGGGCCGCATCCCGCCCGGCGCGCTTGATCAGGCCCGCGTATCCAACGTGCGAGAACTTAGCGCCGATGTTGGCGGCCGCACGCCTGATCACATCGCGGTCGCCGCGGCGTACCATGATATCGGTGACATCGGAGGAAAGCTCCGGACGCTCCGCCATCGCCAGCAGGTGAGCCTGACCCTTGCTACGCGCGATTTCGACCAAGGCGCTCGGGTCGATCAGCGCGGATCGGCGCAGCAGCGGCCCGGCTACGAGAATCTCGTCCTCACGCGCGAGCTGCCCGACCAGCGTACGTGGCGCATTCTCGAGCAGCGACAATCTTTCGGCCAGCTCGGTCCGCGCGGCGATTTCGGCGTATGGAATGAGGCCGGTCAAAATGCCGTCAAACAGTTCGACGTGATCGGACCGCAGACCAGCCGCCTTGAGCAGGAACAACTCGGCGATGCCCCGTGCGGCCTCCGCCCGGCGCTTCGGGTCGCCATCCCGGATGATGTCGTCGAGCCCGGGAATAGGCAAGCTGGTGACGGTCATGAGTCCACGTAATCCGGCGCCTCCGCCGGTTTTGACCCCGGAATCTAGGTGGGCTTGGTGAAGGAAAGGTTAGGCTCCTGACCTGCTCCGCGTGGCCCTAAAATGATCGGTTACAGCTGTTGCGGCCCTTGCCGGATCGGAGAAAAACCGCTATATCAGCCGCAACTTATGGTTCTCATACGATCGCGTATTGAGAGTGGGCCCCCCGGGACCCGCTCTTTTTTATTACCTGAACGAGCCCGGCCCAGAAGGGCCTTAAAGGCGCGGTTCGGGGAACCGGCCGGACCGCCGGTTTAAGGCCCGGCCTAAACTCATGCAAGTAAGACGCTTTTGACCCTGGACATGACCGATCCAACTGCTGGTTCCGTGGATGCCGACCTCTTGGCCGAGCCCCGTCTCGTCGTCGAGCCGGGCGCGGCTGCGCGGGTATCGGCGGTAGCCGGACCGGTTCTGCAGGGAATGGGCTACCGGCTGGTCCGGATCAAGATTTCAGGCGAGGCCGGCTGCACCGTTCAGATCATGGCCGAACGGCCTGATGGTACGATGCAGATCGAGGATTGCGAGGCGATCTCGCGGGCGCTGTCGCCGGTGCTCGACGTCGCCGATCCGATCGACCGCGCCTACCGGCTGGAGATATCCTCGCCGGGCATCGATCGCCCGCTGGTGCGCCGTTCCGATTTCGAGCGTTATGCCGGCCATCTCGTCAAGGTCGAGATGGCGGTCGCCCATCAGGGCCGCAAGCGTTTCCGCGGGCTCCTGGCCGGCGTCGAAGGCGATGCCGTGCGGCTACATCGGGATGACATACGCGCGGACGAAGATGCCGACGTGCTGCTGGTGATGGAGGATATCTCCGACGCCCGGCTGGTTCTGACCGACGAATTGATTGCGGAATCGATGCGGCGCGGCAAGCAGGCCGAGCGCGAATTGAAGCAGAATCTCGGGCTGGCGCCGCCGCCGCCACCGCACGCAACGAAGAGCGATCCGGCCAAGAGCAACAAGCC
>JBJMTO010000121.1:0-2913 GCA_045811665.1 Bradyrhizobium sp.
AGCAAGTTCGCAAGGATGCGCTGAAGCACGGTCGCGCCGAAGGCTTGAGCGGCCAGTTGGTGCTGCAACGCCTCGGCAGCGGCGCCGATATCGGCCTCGTTGCCCTGATCGCGCCGGGTGCGAGTCTGACCGCGGATTCCAAATCCATCGAGGAGGAAGCGCCCGCCGAGTTGGTCCTGATCGATGAGTTCGCAGAAGTCTCCACGGAGCCAACCGCCGAAATCGCTCTCCCGAATGCGCTCCACCAGCCCGATCTGCCGATGGTGTTGCCGGTTGAGAGGGCAGCATGCGCCGAGACGTTGAAGCAAGCCGCGACATCGGCGAGTGAAGGAGATGCGCACGAGCCCTCTCCTTTTGTCGAAGCTGTTGCCGACGAGCGATCGACCAGTCCTGTTGAACCGTGCCCATCATCCGACGAGCCGGTGCCGAACGCTCGCCGGCACCCGCTGCGCTTCATGTGGCAAATGGATGCCCAAACTCGTTTCTCGATAGACTCCGACGAATTCACGTCTCTGATCGGCCCGCGAACCGCTGCGGGGTTCGGCCGATTGTGGAGCGAAATCGCCGAAGCGTTCGCGCTCGATCCCGATGGCCGTGTTCTCAGCGCCGTCGCGACCCGGGACACCTGGAGCGGCATCACGCTGAACTGGCCCAGCGATGGCGATGGCCGATTGCCGGTTGAATTGTCGGGTTTGCCGATTTTCGATCAGACGCGGAATTTTGCCGGCTATCGAGGCTTCGGCGTTTGCCGCGACCTCGAGGGTCTGACCCGGCTTGCCGCTTTGCGCCGCGCGCCGAGCGCGGAGCCAGCCGAGCTGCCCGGCGAAACAATTTCGAGCACGCCTGTATCGACGATTGCCTCCGATACTTCACCAGCAACCGATTTGGAAAAGCCCGTGGATACGCCCAAGAACGTCGTCCCGTTTCGGCCGATTGGCGAACCTAAGCCGCCTGTGCTGACGCCGATAGAAAATAGCGCCTTTGACGAACTCGCCCGGCAATTGTCGGCGCGGCTGCAAAGCGAAAACGGCGCAAGTTCAGAGAGCCCGGCGGTAACGGAGGCCGGCGAAGCTGCCACGAAACATCTGGTGGCAGCGGCAACGCGAGAGGTCAGCGAGCAACCCAGTTGGCTGGCGCAGGGCGAGCCGGCTCCGCAGGGCGAGACGCGGCGCGACCGGACGCTGCTCGATTTGCTGCCTGTCGGCGTGTTGATTTACCGCCTCGATAGACTGGTTTATGCAAACTCAGCATTTCTCAAGCAAATGGGATATTCGAGCCTTCAAGCCCTTGAGGAAGCCGGCGGTCTCGACGCGCTGTACGTGGAGGCTGGGGTCTCCGGGAGCAGCAGCACTTCGGATACCGGCACACCGGTTACGATCTCCGGGCCGCAAACTTCGTCTGAGCATTCGGCGGCGGCCATCGACGCACGGCTTTACACGATTGGCTGGGATGACGAGTCTGCGTTGGCTCTGATTTTCTCGGGCCGAGCCGCGGAAACCAGCGCGATCGCCGCCGCCATCGGCGAGGCTCCGGTTGCGCCTGCCCCGGCGCCATCGCCGGTTGGCCACGCCAATGCCGAAGAACTCGGCGCGATCCTCGATACCATGACCGATGGCATCGTGATGTTCGACGCGGACGGCAATCTCAACTCGTGCAATCGCAGCGCCGAGGCGCTGTTTGGCTATGACGGCGATGAACTCATGCGCGCCAAGTTCTCTGAATTGTTCGCGCCGGAAAGCCAGCGCGTCATCAGCGATTATCTGGAAAGCATCAAAGGCTCCGGATTAGCCAGCCTGCTCGATCACGGACGCGACGTGCTTGGACGCGCGAGCCGGGGCGGAATTATCCCGCTGTCCATGACCATGGGACGGACCCGCCATGACGGTCCGAATTTCTTTGCGGTGTTTCGCGATCTATCGCAGACCCGGAAAAGCGAAAGCGAACTGCAGCAGGCGCGGCGCCTGGCAGATCGGGCGGCGAACGCCAAAGCGGACCTGCTGGCGCGGATCAGCCACGAAGTCCGCACCCCACTCAACGCCATCATCGGTTTTGCCGAAGTGATGGTCGGCGAGCGTTTCGGCGCGCTCGGCAACCAACGTTACGTCGAATATATGAAGGACATCCGCGCTTCCGGCGAACGCGTGATCACCATCATCGACGACCTGCTCGATCTGTCGCGGATCGAGACCGGCAAGCTGGAACTTACTTTCAGCAACCAGAATCTCAACGATCTGGTTGAGCAGTGCGTCGCGGTGATGCAGCCGCAGGCCAATCGCGAACTCATTATCATTCGGACGTCGCTGGGCCGGGCGCTTCCGGCTGTCGTCGCCGACGCCCGCGCGCTACGCCAAATTGCGCTGAACCTGATCGGCAATTCCATCCATCTCGCCAATGCCGGCGGTCAGGTCATCGTCTCCACCGCCTTGTCGGATTTCGGCGAGGTGGTCCTGAGAGTGCGCGATACCGGCCAAGGGCTCAGCGACAACGAGGTCGCCGCCGCCATGGAGCCGTTCCGGACGCGAGCCCCGTCCGATCAGGCTTCAGACAGTTCCGGCGTCAGCCTGTCGCTCACAAAAGCGCTGGTCGAAGCCAACCGCGGGCAATTCCAGATCAAGACTGGCTCGCATTCGGGCACGCTGATCGAAGTGGTGTTTTCGCGGCAGATGGTGAAAATCTAAGCTCAAGCGGACTCTCGCGGCGGGGTCCCCGCCACCCCCGACAGTGGGCAACGGCACGATCTTTGCTCTGTTTTAGCGATCTTACGACCGTTTTCGTATCGCCTCATTTTTGAGCACGGATTATTTTGATGCGCTGCCTTGTCGTGGCCGATTTGCACTACTCGCTGCCGCAGTTCGACTGGTTACTCAAGGCCGCGCCGCAGTTCGATCTTGTCATCTTCGCCGGAGACGTGCT
>JBJMTO010000122.1:0-10420 GCA_045811665.1 Bradyrhizobium sp.
GATTGCCTCTTTCAGCATCTCCAGGCGCTTTCCCCAGATTTCGATGCCCGCATCGAGGGTGATGCCCGTAAGATTGCCGCCCGGGCGGGCCAGATTGGTGACTAATCCTGCTTGCAGCGGGTCGAGCATGAAGACCACAAGCGGTATCGTCGTTGTTGCCGCTCTGAACGCGGTCACGACCGGGTTAGTGCCGGTGACGATCACGTCCGGGCTGCGGGTCACGATGTCCTGGGCCATGCTCGCGTAACGTTCGTGATGGCCTTCGGCAGAATAGCGTTCGACGATCAGATTCTCTCCCTCGGTGTAGCCCAGGCGGCGTAGCTCGCCGAAAAACGCGCGCCATGCCGTGCCCCCTCCCGTTTCGGTAATAAGGTTGGCGGGGATTGCGGGATGGAAAATCGCGATGCGGTGCTGTGTTGGCCGCTGCTGCGCATGCACCGCAAACGGCGACACGACCGCGCCGCTGATGAGGAGCCCGATTAAGTCGCGCCGCTTCATGCTGCCGCCTACGGGCCGATCTTATCGCTGAACTCCATCGTTTGGAAGGAGGTGAGGAGTCGTCGGAAGAGCGAGGTTGGTGCTGCCTCCCTCTTCCCGCTCGGCCGCGAACGCTGCCAACATCCCCGTCATTGCGAACGAAGCGAAGCAATCCATTTTCTCGGCACTCGCCAGCTCAACGTTGGATTGCTTCGTCGCGTTGCTCCTCGCCATGACGGGTGCCGCCCAACCTCAGGCCCGGAATCCATAACCACGGACGGGGGTTATGGATTCCGGGCTCGATGCTGCGCATCGCCCCTGAATGACGGATTGGGGCGACGCGATCACATCGTCCGCGGACAACCGGTGGGGGCGGACGTTGGACATTCGCATCTGCCGGCCAGGTTCGTGAAGCCACGCTACGTTGTCGCTGCCACGTCCTGCGGGGTCATCGTGAAGGCGAGCCGGTATTGTCCGGCAGTGACTTGCTCCTGCGCGCCCATGTTTCGGAGTGCGGGCGTCGTCAGCTTGTTCGAGACCACGAGTTCAACGGCATCGGGGTCGTAGCCCGAGAGCAGAATGATCCAATCGGCCGCTCGGTCCGCGCCGCGTATCCGTTGCTCGGTCGTGGGCACACTCGTGTTGGGAGTGTCTGTTATCAGGAGATGGGCGCCCGTTAGTCCCGGCTTCGACGCCAACTCGCGGAGCGTTCCGGCCACTGTGGCCTCCAGAACAGCCTCCCTTCCGGCTTCGGGCGTAAGCCTGATGGTCGCGAGCGATGTCGCGATGCCGCCGCCGAAGCTCGCGCCGACCCGGCACTGACTACGGACCATGTTGAGATGATGGGGCATCATCTTGGTCGACCAGACTGTTGGAGCGTTCAGCCGATCGAGATATCCCCTGGAGGTCAGGATCTCGTAATTCTCAAGTTCATAGAGCACGAAGAACCCTTCGGGATCCCGGGTGCTCGTCCATCGCGAGCCTCGCCGAAAGCCGGGAATACTCATTCGCTCCGGAAAATGTTCGTGTGAGTGCCAGTCGCCAAACTCCGAACGTTGCTCCGGTCGGATGTTCCACCACATCGAGACAGCTGCCTTACCCAAAAGCGACATACCCGGACCCGACTGTGTTTCTGGCATTGAACTGACGAGCATTAAATTCCCTGTGCATACTGAACAGCCTTCTGCCCCTGATCAATCGTGAAATCATCGAAAACAGCACGCAAGCACGAGCAAAATTCGGAATTTCCGAAATTGTACTTGACGCGGAGGTAGAAACAGTAATATCGAAGCTTCGTCCCGCCCCTCTCAGGGGCGTTCGCGATCGTCACGGACGCGGGGCGGGATGCGGTGGACGCCAGTGGTGCTGCTGACGAACAGCACCGAGGCGGACGGCGAAGTCGTGTGGTCCTGACGCCTCGACGCTGGCGTCAAGTTTCGCGGAGGCGACGTCGGCCCGACCGGGCGCGGACCAGCCATATTCGCAAGATGACGGTGACAACAAAGCCCGATCACCGGGGAGATCACGAAGTAGCCCGTTAAAACCATTGCGCGGGGAATGCCGGGTTGCTCCGGTGAACCTGTGGTGACGACCTCGTGTGCTTTCTACTTTTTGCACGCGAGACTGCGGGTGCGTCGAGCGCCCGGCATTCCCTGCGCCCTCTCACGTGGGCAGATCAAGTTCAAAACTCGCGCCGATGGCGGCAAGATCGCGGTCCTATGTCTGTCGATATACGCCGGTGTTGAAAAGCGATTTCGCCTTCATGCAATACGTCTCAGGGTCGCCAGTCGTAGATCCAGTTCTGGAGCGCCAGCAATCGGCGCGGGCCCATGGCTCTGATTGCAATGTCGCGCGCCAAGGCGGCAGGACCTGTGAGATGATAGATCGTCCCGTTGCGTTTTGCCGCGCGTTGAACCCGCGCCACACGCGGGCGGCGCGCACGCGCGTAACGTTGCAGGGCGGCCGTGATGGCCGGTTCGCCATCGTTCTTGGCTTCGGCGAGACATTTGGCCAGCACCGCGGCATCCTCGATCGCCATTCCCGCGCCCTGCGCGGCAAACGGCAGCATAGCGTGCGCCGAGTCGCCGAGCAGGGCAATCGGGCCTTTGGTCCAGTCCCCCCCGGTAGGCATCGTGAACAGCGCGAATTTTCGCCAGCTGTCCACCGCTGCGATCATCATCCGCGCCGGACCGGGCCATCTCGGGGAGGCGAACACGTTTCTGAGTTCATTGCTCTCTCCGATCTCATCCCAGCCCGGCCGGTTCCAGGTCCCCCGAACCACCGCTACGATGTTGATCTGACGCCCGCCCGAGATGGGATAAGCGACCAGATGAGCGTTCGGGCCCATCCAGACCTGGACGCCACGCGAGGCATATTCGCGCGGCAACTGGGTTGCTTCGATCGTTCCGCGCCAGGCGATCAAGCCCGAGAACTGTGGCTGCACATGCGGAAACAGGTGATTTCTGACCGTGGACCAGATTCCGTCGGCGCCGATCAGTGCCGTCGCCAGATCCTGCTGACGCGTCGTGCCGCTGCGCTGGACGATGGTCAGTCCCTTGGCATGGCTGGCGACATCTTCGAACTGGCAGCCGAGCCGCAACTCAATGTCGTGATGCGCCTTGGCCTCGGCGTGCAGCGCCGCTTGCAAATCACCGCGATGCACGACCAGATAAGGCGCGCCGGAGCGAAAGGCGGCGGCTTCACCGAGCGGGAGACGCGCTATCTCACCTCCGCCGCGCACGCTCATCAGGCTGATCGTTTCGGGCGTGACCGCTTTGCCTGCAAGGCTCGACTGCAATCCGAGTTCGGCCAGCACGCGGCTGGCATTAGGCGAGAGCTGCAGGCCGGCGCCGATTTGTTCGAGTCGGTCGGCTTTCTCAAGAATGACGACCCGAAAACCTCTTGCCGCGAGTGCCAGGGACGCCGTCAATCCCCCGATCCCGGCACCGGCGATGAAGATGGTACGCGACGCCGCCACCGAACCGCGGGATCAGGCGGCCTTGTCCTTGACGACGCATTCAGGCGGCCGCGCTTCGCCGGCCTTCAGGTCCGCGGCGAATCGAAAAAGAGTCGAACAATACGGGCAGATGATCTCATTGTCGTTGCCGAGATCGAGGAAGACATGCGGGTGATCGAATGGCGGATTGGCGCCTACGCACATGAATTCTTGAGAGCCGATCTCGATAACCGCTACGCCGGCATCGTTATGAAAGTGCGGAACGACATGGTCGGACATTATATTCACCTTGCGTGGCAATGGAGCCGGAGACACTCAACACGCCGCAGCAGCATCGAACGCTGCGCACCATACTGGCCGATACTGTTGATTCCTAGTGCCCCCACGCGTCCATTTGCTCATGCAAATTCGACACAATATTGTCGTCCCAGAGAAGCCCTTCTTTCGTCGGGGCCGTTGTGTCTGAAAAACGGCGCACCATTTTTAGGCAAGGCGAAAACACCGGGTTTCCATGAAACGGTCGCGAATCGCATTGGCTGGTATGGTGGTCTTCGCCTTCGCGTTGGCCTTACTTTGGCCGCGCGCGCGTGATGCCGCGGCCATCCTGGAGGCACAGGGCAACCCTGTCGAACTCGCGGACAGCAGACTGGATGCCGCTCTGCGCAACGACCCGGCTCTCATGGCAGCGAATATCGAAGCGGCGCTCGCCGCGAACGACGCAGATCTTGCCGGCAGCTTTGCCGAACTCGCCCGGGATAAAGACATTGCCATCACAGAGGATCTGTCCAAACGGGTGAGTGAGGCCATAGCCAATGAAAACTCCTCGGCAAATATCGCCAAACGTTTCGCAGGTGGCCTGGTGACCGGAAACGCCGAGGATTTCGCGAGCCTCACGGGTACCGTAGCCGGCGACTTGTTCGTGTTCGGCGACATCCGGGATGTAGTCCGCGAAGGCAAGCACCTGGCCATGGGCGAAGACACCGACCGGCTGGTGCTCGGGCTCGCTGCAGCAGGGCTTGCGGTCACTGCGGCCACGTATGTTTCTTTGGGCGGCGCGGCTCCGGTTCGCGCGGGCCTTACGCTCGTGAAGGATGCGCGCAAGGTGGGCCGGTTAAGCGAGAGGCTCTCGCTGTGGGCTACTCGTTCGGCGCGCGAGGTCGTGGATGCGCCAATGCTCCAGCACGCGGTGGCGTCCGGGTCGGTGCTGCGGCCGGGTCAAACGATGACTGCCATGCGGGCCGCATTTAACGCCGAGAAGGCGGGCGGGTTGGTTCGGCTTGCCAAGGACGTCGGACGCGTTGGTCAGAGAGCCGGCATTCGCACTGCGCAGGAAACATTGCGGGTGGCCGAATCGCCGAAAGACATGGCGCGAGCCGCGCGGTTGGCGGAAGCCAACGGCGGCAAGACCCGCGCCATCTTGAAACTGTTCGGGCGCGGCGCGCTGCTCCTGGCGGCCGGGGGTTTCGATCTTGCCCTATGGTTGTTCGGCGCGCTGCTGGCGCTGTTCGGTGTACTGTCTTCGATCAAGGCAACGACAGAGCGCATGACCCAGACCTGGCTCGATCGCAAGAAGGCGCGGCGTTCGCGCGAGGGCTCGGCTACGTGCCAACCGGCGGTGGTGGTCGGTGCCGTAAGAGGTTAGCCTTTGGCGTTATTCCCCTCTCACTCATACCAGTGGAATGCGTGATGCCGAGTTTCCATAACGGCGCTGTTGAAATCTCCTATCTCGATGAGGGCGAGGGCGAGCCGATCGTGCTCGTGCACGGCTTTGCGTCCAGCAAGAACGTGAACTGGGTTTATCCGACCTGGGTCTCGGAGTTGAAGAAGGCCGGCCGCCGGGTGATCGCGATGGACAATCGCGGTCATGGTGACTCCAGCAAACTCTACGATCCGGAACTCTACCACATCCCGACCATGGCCGCCGATGTCACCGGGCTGATCGATCATCTTGGCATCCAGCGCGCCGACATGATGGGCTATTCGCTGGGCGCGCGCATGACGGCCTGGCTTGCGTATAGTCAGCCGCAGCGGCTGCGGTCGGCTATTCTGGGCGGGATCGGAATTGGATTGATCGAAGGCGGTGGACCCGGGGCAAACGTCGCGGAGGCACTGGAGGCCGCTTCGCTCGAGGACGTGAGCGATCCGGTGGGGCGCACCTTCCGCGCCTTTGCCGATCAAACCCGATCCGACCGTCGTGCACTCGCCGCCTGCCTTCGCGGCTCACGGCGGCTGATGACCACCGAAGAGGCGGCCGCGATCACCGTGCCGGTGCTGATCGCTGTCGGGACGCAGGACGAAATTGCGGGGTCGGCTGCAGCGCTCGGCAATGTTATCAGGGGCTCGGAGGTTCTCGACATCCCCCGGCGCGACCACATGCGCGCGGTCGGCGACAAGGTGTACAAGTCAGGCGTGCTGAATTTTCTGACACGCCAGGACCGTTCGGGCACACGAGACACGAGCCGAGATCGGCTCGTCCGGCAGCCGCGCAATGGGTGATGGTGGGCTCAAGTACTGCGGGAGCAGGGCGGTTTATTTGTCCCGTTGTGGGCACCGATTGCGTCAAGGCGTCAATCCGAAGGTAGTCGATGCAATGAAGAAGAAGTTGTGCTGCTTCAATGTTTTAGGCGCAGATCGAAGCTGCCGAGCGGGCTGAAGCAGCCGGCGTTCACGGCAAACCACAGGCGCGGGACAGCCGGCGGGCCCCCGTGCTATAATCAGAGCAGGTTTCAGAAGGCGCGAGAGAAGAACATGGCAAAGCATCAGACTAGTCCGCAAGGCGCCAAGCTTGCCGCGCTCGACCCGATCTGGGATCGCGTGCGCACCGAGGCTGAAGACATCGTCCGCCGCGAGCCGGAGCTCGCATCGTTTATCTATTCCACCGTGCTGCATCATGAACGGCTCGAGGACTCGGTGGTGCATCGTATCGCCGAGCGGCTGGACCATTCAGCGCTCTCCGGCGATTTGATACGTCAGACCTACGACGAGGCGCTGCGGGACAATCCCGATCTGGGCAACGCCTTTCGCTCCGACATGGTGGCGGTGTACGACCGGGACCCGGCGACCTCGCGGTTCATCGATCCCTTGATCTACTTCAAGGGCTTCCATGCGCTGCAAACCCACCGGCTGGCGCACTGGCTGTATGGAAAGGGCCGCAAGGATTTTGCGTACTATCTGCAGAGCCGGTCGTCTGCGGTATTTCAGACCGACATCAATCCAGCGGCGCGGATCGGGCGCGGAATCTTTCTCGATCACGCCACTGGGTTCGTCTGCGGCGAGACCGCCGTCATCGAGGATGACGTTTCGAGTCTGCACGGCGTGACGCTCGGCGGCACGGGCAAGGAGAACGAAGACCGCCATCCGAAGATTCGCCGAGGCGTATTGATCGGGGCTGGCGCAAAAATTCTCGGCAATATCGAAGTCGGTCATTGCGCCCGCATCGCTGCCGGCTCCGTGGTGGTGAAGCCGGTGCCGCATAACGTGACGGTGGCGGGCGTTCCCTCCAAGATCGTTGGCGAGGCCGGCTGCGCGGAGCCATCGCGCACCATGGATCAGATGATCAATGCAATCGGACTTTGACGTGTTCTAGCCCGTCGGCACCCGCGAATCGAGAATGCGCGCGAACTTACTCAATGCTCCCGGAATTGCATTGTACGATTGCTGCAACCATGGACCATTGCTGCAAGTTGGACTAGCAGTTCACTTCGTCTCGTCTTAAACCATCCGAAACTCAATCCTACTGGAGACTACCGTGGACGTTCAGGAAGTCAGGAAGCTCGACGCCTATCTCAAGCGTCTGTTCGGCAATCCGAAGATCCGAGTGGTGCCGCGGCCGAAGAAGGACGACTCGGCGGAAGTCTATATCGGGGAGGAATTCATCGGCGTGCTGTTCGTCGATGATGAAGACGACGATCGCTCCTTTCAATTCCAGATGGCGATCCTGGAGGACGATCTGGTGGAGCAGGGCTGAGGTTTACACGCGGCGAGCGACTCTCATCGCGCGGGCGCCCGCAATTGGGCCGTCAGGCGATCCATCGCATCGGCCACCTCGCGCCACTGTGCGAGCCAGCTTCGCGGAAACCGAAACGTCAGGTCGGCGCCGTCGATTCGTCGCTCGCTCAGGCACATTCCAGGTGTCGCGGCGTCGCGGGTGCAGCGCGTGGTGAGGATCGGCGTGTTCGCCACGAACAAGTCTTCGCTGCTGTAAGGGGTGCCGTCGCGAAATGCCCGCATCGTCAGCCCATCCTGTCCGGGCGTCGATTGCTGTTGGAGATACCGCGGATAGATGGTGCGTACCCTCGCTTCCGGCGCCAACGCGTCGTGATGGGCCGCGATCGACAGAAAGATCCGGTCGATGGGCAGCACGGTGTGTTCGACTGCCTCCGCGCCGACGTGCTTGGGAGCATCGGGCGGATCGAGCGATGGATAGATGAAGCTCAGGTCGATCCGTTCCTGCGGGCCGGTGTGACGCTGGATCTTCATCCGCACCGCGGCAGTCGGGACATTGAAGAGCGTGGCCCCGATGCTGACCGGCAAGCGCGTCGGTGCGCTCGAACTTTCCGGTCCCCAGGTGGGCCACAGCAAATAGCCGACAAGAGCGATTGCACCCGCGGCCAGCGCGCATCCCACCACGATCGGAAAGATGTGATGGCGTGAGCCGCGTAGGGGGGACTGAGAAATGGGGAAGGATGTCATGAGGCAAGCATCGCAAGGCAGGTCCGCAGGCTGGCATCGAATCACCGCACGATATGCGATGCGAGTTCGGATCGTCACATGATTTTGCGCCTTCAGCCGATGGCGATGCATTTTCGGCCAGCGGTTCCCGCGCGCCGCGTTAACCCTTCCTTAAGGATGATGTGGCGGCCGCCCGGCATTCCTGCGAAGCAGTGGCCGTCCCTGTGTAGCGGAAGCTTTTGCATGTCGCCTGATGCGTTGAATTCCCTGTTTTCCCTTTGCATCGGCTTCGCGCTGGCCGGCGCGCTGACCAGCGGATATCAGGCGATGGTACAACGCCCGGCGGGTTTCGGCCTGCTGCAGGATGGCGTCGCGCCAAAGACATTCGCCGCGGTGCCGTTCCTGGTATTTGCGGCCCCCTTCATCATCATGCGCAATACGCTGCGGGGCGCGCGCATCGAGCGCCGGCGCGTCGAGTTCGTGATGATGGCCACCGTGTTGGCCGGGTTCTGGAGCATGATGTCCGGCACGTTCTTCCTGATGACACTGCGCGCCGCCGGACTGCTGGCCTGAGTGAACCGGCTATGCCAAAGTCTCCGTGAACAGGAGATCCGGTACATGGCTATCTACGAATTGGACGGCGCGAGCCCCGAACTTCCGGCCGACGGAAACTACTTCATTGCCGAAACCGCCGCCGTCATCGGCAAGGTGCGCCTGCACCCCTCGGCGAGCGTTTGGTTCGGCGCGGTGCTGCGCGGCGACAACGAGTGGATCGAGATCGGCGAAAACTCAAACGTGCAGGACAATTCGACCTGTCACACCGACCTGGGTTTTCCCTTGGTGATCGGCAAGAATTGCACCGTCGGTCATAACGTCATCCTGCACGGCTGCACGATCGAGGATGGTGCGCTGGTCGGGATGGGTTCGATCGTGATGAATGGCGCCAGGATCGGCCGGGGCAGCATCGTCGGCGCGGGCGCGGTGATTACAGAAGGCAAGCAGTTTCCCGAAAATTCCCTGATCATCGGCGCGCCGGCACGGGTCATCCGGGCGCTTGAGCCGGCGCAGGCGGCGGCAATGGGGGGTGCGGCGAAATTCTACGTCGGCAATGGACCGCGATTCAGGAAGGGGCTGAAGAAGATCGGCTAAATAAGCAGGCTACGTGCCTTCGGACTCGCCCGCTTCGATCTCTCCCGCGACGCTCTCATGGCCGGCAGCCCACAGCGAATGTGCCTCGCTGCCATCGTGATAGGGATTGGCTTCCGCCGGGATGTTCATTCGCGCGGCGCGCTGGCCTTCCTCGAACGGATCCGGATCGCTCATGACCTGTTCTTCCGTGATGATTTCGGGTTAGCCTTTGCCCCGCTCTTCGTTACGCCTGCGCTCTTGCGAAGTGCGTCCTTCAGATCAACGGGAACGCCGTGCTTCTTGAGCAGATCATCGAACGCTTCATCCGCCAGGTCCTGAAGCGTCGCCATTCGGTCCCGCCCGAGCTGCTTCAGCTTGTCGTAGGTCTCTTCGTCCAAGGAGATCAATTTCCGCACCAGCCAGCCTCCACGCGACAATGCCGGTCCAATCGGGTTCGAGGGAAATGGTTCCAACCGCAACCGACGTGACCACGGTGGCTGTGTGGATCAACTTCCGGATTTTGCAGGCTTCCGATTGGCGCTCTTCGCCACCTGCGGCCTCGTTGCGGGTGATGCGTTGCGAGGGGTTGGGGCGGAAGCTTCAGCACGACGAAGGCTGGCCAAAGACTGCCGCATACCCTCAACGGACGTCGCGAGATCTGAAACCTGTCCGGACAATCGCCTGGTCTCGCTCTGCTGCCCGGCGAGAAGCTGCCGCATGATCTGGCCATGGTCATGAACCGTCTGCAGCTGGTCGATCGACTCCTGCTGCGTCAGTGCCAATGCCCTGGTCTTCTCGGCCGACTGCTCGGACTGTTGTGCGATGATGGCCTGTGTTTGTCGAAGCGCAAGGAGGCGTTCTTCCATCGATGCGGTGCTCGTCCCGGCGCGCCAAAGCGCAATGGTGCCGAGGCCAAACACCAGAAGGATGAGAACGCCAGCGGCGAGCGCAATCGGCTGCCTGCCGGTTCGCGCGTTACCGCGGGTCGTCTTGGAGTGAGACGGGATTTCGATCATGGGACTTCAAAGCCCGCTGCGAATCGAAAGCATCCTTGCAGTTGACCAAAGCGCCAATATGTCACCCAGACCCAACCAGCAGTTATACAGGCCAAAAATCGTGAGCCATCGTGGCCAGGGTAGTTTCGCAGCTGTTGAATCACTCAAGCAAACCTCGTGCGGCGGAATAGAC
>JBJMTO010000123.1:0-11290 GCA_045811665.1 Bradyrhizobium sp.
AATGTATCACCGTGCGACAACAGGGACCCCTGCTCGCGCGCGAGAGTTTTCCGTGAGCGCGCCTCCAACAACCCCGGAGACAGCCCGCGCCGGGCCGAGGTATCAAAACTGAAACACCTGCCCCGGCTTGAGCGCGACAAAACGCTCGCGCGGAATCTTCGCTTCGTCGAGCGCGGCATACAGCGCGTTGAGCGGCGCGTCGATGGCTTCGTCGGTCAATTGAAATGTGCCGTGGTGATGCGCAAGCGCCTGCTCGGCCCCGCAATCAGCCAGCGCCTTCAAGGCGTCGGACGGGTTCATGTGCTGATCGCGCATGAACCAGCGCGGCTCATAGGCGCCGATCGGCAGGATCGCCAGGCGAAGCGGGCCGTGCGCTTGCGCGACGTGACGGAAATGCTTGCCGTCTCCATAGCCGGAATCGCAGACGATGTAGATTTTGCCCGCCGGCGTCTCCAGCACAAAACTCGCCCATAACGCGCGGTTGCGGTCGAATAGTCCTCGCGCGGTCCAATGCCGGGTCGGCACCAGCGTCACCGCGACGCCGTCGCCGAGTTCGACGCGCTGGTGCCAGTCGAACGCTTCGGCGCGGATTGCATCATCGGCGCTGCGCATCGTCAGATCATTGCCGAGCGGCGTGATCACGCGCGGAGAGAATTTCGCCGAAAGGTCGGAGAGCGTCGCGAGATCGAGGTGGTCGTAATGGCCGTGCGACACCAGCGCGATGTCGATCGCAGGCAGTGCATCGAAGGCGATACCGGGGTCGTTGTGGCGCTTCGGCCCGGCGAAGGCGAACGGCGAGGCGCGCATCGACCAGACGGGATCGATCAGGATGTTCAGCCCGGAAGTCTGGAGCAGCCAGCTTGCATGGCCGACAAAGGAAAGTCGCACCTTCCCGCCGCTCACGCGCGCCGGGGGCGTGTCGGCGTAGGCGCTTGGCGCCCACTCCGGCCAAGCCGCACGTTGCCGCCCGGACCCGAATTGCCAGCGGAGGACTTCCCGGATCGATTTGGGCGGCACTCCATTGGGATCAAAGAAGTGCGTTCCGTCGAAATGATCCGAGAGCGGGCCGGAATAGTTTTTCGAACGATACGCCCAGGCGGTCAGCCCAACCAAACCGGCGACGCCCGAGAGCAATCCGAAAAAACGGCGGCGAGTGATTTTCATGGTCCGATTGGCCCCCAAAACAACGGATTCGGCAAGCCCAGCGGATCTCCGCTTACGGAAACGTCGCGCCCACATCGGGCTAGGAACTGAGTTTCTATGGCATCGCGAGTGGTCGCGTTGCAGCGGGCCGCGTTGTCTTTCCCTCAACTGGTGCCGCACCCACCAGTCCTACGCACGACGCCGCGAAGGCAGTGGCGCGGCAAGTCGGCGTTGAAATTTATCGGGAAGTTGTAGACGCCGCGTCCACTGTCTGCCCCGCCTTGCCGACCGAAGCCGCCGGACGCCGTCGCAACTCATGGTACTGAAAGCGGGTAAAAAGTGGCCTACTACCCCGCGGTCCTGCCGTAGTTCGGGTCTTCGTTGGGCTTCTTGTCAGCACCTGAGTCGTGCGGCTGCTGCTGATGAACAGCGCGGTTGAACTCGTTTACGATGACGCGAACGGGACTGAAAAAGAGATGCGCAGAATCCTTCACCTCTTCCACTATCTTGCTAGCTAGTTCCCTAGCATCACTCATTGAGAGCCTCCCGTTCCCGCAGCGTGCCCCACACGTCGCGAAGTAATCTTAAGACCTCTACGCCCATTAGAAATAGCAAGCAAATAACGTCCAGAAAGAACAGCAGTTCTGAAACGAGTTCGCAAATCCAGCATATGAGCTCCGGGACACGATGCGACCTCGTGACGTCCGTAGCGTACCATAATACCGTAGCAGCCAATGCGACTGCCGCGAACAACAGTGCGCCCACAAATATATGAAGCAGAAACCTGAATATTAGTTTCGAGGTAGGACTCAATCGCATCACAACTTCGTATCACAGTTGTGAGTCGCCCTACATACTACCTTACGCAAAAGACGGCCCCAGATGATCCTGCCAGGGCACCGGGATATACCGTGCTATTCAGGGCGGTTAATTGCGTTGTTATGCGCCCAATCTAGCTCCACCTGTGGCTAGTGAAATGGCATCGCCTATTTCGGCCAATACTCATCCCGCGACTTTCCTTGACTTCTGGGGGGTACGGAGGTTTAACGGCCGCAATCTTCGGAAAGACGTTCTTTTCGACCCGCCGCCCGGCCCTTGAGGCCGGAGGTCAACGCCCGACAGCGCGATGCGCCCTCGGGCGCAAAAGTGTTTTGGAATAGCGTCAGCGGCAAGGTTGCCGCAGCGCCGGGCCGGACACAAATTAGGCTGTCATCACCCGTGAAGGCGGGTGATCCAGTAGCCGCAAGGCGTGCGCTTTGAGCGCGAAGCGCCGGCGTACTGGACACCCGCTACCGCGGGATATGGCAGGAATGAGTGAAGCTGCGCCTGCCCTGGCAGGACAAAGGACAACGACGTGTTCGACAATCTGTCGGAAAAACTTGGTGGCATTCTCGATCGGCTGACCCGGCGCGGGTCGCTGACGGAGGCCGATGTCGACGCCTCGATGCGCGAGGTGCGCCGCGCCCTGCTGGAAGCAGACGTCTCGCTCGACGTGGTCCGAAGCTTCACTGAAAAAGTCCGCGAGCAGGCGATCGGCGCCACCGTGGTGAAGTCGGTGACGCCAGGGCAGATGGTAGTCAAGATCGTTCATGACGAACTGATCGCCACGCTGGGCTCGGACGGCCAGACCATCGACCTCAACGCGGTGCCGCCGGTCGCGATCATGATGGTGGGCCTGCAGGGCTCCGGCAAAACCACCACCACCGCCAAGCTCGCCCGGCGCTTGACCCAGCGCGACAGGCGCAAGGTGCTGATGGCATCGCTCGACATCTATCGCCCGGCCGCCATGGAGCAGCTCGCAGTGCTCGGACGCGACCTCGACATCCCGACCTTGCCGGTCGTTGCCGGCCAGAAGCCGGAACAGATTGCGAAGCGCGCGCTCGAGGCCGCCAAGCTCGGCGGTTATGACGTGGTGCTGCTCGACACCGCCGGCCGCACGACGCTCGACGAAGAGATGATGACGGAAGCGGCGTCCATCAAAGCTGCGGCGAGCCCGCATGAAGTGCTGCTGGTCGCGGACTCCCTTACCGGACAGGACGCGGTCAATCTGGCGCGGTCTTTCGACCAGCGGGTCGGCCTTACCGGCATCGTTCTGACGCGGGTCGACGGCGACGGCCGTGGCGGCGCGGCGCTGTCGATGCGCGCGGTCACCGGCAAGCCGATCAAGCTGATCGGCACCGGTGAAAAGACCGATGCGCTGGAAGATTTCCACCCCAGCCGGATTGCGGGCCGCATTCTTGGGATGGGCGACGTGGTCTCGCTGGTCGAGCGGGCCGCGGCCAACATCGATGCCGAAAAAGCCGCCCGCGTCGCGGAGAAGATGCGCAAGGGCCAGTTCGATCTGTCCGACATGCGCGAGCAATTGCTGCAGATGGCGAATATGGGCGGCATCAGCGGCTTGATGGGCATGATGCCCGGCATCGCCAAGATGAAGAACCAGATCGCGAGCGCGGGGCTGGACGACAAGATACTCAAGCGCCAGGTGGCGGTGATCGATTCGATGACCCGGCAGGAGCGCAAGCACCCGGAAGTGCTCAAGGCCAGCCGCAAGAAGCGCGTGGCGGCGGGTGCCGGCGTCAAGGTCGAGGAGGTCAACAAACTCCTCAAGATGCATCGCAATATGGCGGACATGATGAAGGCGATGGGCTCCGGCAAGCGCGGGCCGATGGCCGGCATCGCCCAAGCCATGGGCTTTGGCGGCGGCATGCCCTCACCCGAGCAGATGAAGGCGCTCGCGGAAAAAATGCCTGGAGGCGCAGGGCCCGGCGGGATGCCGGCGCTGCCGAAAGATCTTCCCCCCGGTCTGCGATCGGGCCTGCCGAACTTGCCGGGACTTACCGGGCTGAGTGGCAAGCCAGTTCTGCCCGGCCTTGGCGGCTTCCCCGGATCGGGAAAAAAGAAATGAGAGCAAGTCTTGGCTGCCCGTCATTTTGCCATGCGCAGCTTTGCGCGGCTCCGACAATCCAGACGCCCGATCCTGATTATGGATTGTCTGCTCGACCGCTACGCTCGCGCCTGGAATGACGCGTTGATTTCGAAAATCCAAACCCATCTCTCACAGGAGAACTAAATGTCAGTCGTTATCCGCCTTGCTCGCGCAGGGACCAAAAAGCGCCCGGTCTACCACGTGGTGGTCGCGGACTCCCGCTTTCCCCGCGACGGTCGCTTCATCGAACGTCTCGGCCATTTCAATCCCCTGCTGCCAAAGGATAGCGAGGCGCGGCTGAAGCTCGACATGGACAAGGTAAAGGCCTGGCTCGCCAAAGGCGCCCAGCCCTCAGACCGGGTGTCCCGTTTTCTCGACGCCGCCGGTATCGCAAAGCGCGCTGCGCGCAACAACCCGGAAAAGGCGGTGCCGCGCAAGGAGCGCAAGGCTAACGCCGAAGCCGCCGCCAAGACCGCGTAGCGCGAACAACTGATGTCGGCCTCGCAAATCTGCGTCGCCCGCATCGGTGCCGCGCATGGCGTGCGCGGTGCGGTGAAGCTGTGGACGTTCACCGAAGATCCGCTCGCGGTGACGCGCTATGGGCCGTTGCTGACAAAGGACGGCACGCGTCAGTTCGAGCTGACGCACGCGCGCGAGGCCAAGGGACATCTGGTCGCGACACTGAAAGGTGTCGCGACGCGCGAGGACGCCGAACGGCTCAATGGGCTCGAACTCTATGTCGGACGGGAGAACTTGCCGGCGACCGACGACAATGAGTATTACCACGCCGACCTGATCGGATTGGCGGCGGTGACCGCCGGCGACGAGCCGCTCGGCCGGGTCCTCGCCATCCACAATTTCGGCGCCGGCGACATCATCGAGATCGCGCGGCCGCATGGCCCAACCCTGCTGCTGCCCTTCACCAACGCCGTGGTACCCTCGGTCGATCTCGCGGCCGGCCTCGTCGTGGTCGAACTGCCGAACGAGATCGAGGGGGAAGACGCAACTGTCGCCGACCTCCCCTTCAGTCCTCCGCGCGAAAGTGGGGACCCGTAACGACCGAACTTCGCTGTTGCACGCGTGCGTGTATCCATAAGGAGATCTCAGGTTTTGGGACTAAAGCAGACGTGCGCTGGTCAGCCCGGGATTTCGTCTTCTGACCCTGGCTGTGTGAAAACGCGGTGCCGCTGTTCTGATTCTCCGGTGATTCTCGGGAGACATTCATGGGGCGCTTCGTTGAGTGGCGGATCGTGGGCAGTGGACGCTGTGGCCCGAATGCCTCGACGATTTCATTAATGAGAGCAACCCGGTTCGCGTGGTGATCAATTTACAGACCGCAAAGATCATAGTGCGGCCGACAATGCCGCTCGCGCCGACGAGGTGATCGAACAAGGCGCTTGATGTTTGCTTGGCCCGCATGGAGGCTACACACTTCCTCAACAAAACGCTTGCAAAAGTCGCCGCCGAAATGGCGCTCTCTCGGCCCGGTGTCATGACCTGACACGGGTCACGAACATCGTCGGCGCCAAGCCGCTAATCGCTGCCATCGTGGCCTGAGACCGAACTGGTCCTGGCTTCTCATCGACTTCCTTGGAACGGTGTTTTTACACGACTAAGACCCAAAGCGGACATCGGTCAACATCCCATGTTGCAGTAGCGAAGCCGGTTTCAGCCCTATCAAAGTACTCGGTTGAAGCGCACGATGTCGCTCCTGGGGGCGGCATGAGGCGACGGGAATTTCTCGGTGGTCTGAGTGGTGCGGCAGCCGCGTGGCCACTGGCTGCCCACGCACAGCAGGGCGAACGCGTGCGGCGCATCGGCATCGTCGACGACGCCCCGATATGGGACCATTTTCGCCAAGGCCTCCGCGATCTCGGTTATATCGAAGGCCGGAATATCTCCATCGTATATCAAACCGCGGAGGGCATTCCGGAGCGCCTCGCTGCGGCCGCAGCCGAGCTAGTCCGCCTGCCGGTCGATGTCATCGCCGTATTTGGAACGCCGCCAAGCCTCGCCGCCAAGCGGGCGACGGAGACGATCCCGATCGTCGCGATCGGGATTGGCGATCCGGTGCGAGCCGGGGTTGATTGCAAGCCTCGCCAGGCCGGGGGGAAATATCACCGGGAATATCGTCCTTGGTCCGCTCATCGTCAGCAAACGGCTGCAGCTCCTCAGGGACGTCTTTCTATCGGTCTCGCGCGTGGCTTTCCTGTGGAACCCGGACAACGCTTCCAACGTAATCCAATTCGAAGAGGTTCAACGCACCGTACCAATATTGGGACTGAAGCTGATCTCCGTCGAGGTGCGCAGTCCCAACGAGTTCGACAACACCTTCGCCGCCATGATGCGGGAACGCCCCGATGCGTTCATGATGACCAGCGACCCCTTGCACCAATTGCACGCGGGTTGGATCATCGAATTCGTTGGGAAAAGCCGGCTCCCGGCCATGTTCCAACTACGGGAGAACGTGGTGGCCGGAGGCTTGATGTCCTATGGCGCGAGCCTCCCCCACCTTTTTCGCAATGGCGCGGGCTTCGTCCACAAAATTTTGCAAGGGGCGAAACCAGCGGACCTGCCGGTGGAGCAGCCTGTCACGTTCGAGCTGGTCGTAAACCTTAAGACCGCGAAAAGCCTTGGCCTCACGATTCCGGAGTCAATACTGCTGCACGCCAACGAGGTGATCGAATAACTGGGTGTTTTGCTGCGCGTGAAGTGTCGCTAATGGCACTGAGCGAACCTGAGGCGCCTGACCGGTAAGTCTGCTCTCGTGGGAAAAGCGGACATCGGATTGGGCCGCGCCGAGGTCCGGAAATGGACCCATAGCAGACACCCCGGCGACTCGATGCCGCTCCTCAGCGGCTCAGGCCCGCGCCAGACGCCCACGCGAGCCTGGCCGAGGCTGCCACCCCCCTCAAAATTATTTTTTGTGCCGCGACCCCGGCGCAGGGTTTGCGCCCTCTTGTCTAGGTGAATGCGCCATAGCGGCGCGTTGCTGGCCGGAGCACAAAACCATGTGGTATAGAAAGAACGTTGGCGGGTGGGAGCGCATGACCAGGCTGATCGGCGGGGGCTTGATGCTCATCTGCGGGGTGGTTGCGCTACACGCTTCGCCGCTCGGGCTACTGCTCAGCGGCACGGGTGTCGTGACGTTGGTCACCGGCGTGTTCGGCTATTGCCCTGCCTGCGCCATCGCCAGGCGCGAGCCACTGAAGGGGTGACTGCCTTGGCGCGCGTATCAGACGATCTCTTCCTCGCGGCACAATCGGGTGACCGGCACGCGCTGACACAGCTATTGGTGGCGCTGCAGCCGGACATTCGACGCTACGCCCGGCGCCATTGCCACCGCACCTCGGTTATCGAAGATGTGGTGCAAGAAGCACTCATCGTCGTGTACCGGCGCGTGGGCACGATCCGCAGTCCAGCCGCACTTGCCGGCTGGCTGCTGACCGTCATCGCGCGCCTTTGCATGCTGCCGGCGCTGATGCTGATGCGCGGAGTCGAGGAGCTCGCCGGCCTGGAAGACTCACGCCAGCTCGCAAAGGTTTCGCCGGACGAGTTGCGCATCGACTTGGTCAATGCGATTGAGTCGCTTTCGCCGTCCCATCGCGAAGTGCTGCTGCTGCGAGATCTCGAAGACCTGACGATTTGGGAAATCGCCGGGCGGCTCGGCGTGACGCGCGAAGCGGCAAAAAGCCGCCTGCGCCGCGCCCGCACACTGGTGCGAGAATATCTGCTCGGCACAAAGGTCAGCGGACGAGAGAGCACATGAATTACTTTCGTGGAGTCGGCATGTTCGGGAGCGCCTTCCTGGGCGCACACCTGATGCGCGGCGCAGCTGCGGCGGCGCTACTCGCTTGGGCCATCGTCCACCAGACCGCGCACCCTTGGCTATCCTTGGGCGCGGGCGTTGCCGCCCTCGTCGCGCTACGCGGATGCCCGATGTGCTGGACAGTGGGCCTGGTCGAGACGCTTTCGCAACGCCGTCGCGATTCAATCGCTGAACGCGCCGATCGGAAATGGCTGCATTAACATTGCGACAGGACAGGAAGGCGGTCCCGTGCGGAAAACGATCGCGGTATTGGGCTCTGCTCTCTTCTTTGCGGTTGCGCCCAGCGTCCTGGCGGGGCTCATCCCGTGGTCCATCACGCATTGGGAGTTTCGGCCGCCGTTCCTCGACCTGCAGGCGACGCGCGCGGTCGGGATGCTATTGATCGCTGCCGGTCTGCCCGCGCTCATTGACTCGTTTGCGCGCTTTGCGCTTCAGGGCCTCGGCACGCCGGCGCCGATCGCACCGCCGCAGAACTTGGTGGTGACAGGGCTCTATCGCTACGTGCGCAATCCCATCTACGTCGCGGTGGTCGCGGTCATCCTGGGCCAGGGGATCCTGTTCGGCGACTGGCGTCTGTTGATTTACGGCGGGCTCATGTGGCTCTCGTTCCACGCCTTTGTGCTCGCCTACGAGGAGCCGGTGCTGGCTGAGAGCTTTGGCGCCCAGTACGAGGATTTCCGGGCCAATGTCCCGCGGTGGATTCCGCGGCTGTCTCCGTGGCGCACCGTATAGGGCCGCCACTTCGAAGCCGTAGAGGCGACTGCACATGGAATTCCTTACCGACGCGTACGAAATACGTGAGACCGCAAATGGGCCCGCCCAGGTGGATTGGCGGATCTTATCGAATGCTCATGAGGTCAGGTTCTGGCACTACCGGCCTTAAGCGCGCGGCCTGACGATGTCCGCTCCCGAGCGAAGACAGGACAAGCCGTGCTGACGGGGAGACTTCCGGGTTGACCCGGACCAGACATCCGTTGCGTCATGCTGAAGTGGGTTGTGTGCGATTTATCTCGCTACGCGGCGGCAAGGTGTTAGGCTTGCCGACATCTCAGGGGCAAGGCATGCATCGGCGCCAATTGATCACGCTCCTCGGTGGAACGGCGGTCGCTTGGCCGCTCGTGGCGCAGGCACAGCAGCGGCCGACGCTGGGGTTGCTCAGCTCAAGTGAAATGGCCGATTGGGCAATCAAGCCCTTTCGTGCGGGTCTCGCGGAGGCTGGCTTCGTCGAAGGCCGCAACCTGACCGTCATTTATCGTTCAGCAGAGGGCCAATTCGACCGGTTGCCGGCGTTGGCGGCTGAGCTTGTGAGGAACCAGGTGTCGATCATTTTCGCGACCGGATCGCCGGTCCCGGCGCGTTCTGCGAAGGCGACCACGCCAACGATACCGATCGTCTTTGCCTATGGTGGCGATCCAGTTAGCGACGGCCTTGTTGCAAGCTTCAACCGGCCTGGCGGGAATGTCACCGGGGCAACCTTTATCGGAACGGCGCTCACGGCAAAACGGATGGGCCTGATGCGGGATATCCTCCCCCATGTCTCAGATGTCGCGCTGCTCGTGAACCCGAAAGGGACTCTCGCCGAAGGCCAGATTGGCGAAGCAAAAGCAGCCGCTCAGGCCCTGGGGTTAGCCCTTCATGTTGTCTATGCCAGTAGCGAGAGCGAGTTCGACGAGGCCTTCGCAACGATGAGTCGGTTCAAGGTGGGCGCGTTCTTCCCCAGCACCGATCCTTTGTTTGGCCTCAGCGGTCGAGGCCTGCACATCACAATGGCCTACCGCTACGGAATTCCGGCGATCTGCAACGGCCGCGTGGACGCCGTTGTTGGCGGTCTTATGAGCTACGGTCCCGACCTACCGGACACATGGCGGCAGGCAGGCGTCTATGTCGGACGCATCCTTAAGGGCGAAAAGCCGTCCGAGCTTCCGGTTGTGCAGCCCACCAAGTTCGAGCTGGTGATTAATCTCAAGACCGCGAAACAACTCGGCATAGAAATTCCGCCGACACTGCTCGCTCGCGCCGACGAGGTGATCGAATAGAAAGCCGCCAACTTCCGAGTTTGGCAACAAAACGGACCTCCGGTAATGTCCGTCCAATGTCCGCCTTCGGGGGTGAACTAGAAATCCCGCCGCAAGGCAGCGACTTCCTCCTATGACCCAACTCGGGCCTCCCGAGTTGAACCCGGCCGCAAGCGCTTGCGCGCGATGTCGTCCGCGGGCCGCCTCACCCGTCTTTCAATCAGAACCCTTATTTGCGGAAGCATGACAGCATGGGAATGATCAGGACTTCAGCCTTCTCGGTCTCGATCGACGGTTTTGCCGCCGGCCTTCATCAAACCATCGACAATCCCTTTGGGGAGCGCGGAATGGCGTTGCCGGACTGGATGCTCAAGACGCGGATGTTCCACACGATGACCGGCCGCAACGGCGGCAGCACCGGTGTCGACAACGGATTCGCCGAACGTTCGATGGAAAATATCGGCGCCTGGATCATGGGGCGGAACATGTTCGGCCCGATCCGAGGTCCATGGCCGGACGACTCCTGGAAGGGTTGGTGGGGCCCCAATCCGCCCTATCACACCCCGGTGTACGTGCTCACCCACCACGCGCGGGCGTCGATCGAGATGGAAGGCGGCACCGTGTTCCACTTCGTGACCGACGGGATCGAAGCCGCGCTGAAGCAGGCCCGCGCGGCGGCAAAGGACCGGGATATCAGGGTCGGCGGCGGCGCCTCGGTGGTGCGCCAGTTCCTGCAAGCGCGGCTGCTCGATGACATCCATCTGGCGTTGCCGGCGGTGTTGCTTGGCGCGGGCGAAAGCCTGTTTGCAGGACTCGATTTGCCCGCGCTCGGCTACGCGCCGGTCGATCGCGTCACGGGCGAGAACGCGACCCATGTCAAAATCGGACGGAAGTCGGTGTAGGCGCTCGCAAGGCGCGCAATCGCTCTTCCGCGTGTTACTTCTCGATCGCGCTGACGAGGCGATCGAACGGCGATGCACGAGTCTGGAAGTGGCACAAACCGGCAGTTGGAGTTGGGCAGAGCGTGTCCCGAATAACAAACCGTGCTCGCGATCTTGGTATGCCCGAGGAGAACGATCGCCAGATCGAGCATTGCGTTATCTTGCCCACAAGGGGCACTCTATGTCCGACAATCCAAAGCTGAAAGCATGTCCGGGACTCGTATCCGGCGGCTTTGAGGGGGAGCAAGGTTGAAGCAGATCGGTCTTTTCGAAATGCGCCGATTGGAGGCGTTGAGCAACACCATCTTCGGCGTTGCGATGACCTTGCTCGCCTATGATCTGCCTAAAGCCAGCAGGTTCGCGAACGCGCCGGCCTGGATCGAGCTTGTGAATGCCTACGCACAACCTGTCATCGCGCTGACGATCAGTTTTATCG
>JBJMTO010000124.1:0-3470 GCA_045811665.1 Bradyrhizobium sp.
TTTTCCCCGGGCGTATCGACACCGGTCACACTTCAGCCCAGCTTGCATTGCTCGGTGACCGAGTTTCGAAGCCCACTTACGCGGCGCGCCACCGATTGCTCGCGTTTCAGTCACCTTAGTATCTGAAAGCAGGCTCATGCCTACAATCGCCCTGGTCGATGACGACCGCAACATTCTCACATCCGTGTCGATCGCGCTCGAAGCCGAAGGCTATCGCATCATGACCTACACGGATGGCGCTTCGGCGCTTGACGGCTTTCGCACCAGCCCACCGGACCTTGCGATCCTCGACATCAAGATGCCGCGGATGGATGGGATGGAGACCTTGCGGCGGCTGCGGCAGAAATCGGATCTGCCGGTCATCTTCCTAACCTCAAAAGACGAGGAAATCGACGAACTGTTCGGCCTCAAAATGGGCGCCGACGACTTTATTCGCAAGCCGTTCTCGCAGCGCCTCCTGGTCGAGCGGGTAAAAGCCGTGCTGCGCCGCTCCTCGCCAAAAGATCCCACGGCCGTGCCAAAGGAGACCGACGCCAAGGCGTTGGACCGCGGATTGCTGCGCATGGACCCCGAGCGTCACACCTGCACGTGGAAGAACGAGGCCGTGACTTTGACGGTCACGGAATTTCTGATCCTGCAGGCACTGGCGACGCGCCCCGGCGTTGTGAAAAGCCGCAACGCGCTGATGGATGCGGCTTACGACGATCAAGTCTATGTCGATGATCGCACCATCGACAGCCACATCAAACGGTTGCGCAAGAAGTTCAAGGTGGTGGACGACGATTTCGAGATGATCGAGACGTTGTATGGCGTGGGCTACCGCTTCAAGGAGACCTGATCGCCTGGCATCCAGTTGCGGTTTGTTAACTGACGCCGCCGCTCATCTCGGGTAGAGTGCGAAGCCGATACGCCTGTTTAGAGACCCAATCGAAATAACCGGCAGTTTTGGCCATTGCTTGATCGAACCCAGCCTGATTCAAGCCTGAATGCGGAAGACGTCTCATCGTCTGCCGCTATCAACACGGCTGTCGACGAGAGCCCGCCGGCGAAGCCGTGGGAGTCGCCGCTCGGCTGGTTTCGTCGCGCCGGTCAATTCTTCTTTGCTCTCAGCTTTTCAAGTCTGACGCGGCGCATCGTTTCGCTGAATCTTGCCGGGCTGGTCGCGCTGGTCGCCAGTATTCTTTATCTCTCGCAATTTCGCGCAGGCCTGATCGACGCGCGCGCGCAAAGTCTGCTGGTGCAGGCCGATATCATCGCGGGCGCAATCGGCGCATCGGCGACGGTCGAGACCAACACCATCACCATCGATCCCGACCGGCTGCAGGATCTGAAGCCCGGTGAAACCTACGGCGCGCCCGATGAATTTTCCGGGCTGGATTTCCCGATCAATCCCGAACGCGTCGCACCCGTGTTGCGCCGGCTTATTTCACCCACCAAGACCCGGGGCCGCATTTACGACCGTGAAGGCGGTCTTATCCTCGATAGCCGCAGTCTGTACGGCCGCGGCGATGTCCTGCGCTTCGAGCTGCCGCCGCCGACCTTCGAAAAACCAGGTATCGCCGAACGGACGGCGATCGCCATCCGCACATGGCTCAATCGCGGCGACCTACCGCTCTATCGCGAACTCGGGCCGGAGAACGGCAACGGCTATCGCGAAGTCGCGGAATCCTTGAAAGGTCAGAAAAGCAGCATGGTGCGCGTCAACGACCGCGGCGAGGTGATCGTCTCCGTCGCCGTCCCGGTGCAGCGTTTCCGCGCAATTCATGGCGCCTTGATGCTCTCGACCCAAGGCGACGACATCGACCAGATGGTGACGGCTGAGCGGCTTGCGATCCTCAAGGTCGGAGGCGTTGCCTCCGCCGTCATGATCATGTTGTCGCTGCTGCTGGCAAGCACGATCGCGGGCCCGGTGCGCCGGCTTGCCGACAGCGCCGAGCGCGTCCGCCGCCGCATCCGGACCCGCGTCGAAATACCCGATTTCACCCGCCGCCGCGACGAGATCGGCCACTTGTCAGGCGCGCTTCGCGACATGACCGATGCGCTCTACAATCGTATCGAGGCGATCGAGATGTTCGCCGCCGATGTTGCCCATGAACTGAAGAACCCGCTGACTTCGCTGCGCTCGGCGGTGGAAACGCTGCCGCTGGCGCGCAACGACAACAGCCGCTCACGGTTGCTCGCGGTGATCGAGCACGACGTCAAGCGGCTCGATCGGCTGATCTCGGACATCTCCGATGCGAGCCGCCTCGACGCCGAACTGCAACGGCAGGACATGACGCCGGTCGATCTTCGTCGCCTGCTCACGACGCTGACGTCGGTCGCCAACGAAACCCGGCTCGGTCATGACGTCAGCGTCGAAATCCGCTTCGAGGGCCGTGGCCCCGCGGACACCTTCTCGGTACCGGGCCATGACTCCCGCCTCGGCCAGGTGATCTCCAATCTCCTCGTCAACGCCCAGTCGTTTTCGACAGCCGGGGGCAAGGTGCGCATCATGTGCCGGCGGGTGAGGTCGGAAATCGAGATTGTGGTCGATGACGATGGTCCAGGGATTCGTGACGACGCGCTGGAACGGATATTCCAGCGCTTCTACACCGATCGGCCGCATCAGGGATTTGGCCAGAACTCAGGGCTCGGACTGTCCATCTCCAAGCAGATCATCGAGGCGCATGGCGGACGGATCTGGGCGGAAAATCGTCCCGGTCCGCTCGGCGACGAGGGCGAAGAGACCAACGCCGGAGCTCGGTTCGTCGTCAGGTTGCCGGTGCCATGACCACCCAAGCCGGCGGTGCGAGCGTCCATGCCTCCGCGGTGCTGGTAGGCGACCGTGCGGTGCTGATCCGAGGCCCATCAGGTGCCGGCAAATCGCATGCGGCATTTGATCTCATCCTGGCGGGACGCGCCGGGCAAATACCCAGGGCTGTGCTGATCGGCGACGACCGCGTCTATCTGAATGCGCGCGAGGGGCAACTTCGGGTCCGTCCGGCGCGCGAACTGGCAGGATTGATTGAAGTTCGTGGCCTCGGCATTCGCCGTTGCGAGTTCGCGGAAGAGGCGAGCGTGGGGCTGATCGTCGATCTCTGTGCAGAAGACGCCGAGCGCCTGCCTCCCCCTGAGGCTTTGAAGACCCTCTTTTTCGGTGTTTCCGTACCGCGAATTCCCGTAGGAGCCGGCTTCGCGGCGGTTCCGATAATTGTGGCCGCGCTGACAATGACCGCGAGTTCATCATCCACCCAAACATTCGGCCGATTGTTCGAAGGGAATTGGTAACCATATAAGGCCCACTATCGCCACCGAATAGACCCGCGCGGCCTCCCATTCGTGCCACTTTCCGGGAGAAACGCGAAGATCGCCCCTTGCGCGGGCTCACTGGATGGTCAAAGTGGCGCGTTCGTGCGGTGCACCAAAAGCACCCGCGAGGAGTTTCCGATGATTGGTCTAGTGCTTGTGACCCATGGGCGCCTTGCCGACGA